>NZ_JBHVUH010000015.1:132972-228331 GCF_042884245.1 Streptomyces sp. NPDC058145 | reverse complement strand
TGCTGGCCACGGGCCACGTTGTCCTGGATGGTGGAGATTTCCTTCTGCAGCTTCTGCTGCTTCTCCTTGGCCCCGTTGTACTTCTCGGTGGCCTGTTCCGCCTGCTCGTAGAGCTTGTCGACCTTCGCCTTGACCTCGTCCTTGCCGAGCTTCTCGCTCGGAGCGGCGTTGGCGGCGTTCGCGCTCAGCACGACGGCGGCGGCTGCCGCGGTGGTCAGCACGGTGACACGCGTGCGGCTCGGCTGCTTGGGTCGACGATGGGACGCCACGAGGGACGGTCTCCTTGCTCCTTCAGCCGCCTGCCGGGCACGTCGGTGGGCGGTCCCCTTCGCCGTCACTCCTGCTGAGTGATCGCCTGAGCGGGGGCTGGAGCATGACCTTAATGACTTTCCTATGGATAGATCAAATGTTTGCATGGAGGGCCCCGTTCGCCGTGCGCGGCCCCGGGACGCCGGGAGGGCGTGCCGTCGGCCGACCGGCACGCCCTCAAGTGAACCTGTTCGCGGGGGAGTTGACGCGCTCCGCCGCCGCTGCGCAGGCTCAGCGCAGACGCAGCGCCTCGCGGACCGTGGTGAACAGGTCGGTCTGGTTGGTGATGCCGAGGACCCGGTAGGCCAGTGGGCCCTGGGCGGCGATACGGACCTCGGTGCCGGTGTGCTCCTGGGACTGGCCCGGGGTGTTGGTCGAGTAGTTGACCTTGAGCTGCTGGCCCTCGTCGGTGACCAGGGTGGAGGACAGGCCGGGCGGGGTGGCCTCCAGCGGCACGATCTGGCTGGTGTGGCCGTGGTCGGCGGTGGTGACGACCAGGGTGTCGGGGTGCTTGGCCGCGTAGGCGCGGGCCACCTTCACCGCACGGTCGAACGCCGCGGTCTCACCGATCTGGCCGCAGGGGTCGGCGGCGTGGTCCTGCTTGTCGATCGAGGCGCCCTCGATCTGCAGGAAGAAGCCCTGCTTGGAGCGCTTGGCCTGCTGCTTGGCCTCCAGCAGCTGGATCGCCTTGGTGGCGGAGTCGGCGAGGCTGGGGGTGCCGGACGGGCGGCTCGGGTTGGAGGTGACGCACCGCTGGGGGGCCGTGCCGCCGACCGCCGCCGCCTTGCCGGTCCACTCGGTGGCCACGTTGCCCGGAGCGAAGAGGCCGAGGACCGGCCGGCCCGCCTTGGCCGCCTTCATGGACGCGTCGTCGGTGACGACCTGGTAGCCCTGCTTCCGCGCCTGCTGAGTGACCGTAAGGCCCTTGTACTTCCCGTCGGTGACGGCCTGGTCGAAGCGCTGCCTGCCACCGCCGAAGAGCACGTCGACCTTGTGGTTGACCTCCTGTTCGGCGATCGAGCCCGGACCGCCGGCGGCGATCGTGTCGCCGGGGCACTTGGCCATGTCGGCCGGCCCCTGGCAGGAGCGGTCGGTGACGTGGGAGGCGAGCACGGCCGGGGTGGCGTCGGTGACTTCGGCGGTGGTGACGTCGCCGGTGGCGTAACCGTTCTTCCGCGCCAGCTCCAGCAGGGTCTTCACCGGCTTGTCCGTGCCGGGGGTCTTGGAGATACGGCCGTTCACCGTCTTCACACCGGTGGCCCAGCCCGTGCCGCTGGCGGCGGAGTCGGTGACGTAGTCCGGGGTGCCGTCGGCGTGCACGGCGTAGGTGGTGTAGGCGCCGGTGAGCGGGAACTTGTCCATGTTCAGGCGCCCGTTGGCGCCCACGGTGTAGTCACGGGCGAGGGTGATCTCCGAGTCGCCCATGCCGTCGCCGATCAGCAGGATGACGTTCTTCGCCTTCCCGTCCTGGATCGCGTTCCGTGCCTGCTCCTTGCCGCCGGAGGCGCCGGCGGCGCTGGTGATGGCCACGGCGGCGGTGGTGGCGGTGACCAGCGCGGTCGCGACAGTGAGGCGACGGCGGGTGGCTCTGTGCATGAAATGACTCCTTGAGGCGTCCGGTGATCGGAAGCGGGGATCGACGGAGACCAGATCACCAGGCGTCGGCGAAGCGGAGGTGAACTACCGGCCGTGTGCACGTATCCAGGTCATGACACGCGGTAGCTCATGAACCAGTGGGTGTCGAAGTAGCGGGCCATCGTGTACGGGTGGTGCGGGTCGACGAGGATGCGGCAGACGAACCGCGCGGTCCCGCTGTCGAAGAGGTGGTCCTTGGTGTTGTCGAAGGACCGGACCACGACGGGCCAGCGGTCGGGGTCGTCGCCGTCGGCCCGCCAGCAGTACAGGTCCTCGTGCTCGGTGCCCGCCCAGATGAGCAGGCCGTCCTCCCTGAGCCCCGCCCACGGCTCCTGGTTCAGGTCCAGATACGCGTCGAAGGCGCCCACGCCGAACGTCTCGACCATCCGCTTGTAGTCGCGCGGCAGCTCGGTGCCCAGCCGCGACTCCATCTCCGCCCAGTCCACGTCCGGCCGCTGGGCGGGCCGTGTCCAGCCGGTGATCTCCTTGAGACGCTCCATCCAGTCGACGTCCTCGTCCGGAACGACCGCCAGGGGCTGCGGCACCTCCCGGTGAGCGACCGTCAGCACCGGCCGTTCGGCCCCCTCGGCGTCCCGTGCCGTACCCGTGGCGATCCACCGATCCCCGTACGCCCACGCCCGTATCGTCACGGCCCGGTCCTCGAAGGGGACGAGGAGGGCCGCGCCCCTGGACTCGTCGACCGTCGGATCGGTGAAGCCGTCGAGGACGAGAGTGCGCGGCACGCCGTACCTGCCGCCGAGCAGTTCGGTCAGTTCACGCACGTCCAGGTCGCCGGGCAGGTACATGTGGCCGTCCCCCGGCCCGAGTCGGGTCAGCAGGTCGTCGACGGCGGCTTGGGTGAGCTCCATTCCGGACAGTGAAGCGCACCGCACCGACAATCGACGCGCTCGATCCGCGCCGGCGTCTCCGCCCCCTGGACGTGCGGGTACTGCGTGTCGCCGCCTGGCCCCGGCGTACCGCCCGTCGCGCGAGGCGAGGGGCGAGGGGCGGTCACGACCGGCCGGCGGTCCTGCCGACCAGGAACCCCACCGCGCCGGACAGCGTGGCCAGTTCCGGGTAGTCCTCCTCGTCGATACGGACTCCCGTCCGCTCGGACAGCAGTTCCACGAGGCTGAGGAAATCGAGTGAATCGAGTTCGAGCACGTCGCGGAACCTGTCGTCCGGTTCGATCAGGCTGAAGTCGGCGTCGGGCACGATCTGCGTGATCGACTCCTTGACCACCGACGCGGCGTCCGCGTTGTTCAGGGGCTTCATCCGGCTCACAGCTCCTCGGGTTTCCGCAGCAGTCGCTCGACCGCCGTGAGGTAGCGCGCTCCCACGGCGCCGTCCGTGGCCCGATGGTCGGCGGCCAGGGTCGCGGTCACCACCGGACGTACCCCGAGCATGCCGCCCGCGGCCCAGGGCCGCTCGACCACCGCTCCGAAGCCGACCAGGGCCACCTGAGGCGGGTGGATGACCCCGAACACCGCCTCCACGCCCTGGTCGCCCAGGTTGGTGACGGTCAGGGTGGCGCCGGCCGTCTCGCTGCCGCGCAGCCGTCCGCGGCGGGCGCGCTGGACCAGGTCCTTGAGGCGGGCCATGAGGTCGTCCGGGGACAGGGTGTCGGCGTGGTGGATCACCGGCGCGAGCAGCCCGCCCTGCCGGATCGACACCGCGACGCCCAGATTGACCTCGGCCCCCGGCACGAACCCGTCGTCCCGCCAGTGGCCGTTGAGAGCCGGCACCTCGCGCGCCGCCGCCGCGGCGGCCTTGAGCAGCAGGGCCGCGGGCACGAGGCGGCCGGCGGGCGGACGACCGCGGTTGATGCGGCGCAGCCAGTCCTCGGCCGCCGTGAGGTCGATGGTGGTGGACAGGTAGTAGTGCGGGATCTCCCGCTTGGACCGGCTCATGAGGTCGGCGATGGCGCGGCGCATGGCGTCCGTGCGTTCCTCCGGGCGGCCGACGGCCGGTGCCGCCGTGTGCGGGCGCTCCTCGCCGTCGCGCGGGCGGCGCTCCGGCCGCTCGGTTTCCTTCACTCCGGCGCCCGCGCGCGAGGCCGTGTGCACGTCCGCCGCCCGTACGGCTCCGCCCTCCCCGGTGCCCCGTACCGTCGTCAGGTCGATGCCGAGGTCGTGGGCGAGGCGCCGGGCGTACGGGGTGGCCCGCACCCCGGGTGCGCGGGGCGGCGGGGCGTGCTCCACGTCGGCACGGGTGACCCGTCCGCCCGGTCCGGTGCCGTGCACCGTCGTCAGGTCGACACCGCGCAGCACCGCGAGGTGCCGTACGAGGGGCCCGGCTCCGCCGTCCGGCACGCTTCCGGCGGACGGCTCCGGTGGTGCCTGCGCGTCGGCCGTCACGGCTCCGGCGGACGGCTCCGGTGGTGCCTGCGCGGGCTGCCCGGGCGGCCGGAGAGCCCGCCCGCGGGGCTCGGTGGCTCCCGTCGTCACCGGCCGCTCCTCACGGGCGCCCGCCCGCACGCCGGGCGCGGCGCCCTCGATCGACGCGAGCGGTGTCCCCACCGGCACCCGGGTCCCCGGCTCGACGAGCAGCCGTTCCACGGTCCCGGACTCGAAGCACTCCACCTCGATGGCCGCCTTGTCCGTCTCCACGACCGCCACGACGTCGCCCCTGTGCACCGGGTCGCCGGGCCCCACGAGCCATTCCCGCAGCACGCCCTCGTCCATGTCCGCGCCGAGTGAGGGCATGGTGAACGCCGTCATCTCAGCCCGACCTCCCGAGGACGGCCCGCGGGTCCGTCGCGTCGGCTCCGGCCGGCACGGGTTCGCCCACGGCGCGACGCGCGGCGGCGACGATTCCGCCCACCTGAGGCAGCGCGGCCTGCTCGAGCCCGCGCGCGTACGGGATGGGCACTTCGGCGCTGCACACGCGCTCGACGGGGGCGTCGAGATCGTAGAAGTGCTGTTCGGTGAGGCGCGCGGAGATCTCCGCGGCCAGGCTGCCGGTGCGCCAGCCCTCGTCGACGACGACGGCACGGTGCGTGCGCGCCACCGACGCGCCGACGGTGGCGTCGTCCAGTGGGCGCAGCGTGCGCAGGTCCACGACCTCAGCGCTGATGCCGCCGCTCCCGAGGTCGTCGGCGGCGGCCAGTGCCTTGGGCAGGGAGCCGCCGTAGGTGATCAGGGAGACGTCCGTGCCGGGCCGGCGGACGGCCGCGTGGTCGATGTCGACCGGGCCCGGGTCGGCGGGCGGCTCGCCGGAGACGTTGTACAGGCTGCCGTGCTCGAAGATCAGCACCGGGTCGGGGTCGGCGAGTGCGGGGGCCAGCATGTACCGGGCGTCGGTGACGGTGGCCGGGGCGAGCACCCGCAGGCCGGGGATGTGGGCGTACCAGCCCTCCAGGCTGTGCGAGTGCTGGGCCGCGAGCTGCCGTCCCGCGCCCGTGGTCATCCGGATCACTATCGGTACGGGGAGCTGGCCGCCCGACATGTGCAGCAGGGTCGCCGCGTTGTTGAGGATCTGGTCCAGGGCCAGCAGGCTGAAGTTGACCGTCATGATCTCGACGACGGGCCGCATGCCCGCCAGGGCCGCACCGATGCCGGCGCCGACGAACGCCGACTCGGACAGCGGGGCGTCGCGGATCCGGTCGGGCCCGAACTCCTCCAGCAGGCCGAGACTGACGCCGAAACACCCGCCGTACCGGCCCACGTCCTCACCCATCAGGAACACCCGCTCGTCGGCGCGCAGGGCCTCGCGCAGCGCTTCGCGCATGGCCTCGCGGTAGGTCGTCCTCCGGTCGGAGGGCGCGCCGGCCCCGGCGGTACGCGTGTGCGTCGTGGTCATGGCCGGATCGCCTCCACCGGACTGGTGACGTACTTCAGCAGGTCCTCGACGGGCTCCTCGGGAGCCTGCTCGGCCGCCGCCACGGCCGCGTCGATCTCGGCGGCCAGACGGTCCTCCAGAGCCGTCCGGGCCTTGTCGGGCAGCTCCTTCGCCTCCCGCAGCCGCCGCGCGAGCCCCTCGACCGGGTCGCGTTCCTTCCACCGCTCGATCTCCGCCTTGTCGCGGTAACGGTCGGAGTCGTACATGGAATGTGCGCGGAAGCGGTACGTGCGCATCTCCAGGAAGTGCGGTCCGGTTCCGCCGCGCACGCCTTCGGCCGCCCGCAGGGCAGCGTCCTCGACGGCGAGCACGTCCATGCCGTCGACGGCCCAGGAGACCATGCCGTACCCGGCGGCACGCAGCGCGAGGTCGGTCTGCGCCTGGTGGCGGGCCAGGGCCGTGCCCATCGCGTACAGGTTGTTCTCGCAGACCAGCAGCAGCGGCAGTCGCCACAGCGCGGCGAGGTTGGCGGTCTCGTGGAACTCGCCCTCCGCGAAGGCGCCGTCACCGAAGAAGCAGCAGGTGACCCGGTCGCGGCCGGTCATGCGGTCGGCCAGGGCGAGCCCGGCCGCGAGCGGGAGCCCGCCGCCGACGATCGCGTTGCCGCCGAAGAAGCGCCGGCCGGTGTCGAAGAGGTGCATCGAGCCGCCGCGGCCCCGGCTGCATCCGGTGACCTTGCCGAACATCTCCGCCATGATCGCCTCGGCCGGGACCCCGCGGGCGAGTGCGTGCCCGTGTTCGCGGTAGGTCGACACGACCGCGTCGTCGTCCGTGAGCGCCTCGTTGACGCCGACGGCCACGGCCTCCTCACCGATGTAGAGGTGCATGAAGCCCCGGATGCGCGCCGCGCTGTACAGCTCCACGCAGCGTTCCTCGAACCGGCGGACGCGCAGCATCGACTCCAGCAGGGCCAGCCGGTGCGCGGCCGGACCGGCCGCCCGGGTGGCGGGCCGCGATGTGCGCCGGGATCGGGTGGTGGTCATGCGGACCGCTCCGTCCTCGCCGTGGCGGACGACGCCTCGGGGGCGGAGTCCTCGAGAGTGGAGATGTCGCCCTCGGGCAGACCGAGTTCCCGTGCCCGCAGCAGGCGGCGCATGACCTTGCCGCTGCGGGTGTGCGGCAGCCGCTGGTCGAAGGCGATCTCGCGGGGCGCCACCGCCGGCCCCAGCCGGCGCCGGGCGAAGGCCAGCAGTTCCCGCCGCATCGTGGTGGTCGCGTCGAAGCCCGGCCGCAGCGTGACGAACGCCTTGACGATGTTCCCCGCCACGGCATCGGGGCGGCCGATGACCCCGGACTCGGCGACCGCCGGATGCTCCATCAGGGCGCTCTCGACCTCGAAGGGCCCGATGAGGTGGCCCGCCGACTTGATGACGTCGTCGGCGCGCCCGACGAACCAGTACCAGCCGTCCGCGTCGCGCCGCACCAGGTCACCGGTCAGGTACCAGCCGTCCGCGAACGCCGCCGCGGTGCGCGGCTCGTCATGGAGGTAGCCGCGGAACATGGACGGCCAGCCGGGCCGCAGTGCCAGCTCACCCTCGACGCCGGGCTCCTCCAGCACGGTGACGTGCCCGTCGGCGACCTCGGCCCGGCCGTCCTCGCCGCGTCGCAGCACCGCCGCCTCCACACCGGGCAGCGGGCGCCCCATCGAACCGGGGCGGATGTCGCAGGCGGCGAAGTTGGCGATCATGATGGCGCCGGTCTCGGTCTGCCACCAGTTGTCGTGCACCGGCAGCCCGAGCGCGTCCCGCCCCCACACCACGGCCTCCGGGTTGAGCGGCTCACCCACCGACGCGATGAACCGCAACGCGCTCAGGTCGAAGGAGCGGGGCAGGTCGAACGGCCCCGTCCTCGGCGTCGTCCGCATCAGCATGCGCAGAGCCGTCGGCGCCGTGTACCAGACGCTCACCCGCTGTTCGGCGAGGATCCGGTACCAGCGGCGGGCGTCGTAGTCGCCCTCGTCCACCACGACCGTCACGCCGTGCATGAGCGGGGCGGTGATCCCGTACGACATCCCGGTCACCCAGCCCGGGTCCGCGGTGCACCAGTAGACGTCGTCCTCGTGCAGGTCGAGGGCGTACAGCGCGGACGTGTAGTGGGCGACGGCCGCCTCGTGCACGTGCACGGCACCCTTGGGAATGCCCGTCGTGCCGCTCGTGAAGTGCAGCAGGGCCATGTCGTGCGGCGAGGTCGGCGGGATGGTGAAGGTGTCGGCCGCGTCGGCCATCAGCGCGGCGAGCGAGAGCGTGCCGGGCAGGTCGTCCGCCCCGTCGCCGACGATCAGCACATGACGTAGGACGGCGAGGTCGTGGCGTCGCCCGGCGACCTTCCTGCGGTACAGATCCGCGGTGGTGACCAGCACCTGCGCGTCGCTCAGCGTCATCCGCTGGAACACCGGGTCCGGTCCGAAGGCGGAGAACAGCGGGCACAGGACACTGGTGTTCTTCAGCGTGCCGAGAACCGCGGTGTACAGCTCGGGGCAGCGCCCCAGCAGCGTCACCACCCGGTCGCCGCGCCCGATGCCGAGGGCCCGGAGCACGTTGGCGAAACGCGCGGTCGACCGGGCCAGCTCGCCGTACGTCACGGAGGTGACGGAGTCGTCCCGCCCGACACAGCGCAGCGCGACCGCCGCGGCCCGGTCCGATGCCGCGTGCCGGTCCACGGCCTCGTGCGCGATGTTGAGCCCCCGCTCACCGGGCAGCCCCCGCAGCCTGGCACGGGCCGCCCGCCACGAGAAGCTCGCGCGCTCCTTGTCGTAGTCGCGCAGATTGGGGGCGGTGCGCGGCGGGGTGGCCTTGCGGACGGTCTCCCATGGCATGCCGGCCCCTCCTTCCTTCGGGCCTGCTTCGACCATCCGCCCGGACCGCGCCGTCCGCACAGGGTCGAAGGGCCCCCGTGCGGGGCCGGACGGCGCAAGTCCACGGCCGCCGCTTCGGCATCCGGGCGCAGGCGGTCGCGACGGGGGCCCAATGGCCCCCGCGCACGTGCCCACGTGGCTCTGTCGGCGCGGCGACATGCCGGAAAAGCTGAGATCGTGGGCCTGGGGGGACGGCAGGGTCCACGTGCCGTCCGCTGTGCCGAAGGAGGTCGGTCATGAGTGCCGACACCCATGGGAACCCGGCCCCGCCTCCCGCCGACGGGCGCGTGATGGGCAAGGACGGCATGGCCGCGCTCGTGGCCGTGCTGATCCGGCGTGGATTCACCGTGATCGGCCCGACGGTCCGGGACGGCGCCATCGAGCTGGCGGAGCTCGGGTCGGCCGACGAACTGCCGTACGGATGGGGGGTGGAGCTGGAAGCCGGGCGGTACCGGCTGCGGGAGCGGCCGGACGGCGCGGCCTTCAAACACGCGGCGGGCCCCCAGTCGTGGAAGTCCTTCCTGCACCCGGCGCGGGTGAGGCAGTGGAGCGCCGACCGGGCGGAGGGGGAACTGGTGCTCACGGCCGACAAGGCCGAACCGCCGCGATACGCCTTCCTGGGCGTACGCCCCTGTGATCTGCGGGCCATCGCCGTCCAGGACCGGGTGCTCACCGGTGGGGCGTACCGCGATCCCGGCTACGAGGGGCGGCGCTCCGGCGCCCTGCTGATCGCGGTCGAGTGCACCGAGCCCGGCGCCACCTGCTTCTGCGTCTCGATGGGCAGCGGACCCGCCGCCGGTCCCGGCTACGACCTGGCGATGACCGAGGTGGCCGACGCGGACGGGCACCGCTTCTGGGTCCGCGGCGGCAGCCGGGAAGGCGCGGAGATCCTGGCCGAACTGCCCACTCGCCCGGCCGACCCGGAGACCCGGGCGACGGCTCGCGCGGACGTCCTGGCCGCCGCGGACCGCATGGGACGGACCATGCCCGAAGCGGACCTGCGGGAGCTCATGGCCGGGACACTCGAGGCGCCCCGCTGGGACGACGTCGCCGGGCGCTGCCTGACCTGCGGCAACTGCACCATGGTCTGCCCCACCTGCTTCTGCACCACGACCGAGGACGTCACCGACCTCACCGGTGACCACGCGGAGCGCTGGCGGCTGTGGGACTCCTGCTTCGACCTGGACTTCTCCCAACTGCACGGCGGCCCGGTCCGCGCCACCGCGCGCAGCCGCTACCGGCAGTGGATGACCCACAAACTCGGCACCTGGTACGACCAGTTCGGCTCCTCCGGCTGCGTCGGCTGCGGCCGCTGCATCGTGTGGTGCCCGGTCGGCATCGACATCACCGAGGAGGCCGCCGCACTGCACGACTGGACACGGCCAGGGGCACCGCCCTCGCAGGAGACGGCGCCGTGACCACCGTGGCGCCCCCGCTGCCGTACCGCGTCGCCGGCACGTGGACCGAGACCGCCGACACCCGTTCGATCGAGCTGGTGCCGGACGGAACGGCACTCGCTCCGTTCGCACCGGGGCAGTTCGCGATGATCTACGCGTTCGGAGTCGGCGAAGTGCCCCTCTCGGTCAGCGCCCTGCGGGGCCGCGCCGGGGGTCTCGTGCACACCGTGCGAGCGGTGGGCGCGGTCTCCGCCGCCCTGTACCGGCTGCGCCCCGGTGACACCGTCGGTCTCAGCGGCCCGTACGGCACCGGCTGGGACCTCGACGCGGCCACCGGCCACGATGTGCTGGTCGTCGCCGGTGGCATCGGACTGGCCCCGTTGCGGCCGGTCGTGCACGCGGTCCTGGAACGGCCGGCCGCGTACGGCCGGCTAGCGGTCCTGGTGGGCGCCCGCACTCCCGCCGACCTGGCCTACCGGGACGAGATCGAGAGCTGGCGCGGCGCTGCCCGGGTTGAGGTGACGGTCGACCGGCCCGGTCCGGGCCGGCGGGGCGCGGTGGGCGTCGTCACCACCCTCCTCGACCGTCTGGACCTGCGACCTGAACGGACCTGTGCGCTGGTGTGCGGGCCCGAGGTGATGATGCGGCACACCGCACGCGACCTCGTGACCCGGGGACTGGTCCCGCACCGCGTCCAGGTGTCCCTGGAACGGAACATGCGCTGTGCCACCGGCCACTGCGGCCACTGCCAGCTCGGCCCGCTCCTGCTGTGCCGCGACGGGCCGGTCGTCGGGTACGACCGCGTGGCACACCTGCTTCTCGTACGGGAGCTGTGACATGGTCACCGAGCCCGGACCGGCCACCGGCCCACGGCCGACGCTCGCCGTGTGGAAGTTCGCCTCCTGCGACGGCTGCCAGCTGACTCTGCTCGACTGCGAGGACGAACTCCTCGGCCTCGCCGAGCGCGTACGCATCGACCACTTCCTCGAGATGACCCCGGTCGAGGGCGGCGGCGCGGAGCGCGCACGGCTCGACGGCCGCGGGCCGTACGACCTCTCCCTGGTCGAGGGGTCGATCACCACCGCCGAGGACGCCGAGCGGATCCGGCACGTCCGTCGCATCTCCCGGTACCTGGTGACCATCGGAGCCTGCGCCACCGCGGGCGGCATCCAGGCCCTGCGCAACTTCGCCGACGTCGAGGAGTTCCTCGCCGCGGTCTACGCCCGGCCGGAGTACATCGAGACGCTGGAGACCTCGACACCGATCTCGGCCCACGTCCCGGTCGACTTCGAACTGCGCGGCTGCCCCATCGACCGCCGCCAGCTTCTCGAGGTCATCACCGCCCACCTGGCCGGACGCAAACCCCTGATCTCCAGCCACAGCGTCTGCTTCGAGTGCAAGAGACGCGGCACCACCTGCGTCACCGTGGCCCACGGCACCCCCTGTCTGGGCCCGGTCACGCACGCCGGGTGCGGGGCCATCTGCCCCGCCTACGGACGCGGATGCTACGGCTGCTTCGGACCGTCGGCCGTACCCAACCTGCGCTCCATGGTCGCCGAGTTGCGCCACGACGGGATGAGCGAGCGGGACGTCCAGCGTGTCTTCCGGACCTTCAACGCCGCGTCGCCGGAACATGCCCCCATACCCGATCTCGCGGCCGAGGAGCGACAGAACCCGACGGCCTGACCGCACCGGCCCGGAAAGGCTCGCATGAACCATCGCGGAACCCGCGACCTGCGACTGGACGCGCTGGCCAGGGTGGAGGGCGAGGCCGCCCTCCACCTGCGCGTCGACGGGGACACGGTCACCGAGACGCGACTGCGTATCTACGAGCCTCCGCGCTTCTTCGAGGCCCTCCTGACAGGCCGGGGCCACACCGAACCCCCCGACATCACCGCCCGCATCTGCGGCATCTGCCCGGTCGCCTACCAGATGAGCGCCTGCCAGGCGATCGAGAACGCCTGCGGCGTCACGGTGGACGGCCCCCTCGCAGAACTGCGCCGCCTGCTGTACTGCGGCGAGTGGATCGAGAGCCACACCCTGCACATCCACCTGCTGCACGCCCCGGACTTCCTCGGATGCGCGGACGTCGTGGAGCTGGCCCGCCGGGAGCGAGCCGCCGTCGAGCGCGGCCTGAGAATCAAGCAGACCGGCAACGCGATCCTCGAACAGCTCGGCGGCCGCCCCATCCACCCGGTCAACGTCCGCGTCGGCGGCTTCTACCGGACGCCCGCACCGGAGGAACTCCGCCCGCTGGCGGAGCGGCTGCGGCAGGCCCGCGAGGACGCTCTGGAAACGGTCCGCTGGGTCGCGGCGTTCGACTTCCCCGACGCCGTCTGCGACCACGACCTCCTCGCCCTGCGCGACCCGGGCCGCTACGCCATCGACTCCGGAACACCGGCGGTCATGGCCGCGCGGGGCCAGGGCCCGGCACCGCGCGAGTTCCCGCTGTCCGACTTCGAACAGCGCGTGCGGCAGGGGCAGGTACCGCACTCCACCGCCCTGACGGCCACCCTCGACGGCCGCCGTCACCTGACCGGCCCGCTGGCCCGCTACGCGATCAACGGCCGGTGGCTGCATCCGGGGGCCGCCGAGGCGGGGCGGGACGCCGGCCTGGGCGACCCGCTGACCGGCGCCGTCTGCGACAACCCCTTCCGCAGCATCGTCGTACGTGCGGTGGAAGTGGTCCAGGCCGTCGAGGAGGCCCTGCGGATCATCGACGGATACGAACGGCCTCCCCGGCCGGCCGTCGAGGTCCAGCCGCGCCAGGGGACCGGCGCCGGCGCCACCGAGGCTCCTCGCGGGCTGCTGTATCACCGCTACACCCTTACGGAGGACGGCACCCTCACCGGGGCCCGTATCGTCCCGCCCACGGCCCAGAACCAGGCGGCCATCGAGGAGGACGTGCGCGGAGCGGCGCAGGCGCGACTGCGCTCGGCGGGGCCCGCCGCCGACGACGAGGAGCTCACCCACCTGTGCGAACGGGCCATCCGCAATCACGATCCGTGCATCTCCTGCGCGGCCCACTTCCTCGACGTGACGGTGCGACGCGCATGACCGGCCGGGTGGTGGTGATCGGAGTGGGCAACCCGCTGCGCGGTGACGACGGAGTCGGTCCGGCGGCGGTGGAGGCCCTGCGGGGCCGTGTCCCCGACGGCACCGTCCTGACGGTCAGCGACGGCGAACCGGGGCGCATGCTCGACCTGTGGGGCGGCGCGGACGCGGTGGTCGTGGTGGAGGCGCTCCGCGCGCGGCCGGGCCGCCCGGGGACGCTGCACACCTTCACGGCGGCGGAAGCGGCCGGCCGGACCCCGGGGACGGCGAGTACGCACGCGCTCGGCCTAGGGGAGTGCCTCGCCCTGGCGGAGACCCTCGACCGGCTGCCGCCGAGGCTCGTGGTGCACGCCATGGAGGTGGCGGACGTCGCACTCGGCGCACGCTTCAGCGACGCGGTGCGGTCGGCGCTCCCCGAGTTGATCGACCGGGTCGCCGCGTCCGTCCGGCAGACAGCGGGGAGGGACTGAGCCGGGCCCCTGTCATTGGAAAGCCGCGTGGATCTCCTGCTCCGTCGCCTCGTGCGACACGAGCAGGAGTTCGTCACCGGGGAGCAGGCGCACCTCGGGGCGGGGCACCGTGGGCCGCCCGTCGCGCACCACGGTGGCGACCACGGTGCCGGCCGGCAGCACGATCTCGCCGAGCGTGTGCCCCGCGGCCCGTGACGCCTCGGTGATCGCGGTCTCGATGACCTCGACGCCCGCCTTGCTCAGCCGCAGCAGGGCCACCGTGTCCGTGGCGCCGGTGGCCTCCTCGATGAGGGAGATCAGCGGAGTGGCCGAAGGGACGGCCACGTCGACACCCCACCGCTGGTCGAAGAGCCAGGCGTTCTCCTCCTCGTTGACACGCGCCGCCACCCGTCCCACCCCGAACTGCCGCTTGGCCAGCAGACCGATGACGAGGTTGTCCTCGTCGCGGCCGGTGGCGGCGATGACGAGGTCGCAGGCGAGGGCACCGGCGTGCTCCAGCACGCCCGGCTCACAGGCGTCCCCGGCCACGACGCGCACCTCCCGCAGGCCGCCGAGTTCGGCCACCCGGTCGTCGTCGTACTCGACCAGGGTGACGTCGTTGCGCGCTGCGGACAGCACCTGGGCGATCTGCGTGCCGAGCCGGCCCGCGCCCGCGATCAGGACCTTCACGTTCCCAGCTCCTTGTCGAGAAAGCCGCTCAGCCGGCCCAGCGCCGTCGCGGCGACGCTGAAGGTCACGACGTCACCGGGATGGGCCAGCACACCGTGGGCGGGCAGCAGGGACCGCCCGGCACGGGTGATCTCCACGACCCGGATCTCGCCCTCCACGTCGAACTCGGTGACCTGCCGTCCGGCGAGATACGACGGCAGCCGGGAGCGGACGAGGAGCGTCTCGCCGTTGCCGAAGGAGAAGTCCGGGGTGAGATGGCGGTGCAACAGCATCTGATGGATGCGGTTGACCGCCCAGCGGACGCTCGAGATCGTCGGGATCCCCAGTTCCCGGTAGATGTCGGCGCGGCGCGGATCATGGATGCGGGCCAGGACGATCGGCACCCGGTACGTCTCCTTGGCGGTCCGGGCGCTGACGATGTTGCTGTTGTCCCCGGACGTGACCGCGACGAAGGCGTCCGCGTGGGCGATTCCGGCCGTCTCCAGCACAGGGCGGCTGAACCCGTTGCCCACGTGGAAACCCCCGGAGAAGCCCGGTGACAGCTTCTTGCGCGCCGCGAGCCGCAGGTCGACGAGCCGTACGTCGTGGCCCTCGGCGGCGAGCCGCGTGGCCAGAGCGGCCCCGACCCGGCCGCAGCCCGCGATGATCACTCTCATGGCGTTCCTCCCTTCGAACCTGTCCGCCGGCGCCGCAGCGCCCACTTCCTGACTTCCTCGGCAGCCAGGAGCAGCGCCCCGAACGCGGTCAGGACCGCCCAGTCGGCGGGCGCCAGTGGTGCGGTGTTGAAGACCGCCTGGAGCGGTGGCGCGTAGCTGATGGCCGCCATCAGGCCGATACCGAAGCACCCCGCGGCCAGCAGCCACGGATTGCCGAGCAGTCCGGCCCGGAAGACGCTCTGCCGGTCGGTGCGCACGGCGAGCGCGTTGAAGAACTGGCTGACGACGATGCCCGCCTGGACCATGGTGATCGCTTCCCGGTAGACGGGATCGCTCCGGGTGAAGTCCGCGTACGGGATGCCGGAGGCGTGGATGTGCCAGAAGAAGACGGCGCACACCCCGAGGGCCTGGATGCCGCCGAGAAACAGGATGCGGCCCATGACAGCCGCCGAGAACAGCCGCTCCCGGCGCGGCCTCGGCGGGTTGTTCATGACGTCGGGCTCCATCGGCTCCGCACCGAGAGCCAGAGCGGGCAGCACATCCGAGCCGAGGTCGATGGCGAGGATCTGCACGGCCGTGATCGGCACCAGCGGGAACCCGGCGAAGGTCGCCGCCAGGATCGGCGCGAGTTCGGCGATGTTGTGGCTGAAGAGGTAGATCAGGAACTTGCGGATGTTCCGGTAGACCGAACGCCCCAGTCCGACGGCGGTCGTGATGGACGCGAAGGAGTCGTCGAGCAGCACCATCACGGCCGCCTCGCGGGCCACGTCGGTGCCCGAGGCGCCCATGGCGACGCCGATGTCGGCGTGCTTGAGGGCCGGGGCGTCGTTGGCGCCGTCGCCCGTGACGGCGACCACCTCGCCGCGCCGCTGCAATGCCGTGACCACCCGCATCTTGTGCTCGGGACTGACCCGGCACAGCAGCAGTTCGGTGGAGCCGGCCAGCAGGGCGTCGACGCCGGTGTCGTCCAGCGCGTCCAGCTGCGGGCCCGTCGCCACGGTCGGGTTGGGCTCGCGCACGATGCCGACACGGCGGGCGACGGCCTCCGCGGTCAGCGGATGGTCACCGGTGACCATGACGATCCGCACCCCGGCACGCCGGCAGGCGTCCACCGCGTCGCGCACCTCCGGCCGGGGCGGGTCGTACATCCCGGCGAGCCCGAGCAGGGTCAGCCGCGTCTCGACCTCTTCCGGTGGCGGCCGCGGACCGGCGATCTCCCGCCGCGCGACCGCGAGCACCCGCAGGCCCTGTCCGGCCATCTCGTCCGCGGCCGCCGCCACTCGACCGCGCCCGGCGTCCGTCAGCGGTGTCCTCGTGCCACCCCGCTCCACGGCGTCGCAGCGGGTGAGCAGTTCGAGCGGTGCGCCCTTGGCGTACGCGAAGAGGCTGCCGTCGCTGTCGCGGTGCACGGTGCTCATGAGTTTGCGGACGGAGTCGAAGGGATGCTCCGCCACCCGTGGTGTCCGGGCCTCCTCGGCCGCCGGATCGAGGCCCGCTTTCCGGGCGGCCACCAGCAGGGCGCCCTCGGTGGTGTCCCCGAGCACCCGCCAAGGGTCCCGCCCGGCCGGCGGCACCAGCCGGGCGTTCCCGCACAGGGCCGCCGCCCGCAGCAGCTCCCGGACGGACTCCGCGTCGGCGATCTCGCCGACGGGCGCGTACCCCACTCCGGTGACGGCGTGCGACACACCGTCCGCCCACAGCCGTACGACGGTCATCTCGGCCTGGGTGAGGGTGCCCGTCTTGTCGGTGCAGATCACGCTGGTCGAGCCCAGCGCCTCCACCGCGAGCAACTGCTTGACCAGCGCGTGCCGGCGGGCCATGCGGCGCACTCCGATCGCCAGGGACACGGAGAGCGTGGCCGGCAGCCCCTCGGGCACGAGGGCGACCATGACGCCCAGGGAGAAGACGAACGTGTCCACGAACGGCTGCCCGCTGGGAACGCGCACCGCGAACAGGAGGGCGCCGGTCGCGAGCGCCACTCCCGCGACCCGGCGGGCCATGACGGCCACCTGACGCTGCAGCGGCGTCTTCTGCCTCGGGGCGGTGGCGGCGAGCCGGAAGATCCGCCCGAACTCGGTGGCCGCTCCGGTGGCGAACACGACGGCCTTGCCGGTGCCCGCGACCAGGTCGGTGCCCATGAACAGGCAGTTGCGCGCCTGGAGCGGCGGCCCCGACGGCACGGGTTCCGCGACGCGGGCGACGGGATCGCTCTCGCCGGTGAGCGCGGCGTTGTTGACGGCCGCCTCCTGGGCCTCGACCAGCCGGCAGTCGGCCGGCACCGCGTCCCCGGCCTCCAGGATCACCAGGTCGCCCGGCACCAGATCCCTTGCGGGCAGCTCTCGTCGCACCGCGTCGCGCAGTACGCGGCAGGTGTGCGGCACCATCGCCTGCAGGGACTCCGCCGTGCGCTCGGCCGAGTACTCCTGCGCGAAGCCGATGCCGGCGTTCAGCAGCACCACTCCGAGGATCGCCAGCGCCAGTTGCAGGGTGGCCGGATCCCGGGGCCGCTCCAGCCAGTACGCGAGGAACGTGATCGCCGAGGAGACGAGCAGGACCACCGCGAAGAGGTCGGTGAACTGTGCGACCAGCAGACGCCAGGCGTGGCCGTGACTCACCGGGGGAAGTTCGTTGGGGCCGTAGCGGTCCCGGCGCGTGGCCGTCTCGGCCGGGGTGAGACCGCGTGGTGAGCCACCGGCGGCGGCGAAGACGCCGGCGACCGGCAGGGTGGCGATGGACGAGGCGGACGGGTCCTGCCGATCCGGTCCTCGAGCCGTCGCCGTGACGCCCGTCCGCGGTCCGTCCGCGCGGACCACGGCCGTTTCCTGCCGAACGGGGCGAGGACTCATGCCCCGGTCTCCGAGGGAGGTCCCGGCGGCTCCCGCAGGACGCTCCAGGCGACCGGGCCCAGCAGATCGGCCAGCCGCCGGAAGACGTCGAGGAAGAGGTCGTCGATCGTCAGCACGCCCACCACCCGTCCCGCGTCCAGAGCCGGGAGCCGGCGGACCCCCGTGCGGCGGAACGTACGGTAGGCCGACTGAAGATCGTCGGTGGCTTCGACCGTGACGACGCTCGGTGACATGACCTCGTCCGCCCGGGCCGACACGCCCAGGCCTTCACCCATGCCGCGTACGGCGAGGTCGCGGTCGGTGACGATGCCGCGAAGTGCTCCGTCCTCGACCACGAGGACGGAGCCGACGGCGGACTCGGTCATCCGCCGGATCACCTCGGCCAGGGAGACGTGCGGGGCGACACACACCGGGGGAGCGGTCATGACCTCGGCGACCTTCATACGACGGCTCCTTGCTCTCCGGTGGGTCCGGCTGGGTCCGGCTGGATCCGGCTCGCAGGACGCCGAGCGGGCCGGCCACCGGCCGCCGTGGACCCGCGGGACCTTCAAGGCCATGACCGAGCCCGCGGTCACGTTGGCTCCCTGGTGCCTGGCCGTGTCGCCCACCTGGACGGGGTGCCCGAGCGCCGTTTCCATGCAAGGCCCTGGCACCGCGGGCCTGCCAGGGGCCATTGGTCCCGAGCGCGGGAGGGGCGGGCCGCCCGGCGCCCGTTGGGGCCGTGTGGCCCCTGATCCGTGCGGCGTCGCGGCGTCACCCTGGTGACGGAACCCCTGACAACGGGAGGTGGAGTCGATGTCCCGCACCGTCACCGTAGGCCTCGACGATGCGCCCGAGAGCCGGGCCGCAGCCGAGTGGGCGGCGCGCGAGGCGCTGCTGCGAGGCCTGCCCCTGAAGATCGTGCACGTCCAGGAACCGACGCCCGGGTACGCGGCCCGGATTCCGCTGCTGGAACTCGACAGCTATCAGCGGTGGGCCGAGCGGTTGGCGCACGAGTCCGCGGACGGTATCCGGCTTCGCCACCCGGACATCGAGGTGATCACCGAGCAGCTCACAGGGACCGTGGCCGACGTCCTGTGCGAGGCCGCGGGCTTCGCCGAGCTGCTGGTCCTGGGCTCCCGGGGCCTGGGAGGACTCGGCGGCTTCATGGTCGGCTCGGCCAGTCTGGGCGTCGTGGCCCGCGCCGAGCGTCCCGTCGTGCTGGTACGCGCGGGAGAGCAGGCCGCTGACGAGCACAGGCCGGATCCGGCGGGCGTGCCGTCCGCCGCGGCGCCTTTCCGGCCCGTCGTGCTGGGCCTCGACATCGATAGCCCGGACGACACGCTGCTGGAGTTCGCCTTCGACGCCGCCGCACGCCGGAGAACCGCCCTGCGGGCCGTACACGCCTGGCCCGAGCCGCCGGCCTCCTTCCCCCGCTTCCCAGGTGACGCCGAGCTCCACGACTCGCTCGAGCGCGCGCAGGCCACCCTGCTGAACAAGGTGCTGCGTCCCTGGCGGCAGAAGTTCCCGGACGTCGAGGTGCTCGAGGCGAGCCGGTGCGGCAGTGCCGCACAGGTTCTCGCGAGCGATTCCCGGGACGCCTCCCTGGTGGTCGTGGGCCGGCGCATCCGCACCAGCCCGCTCGGTCCCCACATCGGCCATGTCACGCACTCCGCCCTGCACCACATCGCCGCGCCCGTCGCGGTCGTCGCGCACAGCTGAGCCGCCACCCCCGAGGGGCCATGGGGGACTTCCGGTCCATGGGGTACGTCCGAGGGGCCAGGGGGCTCTTCACCGCGGTCCGCCGCGGATCAGCCCGTCCTCGGGCCCCACCGCCGTCCCACCGCGGCCCACTCCTGGTCCCAGTCGGCCGCGCGACGGCGGTCGAGCCGCGCTCGCGCGACGGCGCCCGCACCGAGGACCGGGGCCGCGACGGCGAGGGCGGCCGCGGCTGCGAAGAGGGCGGCCTCGACGTGCCCTTCGGCACGGCCCGTCGGCGGGGAGGGCGTGAGCCGGCCCTGGTCGTCCTGCCGGACCACGACCCCGGCTCCTGCCCGCAGCCCTCCGTCCACCGGCGTGCGCCCGGTACGGGAGGCGCCGTCGGGAGCCGTCCAGCGCACGGAGGCCCGGACCCGGTCGGCCGCCGACCAGCCCGCGCCGACGCCGTGCGGCGCGTCGGCGAGCAGGACCGCTCGAACGGGATGCCGATGCGCGCGCTGCTCGGTGAACTCGTGCTCGGCGCTCCGGGCCGTGACCAGTGCGGCAGCGGCACCACCGATCATCACCACGACCCACACGGCAAGGAGGACCCAGGCCTCGACGATGTCCTCGTGCCGCCGCAGCGGATTGCTCCGCCACCGCCACAGCCGCTTCGTGCCACCCATCACGGAGCACCTCCTCCTCGTGGTGACACTCTCGACGGTGACTCCGGCGGGGCCCCGCACACAGGGGTCGACAGGCCCCGGCGCCGGGCCGCCCGGACCCGGATCGCGCGGGGGAAGACCCATCCGGCCCCCTGGGCCGCTCGGCGTCGTGCCGGGGCCGCCCGGCTCGCATGATCGCCGCCCGCTTCGCAGAATGGTGCCGTACCCAACCTGCCACGCGTACGCGCAACGGAGGGGCCGGGGCGATGCCCGATTCACGTAACGACGGCGATCCGCCGCCGCGTGCGAACGTGTCCGAGACCCACACCGCGATCCTGTTCTTCGTCGGCGACCGCGCCTACAAGCTCAAGAAGCCGGTCGACCTGGGGTTCCTGGACTGCACCACGGTGGCGGCCCGCCGCGCCGCGTGCGAGCGGGAACTCACCCTCAACCGCCGGTTCTCTCCCGACGTCTACATCGGGCTGGGCGAGTTCCGCGGCCCTGGGACGGAAGAGCCAGAGCCACTCGTGGTGATGCGCCGCATGCCGGAGCACCGCCGCCTCGCCCACCTGGTGCGGGAAGGAGCCGCCGTCGACGACATGCTGCGCGCCGTCGCCCGGCAGCTCGCCGCGTGGCACGCGGAGGCGCCCCGCGGCCGGGACATCGACGAGCAGGGCACCCGGGACGCGCTGTCCTCACGCTGGGAGGACAGCTTCGCCCAGGTGCGCTCGCTGGGTGCCGACGGTTTCGGGTCCGACGAGGTGACGGAGACCGAGAGTCTGGTGCGCCGCTACCTCGCGGGTCGCGAGCGCCTGTTCGACTCCCGCATCGGGCAGGGCCGGGTGGTCGACGGTCACGGCGACCTGCTCGCCGAGGACATCTTCTGTCTCGACGACGGTCCTCGCGTCCTGGACTGCCTGGAGTTCGACGACCGGCTCCGCTACGTCGACGGACTGGACGACGCGGCCTTCCTCGCCATGGACCTGGAACAGCTCGGCGCGCCGGAGGCCGCGGCGTACTTCCTCGCCCACTACGGCGCGTTCTCCGGTGATCCCGCGCCGCCGTCCCTGTGGCATCACTACGTCGCCTATCGCGCGTTCGTACGCGCCAAGGTCTCCCTGATCCAGGCCCGTCAGGGCGCGTCCGGCGCGCGGGCGGCGGCCGGGCGGCTGGCCTTGACGGCGCTGCGGCACCTGCGCACCTCCGCCGTCCGCCTCGTCCTCGTCGGCGGCCTCCCGGGCAGCGGGAAGTCCACCCTCTCCGCTGCGCTGACCGACCGGCTGGGCGTCACCCTGCTCAGCAGCGACCGGGTCCGCAAGGAGCTGGCGGGCGTCCCCGTGCACCGGTCCGCGGCGGCCGGCTACGGCCAGGGGCTGTACACGCCCGAGTGGACGGCCAGGACCTACGGGACCCTGCTCGACCACGCGGCCGCCCTGCTGTCGTCGGGCGAGTCCGTAGTCCTGGACGCCACCTGGTCCGACGCGGCACAACGCGAGGCGGCCCTGCGGGTGGCCGAACGCACCAGCGCCGACCTGGTGGCCCTGCGCTGCCATGTGCCGGACGAGGTCTCGGCGGCCCGCCTGACCACGCGCGCCCCGGGCGCCTCCGACGCCGGCCCCGACATCGCGGCCGCCATGGCGGCGAGGGAACCGCCGTGGCCCGAGGCCGTCCCGGTCGACACCAGCGGCGCGCTGGAGTCCGCGGTCGCCCGGGCGCTGACGGCCGTTCGCCCGTGGAGCACCGGTCGGGCCCCGGTCTTCCGCCGCCCGTACCCGGAGCCGGACTGAATGGCCCCGACGGTCAGTCCGCCGCGGACGTGTCCGGGGCCGTGGCGGCGGGGTCGCGGCCGGGAGGACCCGACGCCCAGGCGACGGCGTCCTCGAGTTCGGTGTACTCGAACCGCGGTACTTCGGCCCGGACGAAGTGGTTCGCGAAGTGGGGCGCGAGTTCGGCGAACCTGCTGTCGGCCGCCAGCGCGATCCGCTTGACCCGCCGGTGGTGATCACGGACGAATCGAACGTGCCGGAGCAGGCCCTTGATGTTCTCCCAGCCCGGGAAGGCGCGCGCGTGCACCACGACGCCGTCGAGTGCGTCATGGGTGTCGAGCCAGTTGTCGACGGTCTGTGCCAGCGCGTCGAAGTCCTGCACGCGCAGCGGCTGATCGACCTCGATCACGACCACCCCGGCCTCGGACCGGAGCTGGTGGGACACGCCCGGACCTTCGGGCAGGGAGGTGAGCCAGCGCAGAGCCTCCTCGCGGTCCGCGCAGCCGTAGACGCGTACCGGGCAGGGCATCAGGAAGCTCGCAAGCCGGGTCGACTCCCGGATCCAGCGGACGTCGCTGACGACCGCGCATCCCTCGAACAGGCGCATGGCGCCGACGCCCACCTTGAGCTCCTCCCAGCCGGCTGCCGGCGTGTACGACCGGAACTCCGGGCCGCATTCCCACAGGAGCCGGATGCGGCGGCCCTCCCTGCGCGCCTCGTCGAGGAGCGGCTCGATCACGGCTTCGTAGTCGTCCTTCGACACCGTGCCGATCGCCTTGACCGCGTCGACCCCCGGGGGCGCGTCCTGGGCTCTTTCAAGCATGGCGTTCCTTCTCTCGGGTCGGCCCCGGCCCTGCCGCTCAGCACCAGTGTGAAGTGCCCGCCCTTCGCGCGCACACCGGCGGACGGCGGTCCACGCAGCCGTCTCCACATGCGGCGGGGAGGGCACCTGGGGATCCTCGAAGGGGGGAACCCGCCCAGCCCGGCATGCGCGCGACGTCCGGACGAGCCACCCGTCCGGACTCGTTCACCGGCATCGCCGGCTCAGCACCAGACGGAGGCCGCCGCCATGCAACCCGTCGTCACCGTGGGCCTCGACGGCTCGCCCGAGAGTCTGACCGCCGCCCGCTGGGGCGCCGACGAGGCCGAGAAGCGGGGGCTCACCCTGCGTCTGCTGCACGCATGGCCACTGCTGGCGCCGGAACCGGCCCGCGTCCCCGCGGAGGCCGACCAGAACTACTGGGCGAACCGTCTCGTCCATACCGCGCAGGCGGAACTCCGGGCACGCCATCCAGGTCTCTCCGTCGTCGGGGACCTGGTCGCCGACGACGCCCAGAACGCGCTTCTGCGCGCCGCCTCGGAGTCGGAGCTGACCGTGCTCGGCTCGCGGGGTCTGGAGCCCGTCCAGAGCTATTTCCTGGGTGATGTCAGCATGCCCGTCGTGGCACGGGCCGAGCGCCCCGTGGTGCTGGTCCGGGCGGAGCCGGGCGAGGCGACGGCGCCCTCGGCGGTCCGGAGCCGGGTGGTCGTGGGCCTGCAGCCGAACGGCCCCAGCGACGACCTGCTCGAATTCGCCTTCCACACCGCCGCTGCCAGGGCTGTGCCGCTGGTGGCCGTCTACGGACGCAGCGTGCCGCTGCACGCCCGTGTGCCCTGGGGCCTGGACCATGCCGTCACCGAGGAGCTGACGCGCGACGCCCGCGAGCGGTTGAGCGGCGTGCTGCGACCGTGGCGGGAGAAGTACCCGCGGGTGGACGTGGTCGACAGCGTCCGTCTCGAAAGCCCCGCCAAGGCCGTCGTGGAGGCCGCCGAAGGCGCGGCGCTGCTGGTGGTGGGCCGCCGCCGGCATCGTCCCGGTCCGGCGCTTCGCCTGGGTCCGGTGGTGCAGGCCGCCATCCATCACGGACGCTGCCCCGTCGCGGTCGTCCCCCACGACTGAGGGGGCCGGCGCGGCGGGGTGAGCCGCGCCCCTGGGCTCGTCGGCCGCCGGATCGGGGCAGCCGCGCCGGATCCGGCGTCACGTGCCGGTAAGGCCCGCCTCTTCCGGTTCCGGCTCGGTGCGGGCGGCGGAATCGCTCAGGCCGAGGCGGAGGTGCTCGACGTGGTGGATGGCCTGGTCGATGAGTTCCGCGACGTGGTTGTCGTAGAGGGAGTACACGATCGAGCGGCCCTTGCGGGTACCGACGACGAGGCCGAGGTTGCGCAACAGGCGCAACTGGTGGGAACAGGCGGACTGTTCCATGCCGACCTCGGCGGCCAGCTCGGTCGCGGGCAGGGGGCCTTCGCGCAGGCGGGAGAGGATGAGCAGCCGCGAGGGGGTCGCCAGCGCCTGGAGGGTGGTGGCCACCTTGGCGGCGCCGGCCGCGTCCAGGCTCCTGCGCGGGACGTGTCCTGTTGGTGGTGCGGCTCCATGACCCATGCGCTCATGGTACGGCACCACGAATGAACACATGAATGAGTCTTCATTTATTCCTGTTACGGTGGTGAGGACGGACTCCGCTCTGCCCACCAACGAAGGACCCGCGTCGATGTCATCCACTCTCACTCGTCCGGCGCCGCCCGGTGCCGCGTACGACGCCGGCGCGCCCCGTCGCCGCACCCGGATCCTCGCCCTGCCCGAGGCCCGCTGGGCGGCTGCCGCGCTGGTGCTGTTCCTGATCGCGCTGCCGCTGTATCTGTCCGGGGCACCGGCCTGGACATGGGGCACGCTGTTCGCGGCCGTCTACGTGACGGGCGGCTGGGAACCGGGCTGGGCCGGGCTTCGGGCGCTGCGGGAGAAGACCCTGGACGTGGACCTGCTGATGGTGGTCGCCGCGCTCGGGGCGGCGGCGATCGGGCAGGTGCTGGACGGCGCGCTGCTCATCGTCATCTTCGCCACCTCGGGAGCGCTGGAGGCGATCGCCACGGCCCGCACCGCCGACTCGGTGCGCGGCCTGCTCGACCTCGCGCCCGCCACGGCCACCCGGATCGCCGACGACGGCGCCGAGGAGACGGTCCCCACCGGGCGGCTCGCGGTGGGCGAGATCATCCTGGTGCGGCCCGGTGAGCGCATCGGCGCCGACGGCCGCGTGCTGGACGGGGCCGGCGAGGTGGATCAGGCCACCATCACCGGTGAGCCGCTGCCGGTGGCGAAGGAAGCGGGGGACGAGGTGTTCGCCGGCACCCTGAACGGCACCGGCGCGCTGCGGGTGAAGGTCGAGCGGGACCCGTCCGACTCGGTGATCGCCCGGATCGTGGCCATGGTCGAGGAAGCCTCGGAGACCAAGGCCCCGACCCAGCTGTTCATCGAGAAGGTCGAACAGCGCTATTCCATCGGCATGGTGGCCGCCACCCTCGCGCTCTTCGTGCTCCCGCTCGCCTTCGGGGCCGCGCTGCAGCCGACGCTGCTGAGGGCCATGACCTTCATGATCGTCGCCTCGCCCTGCGCGGTGGTGCTGGCCACCATGCCGCCGCTGCTGTCCGCCATCGCCAACGCCGGCCGCCACGGCGTGCTGGTCAAGTCGGCCGTGGTCATGGAACGCCTCGGGGAGGTCGATGCGGTGGCGCTCGACAAGACGGGCACCCTGACCGAGGGGACCCCGAGGGTGACCGGCGTCCGTCCCCTGACCGCCTCCGGCCTGACGGAGGACGAGGTGCTGCGGCTCGCCGCGGCGGCCGAACTCCCCAGCGAGCACCCGCTGGCCCGGGCGATCGTGGACGCCGCCCGCACCCGCGGTCTGGGCCTTCCCCCGGCGCAGGACTTCGACTCCGCGCCCGGCACCGGCGTGCGCGCCACCGTCGAAGGCAGGACGGTCGCGGTCGGCAGCCCGGTCCGCCTGTCGGACAACCGCACGGGCCATCCCGGCATGACCGCGGCGGCGGGCCTGGAGGAAGAGGGCCGCACGGCCGTGCTGGTCACCCTCGACGGCGAGCCGGCAGGGGTCCTGGGCATCGCCGACCGGCTGCGTGACGAAGCCGCCTCCACCGTCGCGGCCCTGGGCGGGCTGACGGGCGTCACCCCGGTGCTGGTCACCGGTGACAACCCACGCGCGGCGGCCCGGCTCGCCGCGGAGGTCGGCATCACGGACGTCCGCGCGGGGCTGCTGCCGCAGGACAAGGTGACGGCGGTACGGGAGCTGGAACGGGCGGGGCGGAAGGTGCTGGTGGTCGGTGACGGCGTCAACGACGCCCCCGCGCTGGCCGCCGCCCACATCGGCATCGCCATGGGCCGCGCCGGATCCGACCTCGCCCTGGAGACCGCCGACGCGGTCGTGGTCCGCGACGAGCTGGCGACCATCCCCGCGGTCGTGCGTCTCTCCCGCCGAGCGCGCCGCCTCGTCGTGCAGAACCTGGTCATCGCCGCGGTGTTCATCACCGGCCTGGTGATCTGGGACCTGGCCGGCACCCTGCCCCTGCCGCTGGGTGTCGCGGGCCACGAGGGTTCCACCGTGATCGTCGGCCTCAACGGCCTGCGCCTTCTCGCCGACGGCGCCTGGCGCCGTGCCCGTACCTGGACGGAGCGCTGAACCGCCGCTCCCGGTGACCGGCCGAGCCGCGGCCGCGCCGCGTCTCATGTGCTTGCCGCGGCCGGCGGGCGGTCCCGGCCGGGTTCCGTCGATGTCCGTGTGCCGTACGGCGATGCGGTACCCCGCTGGTGAACGGCTCGGCTTCCGGGCGCGCTCGGCGCCGCGAGGCCACGACTACGTCCAGGACGACATCCCCCCAGGCTGACCGGGCGGCTTCGACAGGGCAAGACGTACTTGCTGGAGCACCTCACCCTGCGTCCGTTCGACTACCGTCGTGCGGCACACTTCTGGGGCGCCGACGACCCCGTCCTCGGCTGATGCGCGAGGACTTCGACGCCTGGGTGTGCAGAACCGCACGACCGTCCCGTCCGGCTCGACGTCCCGCACCGGGGTCGCGCGCTCCTGCCACGGCGCCTCGGCTCCGGCTCACGCTGCCGGGCCTCGGCGCCAGGCGCCGGTCGCCAGGGTCCCCACGACGAGTCGCCGGCCGAGGTGAGCTCGCATGATCGCAGCCCTCTCCTCAGAATGGTGCTGTATCCAACCTGCCGAGGGTGGGCCGCCGCGCACGGCCGTGGGTTCGTATTCGCGAGGTGGCGGCCCCTGGATGGGAGGCACCATGCAGCATCGAACGGTCGAGGAGCTCATGACCCGGGACGTCGTCCGGGCGCGTCCTGGCACACCTTTCAAGGAACTCGTCAGGCTGCTGTCGGAGAACGACGTCACCGCCGTGCCCGTGGTGGACGATCTCGACCGCCCGATGGGTGTGGTGTCCGAGGCCGACCTACTGCGCAAGAGCGCCGATCAGGCCGACCCGTCGGGCCGGGGCCCGGTTCCGACCCCGGAGGCCTGGGAGCGGGCCAAGGCCGAGGGGGCCCGGGCCGAGGAACTGATGTCGGCTCCCGCGGTGTGTGCGCGTCCGGAGTGGAACGCGGTGGAGGCCGCTCGCCTCATGGAGAGCCAGCACGTCAAGCGGTTGCTCGTGGTGGACGAGACGGACCGGCTCCTGGGTGTCGTCAGCCGTGGTGACCTGCTGAGGATCTTCCTGCGCCGTGACGACGCCATCCGCGACGAGATCAGCCAGGACGTGCTGTGGCGCACGATGCGGCTCGCTCCCTCGGAGGTGACGGTCGAGGTCCGCGAGGGGCGGGTCGACCTGGGCGGCTCCGTCGAGTTCCGGAGTCTGATTCCCGTGATCGAGAAGTTGTGCCGCGGCGTCGACGGCGTGGTCTCGGTCACCGATCACATCGCTCACCGGACCGACGACGTCCGCCGTCCCCCCACCGGCACCTGACCAGAACCGGCCGCCGTATCCGCCGTGCGGCCGACAAGCTCCCTCGTACGGGCCACCTTGCGGCTCTCGAGGCCGGCCGGGGTCGACCGCCCCCGGGCTCACCTCGGATCCGTCGACGCCGGCCACCGGGGGAATCGGCACGGCCCTGCGTCCTCTCGTGCCCGGACTCCAACGTCCCCCGACCACGTGATACCGACGATCACCGGGGCGGCGTGTGAGCTCCCGGCCGCGGACGGCTGTGGGGCGATGACGCGCCCAGGGCGTGGGCATGGTCTCTTCCGTCCGCCTGGTTGCGTTCCTGACGCAGGGCGGCCAGGACGACGGAGCCGTCGACGGTCTCGTGGGTGATCAGTTGTTCGGCCAGGCGTTCCAGGGCGGGCCGCTGGTCGCGCAGCAGCGTGATCGCGCGCTGTTCGGCCTGGCGCAGTAGTCGGGCGACTTCCTCGTCGACGAGACGCTGGGTCTGCTCCGAGTACGCCGGCCGGCCTGTCTCGTCGCCGGTCTCACCGAGGAAGTGCGGATGGACGGAGGCGTAGCCGACCGGGCCGAGTTCGGGGGAGAGGCCGAACTCGCGGACCATGCGGGTCGCGATCTGGGTGGCTCCGGCCAGGTCGTTGGCGGCTCCCGTCGATCCCTCGCCGAAGACCACGAGTTCGGCCGCGCGCCCGCCCAGGCGCACCGTCAGGAGGTCGGTCAGGTAACTCTCGCTGTACAAGTGGCGTTCGGCTTCGGGGAGTTGTTCGGTCACGCCGAGGGTGACGCCGGCCGGCAGGATGGTGACCTTCGCCACCGGGTCGGCGTGCTCGCACAGTGCCGCGACCAGGGCGTGGCCCGATTCGTGCACGGCCACCGAGCGCCGTTCCTCGGGCAGCAGTGCGTTGGAGGACTCCCGGCGTCCGAGCAGTACACGGTCGCGGGCGGCGTCCAGGTCCTGCCGTTCGAGCCGGGTGCGGTTGTCCCGGACGGCGTTGATGGCGCCCTCGTTCACCAGATTGGCGAGGTCGGCGCCGGAGAAGCCGGGGGTCGCACGGGCTACGGCATCCAGGTCGATGTCCGGTGCCAGGTTCTTGTCCCGGGTGTGCACGGTGAGGATGGCGGCCCGCTCGGCCTGGTTGGGCAGCGGCACGGTGACCTGACGGTCGAAGCGCCCGGGGCGCAACAGGGCCGGGTCGAGGGAGTCGGGCCGGTTGGTGGCGGCGAGGACGACGATGCCGGTGGACTGGTCGAAGCCGTCCATCTCGGACAGCAGCTGGTTGAGGGTCTGCTCGCGCTCGTCGTTGCCGCCCAGCCGGGCCCCTCCGCCGCGACGTGACCCGAGCGCGTCGATCTCGTCGATGAAGACGATCGACGGGGCGCGTTTGCGGGCCTCGTCGAACAGGTCGCGTACCCGGGAGGCGCCCACCCCGACGAACATCTCCACGAACGCGGAGCCGGTCACCGACAGGAACGGCACGTCCGCCTCGCCCGCGACCGCTCGGGCAAGGAGCGTCTTGCCGGTACCGGGCGGCCCCACCATGATCACGCCACGAGGGCCCTTGGCACCCGCGGCGGTGTAACGGGCGGGATTGCGCAGGAAGTCGACCACCTCGCTGATCTCCTGCTTGACTCCGGCGTACCCGGCGATGTCGTTGAAGCCGGTGGTGGGCCGCTCCGCCTCGATGATCTTCGCGCGTGAGCGTCCGATGGCACTCAGCCCGCCGGTCATCGACCCCGCGGCGCGGCGCCCCACCCACAGGAAGAAGCCGATCAGCAGCAGGAACGGCAGGAACGTGAAGAGCACGGACAACAGCGCCGAACCGCCACTGCCGCTCTGGCCGGCTTTGATCTGGACGTGGTGTGATGTCAGCTGCTGCTGGAGCTGGGCCCCGGTGCCCAGCGCGGTGGGGATCTGGGTGGTGAACTTCGTACCGTCCTTCAGAGAGCCGCTGACCGCCCCCTTGTCGTTGATGTCGACCTTCTGCACCTGGCTTGCGCCGACCTTGCCGACGAAGTCGCTGTAGGACAGCGATGCCGTGTGCGGCCCGGAGCGGGCCCGGGAGAGCAGCAGGACGAAGACGAGCGTCATCAGAATCCACCAGAAGATCCACCGTTTGCCGACCGGCTGCGGTTGCCGCGACGGAGGCGTGGACGGTTCGCGCGGCGGCCCGGGCTTGGCGGGTGGCGTCAGGTGCCGGTGCGGCATCCGTACTCGTGTGATCACCGATCCCACGCCCTTCGGTCACAGAACCTCGTCTACCAGCCTCGCTCCGGCCGTTCCCGGCCGGGAGGGGTCGAACGGCCCTGATGAGGGCCGTCCGGTCGGAGCCCGCCCAGGCCCGCGGCCCAGCCCGCCGGCCAGCGGCCGACTGATCGGTGCGGGTGGGCGCCTCGGACCGAAGGGCTGGCGCAGGGGAGCGGTGAGCCGAGGCGGCGCAGCGCGGCCAGGACGACCGCAGGGTCACTCAGGGAGGTGTGGTTGGCGATGATGATGCTGCCCGCAACCGGCCCGGAAGTCATATCCGTGGTGACGTCCAGGCGGCCGAAGACCGGCACTACGACCTGGGCGAGGCGACTGAGCACAAAAGCACCCCCAGGGTGGCGAGAATCGGTACGACCCTTGCCGCGGCCGCGACCGGCTCGATCCGATGAGCGCCTCGGCCTGCTGTCGCGGGATCCGCGCAGCGCGCGGCAGGGCCTGTCCTCGTGCGAGGCGGCCCGGCGGCTGGACGGTGGGCCTGCGGCAGGCGGCCGCCCGGCCCCGTACCGCTGGGGCCACCACGGCGCCCGCGCATCCCGCCAGGGGCTGTGGCGTTCAGGAGAGAGGGGGCGCAAGGAACTGGCCGTACGGCCTCACGACGGCATCGGATGCGAGACCGGTCTGCCGCTGCGTAGCGCGCCGTCGACATCCTCGCTGGTGGATTGCCGCCGCGTGAACACGTCTTGCCCGACCACGGTGGACTCCCAGGCCTCCACCGTGGCGGAGCGGGTCAGCAGCCAGGTGCTGAGGATGCGTTCCGGGTCCGCGCGGAACTGGCCGCTCCAACTCGTCACGGAGCCCACATTGCCGTGTTCGTTGCGCCAGGCGACCGTCCAGCCGAGGGCGATGGCGTTCCCCGGGCTCTTCGGCCCGTCATGGCGACCGGTGAGGATGTAGGTCCCGGGCGCGTGTCCTACGGCGGTGACGTAGTGTCCGCTGACGGTTCCTTCCGGGTCCACCTCGAGGTGCACGCGTGAACCGAACTCGTTGTACCACTCTCCAGCAATGGACATGTTCTTCTCTCCACTCGCCCGCGCCCGCGGCAGCTCGGCCCGAAACCGCCGTTCACCACCCGCGGTGACGGCCACCGTAATGTCACATACGCGGATGAATGCGGCAGGCGTGCCGAAGGTCGAAAAGCCGGACCGACGAGAGGGGGCACACCGTGCGCTCCGTCCCGGGTGGGTTCAAGCTGGAGGCAGATCTCCATACGGGCACTGACCCCGCTCAAGGCCGGGCCGGTGGTGCCCGGGGTCGGAAACCGTGACACGCCGCCGTGCCGTGATACGCGTGATCACGATGTGCGAAGGCAAGGGAGAGCGATCATGCGGGTGGGAGTGCTGACCGGGGGTGGCGACTGCCCCGGTCTCAATGCGGTGATCCGCAGTGTCGTACGCAAAGGCGCACAGCAGTACGCCTGGAAATTCGTGGGGATCGTCGACGGGTGGTCCGGAGTGGTCAAGGACGTGACCGTGCCCTTGGACGTCCCGGCCGTGCGCGGAATCCTTCCGCTCGGCGGCACGATTCTCGGCTCCTCTCGCACCAACCCCCTCCGGCTCGAGGACGGCATCGACCGCATCAGGAACACTCTCAGCGCGCACGGGATCGATGCCCTGGTCGTCATCGGCGGCGAGGACACCCTCAGCGTCGCGACCGCACTGTCCGACGCGGGGATCAACCTGGTCGGCGTGCCCAAGACCATCGACAACGACGTGGGCGGCACCGATTACACCTTCGGCTTCGACACCGCTGTCAGCATCGCGACCGAGGCCATCGACCGCCTGCACACCACCGCGGAGTCCCACAAGCGCACGCTCGTCGTCGAGGTGATGGGACGCCACTCCGGGTGGATCGCTCTGCATGCCGGCGTCGCCGGGGGCGCGAATGCCATCCTCATCCCGGAAGTGGAGTTCGATGTCGATCAGGTGTGCGCGTGGGTGGAGAAGCGCTTCGAGATCAACTACGCGCCGATCGTCGTCGTGGCGGAGGGAGCGGTTCCCAAGGCCGGACAGATGGTCGTCAAGGACGAGTCGCGCGACGAGTTCGGACATGTGCGCCTGTCCGGGATCGGTGACTGGCTGGCCCGGCAGGTCGAACACCGCACCGAGAAGGAGGCCCGCACGACGGTTCTCGGTCACGTCCAGCGTGGTGGCACACCGAGCGCGTACGACCGATGGCTCGCCACACGCTTCGGACTGCACGCGGTGGACGCGGTCAAGGACGGCGACTTCGGCACGATGACGGCGCTGCGCGGCACGGACATCACACGTGTCCCGCTCGCTGACGCGACCAAGGCGACCAAGCGGGTCCCTCAAGAGCTCTACACGGAGTTCGACGTGTTCTTCGGCACCTGAGGCTGCCCCGTGGTGGCGTCACGCATGCGGAACGATGACCACCGGGCAGCGAGAGTGATGCAGGGCGGCGTGGGCCACGGGGCCCAGCCGCCGCTCAGCCACCCGTGGGCTCGAGCGCCGGCCCAGGACGAGCAGGTCAGCCCGCTGCGAGGTGCGTACCAGGGCGTAGGCCGGGTGCAGGAGTACGACATCAGGCAGCACCGGCACTCCCGGACACCTGGCCTGCCTGCTCCGGAGCACGTCGGACAGCTGTTGCACCTCCTCGTCCTCCCAGGTCGCCCGGTCTTCCTCGGGCACTCCGGCCGCCGTCCACGAAGCATGACCAGACAGCGCCCAGGCGTGCACGGCACGCAACCGAGCGCCGTGCAGCCGGGCGGCGCCGAACGCGAAGGCCAGAGGTGGCTCGGCCGCGTGCCGCACGTCGACGCCGACGGACACCTCGGCATCATGTGCTGCCGCGGCCGGGTTCCCGGTCACGATCGCGACGGCGCAGGAGGCGGTGCTCGCCGCCGCCAGCGCCGTCGAGCCCACGGCGAGTCCGTCGAACCCGCCCTCGCCCCGAGCCCCGACGACAAGGAGCTCGGCCGTCTCGGAAGCCGAGAGCAACCCGGTCGAGGCTTCATCGGCGACCTGTACGCCGCTCATCGCCACGCGGGGATACCGATCGGCGAGGCCGGTCTTCGCGCGCTGGAGCAACTCCTCGCCGGTCCGCTGCCACGAGAGGGCGACCGGCTCATCGGGGTAGGCGCGGACGGGGGCGGGCGCGGCGTGCACCAGACGCAGTGGGAGGTCTCGAAGGGCTGCCTCCCCGGCGGCCCACTCGGCCGCGACGCGACTCTCCCGGGATCCGTCGATCCCGACCACGACAGAGCGGGTCATCCTGTACTCCTTCCCTGCACCGCCTTGTGTGCGGCCGGACAGGCCCTCTTCCGCACACGCGACCGAGGCGTCCGTCTCCTGACGGTCGTCACCTCCTCCTGGCCATTGTGAACGCGGAACCCCGGTGACACCCGTGGAGGCGGTCGTGCCGGACGTTTCACCCTGAATGCCGCTCTTGGGGCGTGAAGAGGCAACCAGGTAAAGGAGTCAACGGCGCTGGGCTCGGCCCGGGGAAGAAGACCCGCGTCCACCGGATCCTTCACAACAGCATCCGGCCGGCGCTGGAGGGAGCGTTCAACGGGATCGCCGTCCGGCGTCGCTGAGCGGACACGGGCGTGCCCGGCCTCAGCGCACTCGGCCCCGCGGCTTCAGAGGCACCGGCGGCAGCTCCGGCGCAGGCAACGGAGCCCCGCCGTATCCCCTCACCTCCCCGAATCCCGACCCGTTCATCCACTCCTCCCGGGCCTGCTCGATGTCGTCCTGTGTGCGCCCGACGAAGTTCCACCACATGATCAGCTCCTCGGCGAACGGTTCGCCGCCCAGCAGCATGATCCCGGCGTCCGACTCGGCGCGCAGGGGGAGTTCGGCGCGGCCGCAGCCGAGGTAGAGCATCGAGCCCGGCAGGACCGGTACGCCGTCCACGTGCACCTCGCCGGACATGGCCAGCACCCCGTACTCGAAGTCGGGGTTCAGGGGCAGGCGTACGTCGGTGCCCCGGGTGAGGGCCAGGTCGGCGCCGACGATCGGGGTGAACGCCGTACCGGGGGAGGACGCTCCGTCGAGGTCGCCGAGGATCACGGTGGCGGTCAGACCGGGGGCGGTGACCTGGGGCAGCTCGGCGTGGTACTCGAACTTCGGTTCCGTGTGGCGGTGTTCGTCGGGGAGCGCGACCCACAGCTGGGCTCCGTGCAGGAAGCGCGCGTGCGATCGGGGGCTCTCCTCGGAGTGGCTGATCGCCCGGCCCGACGTCATCAGGCCCAGCTGCCGGGGGCCGATGGTCTGGAGGCTGCCGGTGGAGTCCCGGTGCAGCACCTCGCCCTCGTGCAGCCAGCTCACCGTCTGCAGACCGATGTGCGGGTGCGGCGGGACCTGCATACCGGGCTCGTCGGCGATGTCGTCGGGGCCGTAGTGGTCGACGAAGGCCCAGGCGCCGATCATGCGCCGGCCCAGGTTCGGCAGCAGTCGGCGCACCTCCGTCGACTCGCCCAGCTTCACACGGCGGGGGCTCAGGAGCTCACGGACGGGCTCGGCGACGACGAATCCGCGGCCGCCGCACACACTCGGTACCGGCGCGCGGTCAAGGTTGCTCATGCGGCACAACCTAGTCGCCTCCGGACCGCGACGCAGACGGACCTGCGCCCCGGCACCCGGCGTGGCTGCCAGGCCCTACGGCGCCGGGCTGCTCGGGGACGGCTGGGCCGGCGACGGGCGGACGGTGGTGGGCACGGGGGTCGGGGCGCCGGTCGCAGGCCGGGGGGAGCGGGCCGGCTCGGCCGGGCGGGGCCGGTCGTCCCGGCCGGTGAGGAACACCAGGGCCACCACCGCGGCCAGCGCGAGCAGGCCCACGGCGATGCGGCGTACCGGCAGCCGGCGGGGGTGCGTCGCGGCGGACGGCGGGCGCGGCGGCCGCAGGCCGGCCGGGCCGACGGACTGCGCGCGTGCGGCCAGGGCGGCCCGCAGCCGCTCCTCGACCGGAGTCGGCGCGGTCCCGGTTCCGGTGACGCAGTCGTTCATCGCAGACCCTCCAGACGTCGGCCGAGGGCGTCCAGGGCCCTGCTGGCCGTGGACTTCACGGTGCCCCGCGACAGGCCCAGCGTCGCCGCGATCTGGGCCTCGGTCAGGTACGACCAGTAGCGCAGGACCAGGACCTCGCGCTGCCGGGCGGTCAGCGTCCGCAGGGCCGCCAGCACCTCCCGGTGGTCCTCGTGCAGCAGGACGTCCTCCTCCGGCGCGGGCGCGTGCTGCTCGGGTTCGGGGGTGTGCGCCCGTACGGTCCTGCGCCTCCGCAGTACCGAGCGGGCGCCGTTGACCACACTCGTCCGCAGATACGCCTCCGGGTCGTCGAGCGAGCCGAGGCGGTGGCCGTGGCGGCGGAACAGGGCGGTGAAGGCGTCCTGTACGACGTCCTCGGCCGTGGGCAGGTCGTCGACCAGCAGCACCGCCAGGCGCACCAGGGAGAGCCGGCGGTGGTGGTACAACTCCTCGATGCCCGGCGGGGTCTCGGCGGTGGCGGGACCTCGTGCGCCGATGCGGGTGCCGCCGGTCGGTGCCGGGGCGGCCGGGCCCCCGGCGCGGACGCGGGCGAGGAGACGGGCGCGCAGGGGTGCGAGCCGAGGTGCCAGGCGGCTCCGCCTGCGCGCCGGGGTGCGGGACGGGCCCCAGGGAAGGGGCGCCGCCGGGGGTGTGGCTGTCGTCATGGATCTCCCGGCCGGTGTGCGGGGAGCCGCTCCGGGCGGCTCCCCGCACACCGGCGCTTGCCTCAGTGGTGCCGCGGAACCGGAGCGGGCGTGGCGAGCCGGCTCGCCGGAACCGGACTCGGCGACGCCGTCCGGTGGCCGTGGTGCGGCGCCGGGACGGGTTCAGGGGTGCCCGGACGCGTGGGGGACGGCACCGGGGACGGGGCGTTCGTGCCCGGCACCGACGGCACGGGGGTCGGCGTGTGCGGGCTGGAGGGCACGGGGGTGGGGGCGACTGTGGGCGGGCGCGACGGCGAGGGGACGGGCTTCGAGGTCGGCGGACGGGTCGGGGACGGTACGGGGGACGGCGTCGCGTGGCCGCCCGCGGGCACCGGTGTGGCGGTGGCGCCGGAATGGGAGGCGGGCCGGGCGTCGCCCTGCACCGCCTGGGCGGTCATGGTGCCGCCCACGGCCAGGGCCGCGCCGACGGCGGAGACCCCCAGAACGGTGCGCAGCCTGCGCGTACGGCCGGGGCGGGGGAGCTTGTGTGCGGACATGGGTTCCTTCGGTCGCTCGGGGTCGGACGTGGTCGAAGTGGAGGCCTCCACCCGGACAGACGTCCGACCCTGGACGAGGTTGCACCCGGCGACCGGCCAATTTTCCGCACACCGGCCCGCCCGGACGTGCCCGTCTCCGCCACCTCCTGCCGGCGTCCGGGCGGACCTGGTGGCACCTCGGGTGGCAGAGCGGCCCGCGGGGGAGCGGGACCCTCGATTGACGGCCCCGGGAGGGCGGGCCGACGATGGAGGCGAGGGGTGCGGTCGCCGTCATTGTGCTGCCGGTGCCGTCCGTGGCCGCCGGGGACGGCGGCCCGCCCCGGCCGTGGTGAGCGGCCGGAAGGGAGGACACCGTCATGCTGGAAGTGAAGACGGTCGACAAACCCGATGAGCGGCGTGACTTCCCCCGTGGCCACCTCGAAGCCCTCCACCTGACCGGGCTCGACTTCGCGGTGGGCACCTTCGAACCGGGCTGGCGATGGTCGGAGTCCGTGGGACCGATCGCGGGCACCGCGAGCTGCATGGTCCACCACAACGGCTATGTGGTCCAGGGACGGATGCACCTGCGGATGGACGACGGCGGCGAGAGCGAGGTCGGCCCCGGTGACGTCTTCGTCTGCCCGCCCGGCCACGATGCCTGGGTGGTGGGCGACGAGCAGGTCGTGGTGTTCGACTTCGCCGGGTCGATGGCGAACGAGTACGCCAGGAGTTGAGACCGGTACGCCAAGGGCGGACGGGCCGCGGGGCGCACCCGGCGCCCCGCGGCGGCGCCCCGCCTCACACCGGCAGCAACCGGGCGATCAGCCCGCCGAGCTGCCGGGCCGTGCGGCACTCGTGCATCTCGACGAGTTCGGCGTAGGCGGGCGCCGCCGAGTCGCCGGTGCCCCACTGGGCCCGCGGCTCGGGGTTCAGCCAGTGCACGCGCCGGGCGCGACGGGCGAGTTCACGGACGGCGGGCAGGTTCGGATCGCTCATGTTCGTACGGGCGTCCCCGAGTACGAACACCGTCGTCCGGGGCCCGACCGCCGCGCCGTACCGCTCGGTGAACTCCCCCAGGGCCACGCCGTAGTCGCTGCTGCCGTGCCAGCCGGTGAGCGTGGCCTCCGCGTTGATACGGGCGCCGAGCCCGTCCGGGTCGGCCCGGCCGTGGGCCAGCAGCCCGGTCACCTCGTCGAGCCGGTTGACGAAGGCGAACACGCGGACCTTGCTGAACTGGTCGTGCAGGGCCTGCACCAGCAGCATCGTGAAATCCGAGAACCCCGACACCGAGCCCGACACATCGCACAGCAGCACCAGTTCGGGCCGGACCGGACGGCGCCTGCGCAGCACCGGCCGCATCGGCACCCCGCCCGTGGACAGCGAGGAGCGCAGCGTGCGGCGCAGATCGATCGTGCCGCGGGCGGCCCGGCGGCGGCGCGCGGCCAGCCGGGTCGCCAGCTTCCGCGCCAGCGGCCACACCACCCTGCGCAGCTCGGCGAGCTGGTCGCGGCGGGCGTACAGGAAGTCCACCCGGTCGGCGGTCGGGGCCACGGCCCGCCGGGCGATCTCGTCCCGTCCGCGCCGCTCGGCGACCCGGCGCCGGGCCTCCGCCCCGACCAGCCGCCGGAACACCTCGATGCGGCGCCTGATCTCGTCGTCCAGCAGCCGGTCCGCGAACCCCGTGCCGCCGTCCCGGCCCCGCACGTCGGCCCGCACCCGGGCCAGCAGGGTCTGCGGCCTGAGCCGGTCGAGCGTCTGGTGCGCCGACCAGCCGTCCGATCCCGGTGAACCCCCGTAGCCGCCGTACCCACCGAAGCCGTCGACGGCCTCCGCGGCCAGCCGGGCCAGCAGCGCCCGGTCGTCGGCCGCCAGCGCCCGCGCGAGGCGGTCGCGCAGCTCCTCCCGGTCCGCCGGCGCCTGCTCCGGGCCGCCCACGCCGCGCGGGAAGTACAGGTCGAAGACCGGGTCGAACACGGCCCGCTGGGCCGGACCGTGCAGCAGCGTCGCGGCCAGCCCCTCCCGCAGCAGCTCCCGGTCGGTGAAGCCGAGGGCCTCGACGGCGAGGGCCGCGTCGACCGTCTCCCCGGTGCCGATCCGCACACCGTGCTCGCGCAGCGCGCCGACCAGCCCGGTGATCCGGCCCTCGACACCGGTCACAGCGCGTCCAGGTCCAGCTTGGCCGCCGCCTTCAGTACGTCGTCCTGGTGCTTGAGGAGCACGCCCAGGGTGTCCCGTACGACCGTCTCGTCCAGCGTGTCCGCGCCCAGGGCCAGCAGGGTGCGCGCCCAGTCGACGGTCTCCGCGACGGACGGCGCCTTGCGCAGGTCCATCGCGCGCAGCGCCCCGACCACCCGCACCACCGACTCGGTCAGCGCCGCGTCCAGCCCCGGCACCTTCAACGTCACGATCCGCCGCTCCAGCTCCTCCTCCGGGAACCCGATGTGCAGGAACAGACAGCGGCGGCGCAGCGCCTCGGACAGCTCGCGGCCCGCGTTGGAGGTGAGGACGACGAAGGGGCGGCGGGTCGCGGTGACCGTGCCCAGTTCGGGGACCGTCACCTGGAAGTCGCTGAGCACCTCCAGCAGCAGGCCCTCCATCTCGACGTCGGCCTTGTCGATCTCGTCGATCAGCAGGACGGTCGGCTCCTCGCCGCGGATCGCGGTGAGCAGCGGGCGGGGGAGCAGGAACTCCTCGCTGAAGATGTCGGTGCGGGCCTCGTCCCAGCTCTCGTCGCGGCCCGCGCTGATGCGCAGCAGCTGCTTGGCGTGGTTCCACTCGTACAGGGCCCGGGACTCGTCGACGCCCTCGTAGCACTGCAGCCGGACCAGCCGGGCGTCGGCGACCTGGGCGACGGCCTTGGCCAGTTCGGTCTTGCCGACCCCGGCGGGCCCCTCCACCAGCAGCGGCTTGCCGAGCCGGGCGGCGAGGAAGACGGTCGTGGCGACGGCGGGCGAGGCGAGGTACCCGGTCTCGGCGAGGCGGGCGGAGACGTCGTCGACGGACGTGAACAACGGGGCCTCCGGTGGGTCGAGGAACGGCGTCCGGGCCACTATCTAAGCGCTTGTTCAGCGCTCCTGTCACGTGGTTCCGCTTCCCGCCCGCCCGCGGACACCGATCGGCTGGACCGGCAGAAAGGTGGCCTGCGCACCACGGAGATCGCGCGGTCCGCGGGCGACGTCGGCCGGCGATCACCCGTAGAGCGAGCGGGCTCCCGGGCTGTTGCCCGTGAAGCGCTGGCCCATGGCGATCTCATCGCCCACTACCGACCAGACGGTCTCGTCGTCCTGGAAGGGGAGCGGGTCGGTGGTGCTCGTCTCCGCACGGATGCGCTCGACCTCGGCGTCCAGGCGCTCGAAGTCGGCCTCCTCGTCGTCCTCGTCACCGCTGAAGGTGAACTCTTCGAGCAGGCGCTGGAACCGAAGGGAGACCTGGACGAGGGAGGAGACGTCCGTGTGGAGTTCCTGCACGATCTCCTCGTCAGGGTCGAAGGCGTGCACCTTGCCGGACACGGGGTCGAGGGCGAGGTGCGCGTTGAGCAGCCAGCCGATGACGGGCCAGTCACCCGCGCCCTCCGCGGCGTCCTCGAAGTCCTCGATGTGGACGACGTCCTGGACGAGGGGCAGCAGGCCGTCGTCCTCGTCGGGCTGACGCAGCAGGAGCGTCCCGGTGGGGACGCCGACGGCCTGCAGAAGGCGGCCGCCCTCGGTGTCCGCGGCGGCGGGCGGGAAGGCGGTGGCCGGCACGGTCGCGATCCGGTCCTCGCCGAAGATGTCGACGAGCTCGCTGCGTGTGACGTCGAAAAGCACTTCCAAAACTCCGAACTCGGCGGCGACGGGCGTCGTGGGATTCTTGGCCGCCCCGCCCGCCTAGGGAAGGAACCTGCGGTCCGAGGGCGAGAGGTTCATCACCGTATCAGTGCGTCCGCCGGCGACACCGTGCTGGTCCCACTGGTCTTCCAGCCACTGGACGTAGGCGCGGTGCTCCCGGTCCTTCTTGTACTTGCTGAGCTCTGTGCCGTCCGGCCCCTTTTCGGACTGGTCGTATTTCGAGCTGTGGGTGACCTCGAGATGGTCGGGGAATTCCCTAGCAAGATATCTGTCGCACTTGGGATTCTTCTGGCAGGGCTCTCGTTCCGTGTAGAGATCGCTGACGTTGCCCTCGTGACCCTGCTTTATCAGCGGGTGTCCGATGGAGCGTTCGGAGTGTGCCTTACCGCTGGCGCCGACCAGGATGAACCGGTTCCCCTTGCCGTCGTCGTACAGCGCCGAGGCGTAGTTGCCGCCGGGAATATAGGAGTCGGGGCGTTCGGCGCGGTTGGCGTAGCGGCCGAGCTGGGTGGCGCGGGCCAGCTCGGTGGAGCCGGGCGCGACCTTCTTGGAGTCGACCGTCTCGCCCTTGCTGGGCTTGTCCTTGCGCTGCTTCTCGTTTTTGTGGTTCCACGGGTACCAGGCCTTGTCACCGAGTACGTCGTTCACTCCGGAGGAGTCGTTGTGATGGACGGGACTGGTGGTCCCGTCGTGGTGCAACTGGCGGACCGATCCGTCGTCGCTGAGAAGGTACATGGGTGTGTCGCCGTCACGCTTGACCTTCTTGACGTCGACCTTGTCGGCCTCGTCGCCGACATCGTGGTCCTTGCGCTTCTGGTGCCGGGAGGCAGCCTTCACCCGCTCCGGGATGGTGTCGGTGACGTGGTCGGTCACCTTCTTGGCGGCCTTCTCCATGCCTTCGATGGCATCCTCGAGGATGCCATCGAAGGCCTTGGTGAAAACGTCCTTGCCCTTGGTCCTGCCGAAGGAGTGCTTGGACTTGCCGAGGTGGATCCCGGACTGGCTGCCCATGTCGCCGCCTTGGCGGGAGACCTTGCCGGCGCCGTCCTCGAACTCGACGTGGTCGATGACCGTCTTCTTGCCCCCGCTGCCGGAGCCGTCGCTGTCGCCCGCGGAGGCCAGTTGCATGCCGCCCGGTGCGTCACCGGGGTTGAAGGCTCCCTCGGCGAGGTCGAGGACCATGTCCGAGATGAGTGCCTGGAGTTTGCCGGTGACGGGCTCGGTGACCTTCGCGATGAGCGCGTCGACGATCTGATCGACCGCCTCGTCGATGAGCCGCTTCACGATGGTGCGCATCAGCGCGATCTCACCGGCGGCGGCCGCGGCGGAGATACCCAAGGTCACGGGTGCGGCGGCGAGTTCGGCGACGATGGTGCCGGCGAGTACACCGAGTTCGACGCCCGCCTTGACCTTCATGCCGCGAATGATCTGGCCGACACCGTCACAGGCGTCCGCGAACAGCCGTGCCACCTCGGGAATCTTCTCCAGGTGACGGGTCTTCACATGCGACCAGTGCTTCTGCATGGACTCCACGGCCCAGCCCTCGGAGGAGGCGAGGATGCGGCTCACGGCTTTGTGCGCCTCACCGCCGTGGCCCTCGAACTGCTCGGCGAAGTCCCGCATGGACGTCGCCATCTCGAAGTAGTCGTCCTCGTCGACATTGGGCCAGTTGACCCCGATGAGGTCGAGTGCCTCGTCGATGATGCTCGGCAGTACCAGACCCATGGCCGCGTGCTCCGTCCCCCGTCGACTACTGGCTCTCCCGCCCCCAGCCAACGGGGCAGGTTGTCAGGTACACAAGGGTAAACCGACCGCGTCACGGTTATGTGACAAGACTTCCATCTGACGATGACAGCAGCGGAGTTGACCGGGCTCGCACGGGCCATGGAATGCAACGAAATGCAACTGGCGGGCGCATGGCCGGTGGCTGTCCGGCACGTACACCGGTGGCGGGCGCGCCACGTGGGTGTCCGCCGTTCACCGCGTGGCAGCCGTCACCGTCCCCGCAGCCGCACGAGCGCCTCGTCCGTCCCCACCACCAGGTCCCCTTCCGCCGTGAAGGCAAGGGCGTTGGCCTGGCTGCCGGGGTGGAAGGTGCGCAGTCGGTCGTCGTCCAGGACTCGGTGTTCGACGAGGCCGTCGGCCCACGCGATCGCGAGGACGAGCCCGGCGTCGGCCGTCGCCACCGCCACCGCGTTGACGGCGCAGTCGCGGGCGGCCACCGGCTCGGGCATGGGGTCGGTGTGGGGGGCCCATGCGCGTACGGTGCCGTCGGCGCCGCCCGTGTACAGCAGGATGACGGTGTCACCCGCCGCGGAGACGGGCAGGGCGGTCCCGGCGACCGCGGTGACGCGCCCCTGGTGCAGAGTGGAGGTACGCGGCTCGGCGCCGACGGTCACCACGTGCACCGTTCCGGCGGCGTCACCCAGGACAACACTGTCCTTGGCACCGGTCAGCGCGGTGACCGTCTCCTGCTGACGCCGTGTGTACTCCTGTACGGCCTCGCGGAGTTGTCCCTGCACGGAGAGGCCGTCGTCAAGCAGGGCGGCAAGGCCCTTGGGCCTTGAGGACTCGGCGGCGCGCTGGGTGTGCAGCAGGCCGTGCTCGTCGAGGACGCTGACGGTGCCGTCGCCGTGCTCGGCAGTGGCGCGGACGCCGGGCGCGGAGTGCGGGAGGCGTCCGGTGGAGCGTGCGCTCTCCGCGTCGAGGACGCGCACGGTGCCCTGGTGGTCGGCGACGACGAGCTGCCCGGTCAGGGGGCCGGTGCCGGCGGTCAGGGAGCGGACCGGGCCGGGCCACGGCGGGGTGACGTCGCCGCGCACCCGGTGCCAGACGACGGTCCAGGAGGCGTCCCTGGCAATGGAGTCGAGGACGGCGGGCAGCCGCGGATCAGCGGCGTCACCGAGGGCGGCGAGGAGGACCAGGGCGCGTTCGGCGGCCGGCTGCTCGCGGGTCAGGGAGGCGCCGGCCCGCAGCCAGGCGGCGCGCAGTCCGCCATGGCTCTCCTCGGAGCGTTCGTACGCGGTGGTCACGCTCCAGGGGTCGGCGGCGCAGACCGAGGCGGGATCGTCCAGGTCGAACGGTTCCTCCGGCTCCGGGTCCTGCCCCGCCGGCCCGGCGGGGTGGGCCGCGTCCCAGGACTCGCGGCGGGCCTCGTCGGTCCACCGGGGCTCGTCCAGGTCCATGCGGGCGCAGGGTCCGGCGGTGAGCGCCTGCGCCCATTCCGTACCGGAGCGGACCTCGACAAGTACCCGGACGTGCTCCAACGAAGCGAGAGACAGGGCGAGTTCGACGAGGGAGCCGGGCTGCTCGGCGGAGTGCAGTTCGGGCAGCGCGATGACGGTGCGGCGCCGGTCGGCGGCAAGCGCGGCCAGCAGGTCGCCCGGGGAGCGGGCGGCGATCGACAACTGTTCGCCGAGCATCCAGGCGGCCGTGGTCGCGCTCTGGCCGGGCAGCGGTACGAAGCCGTGGACGCGGCGTTCGCTGACGGTGCCGGGCCGGGTGCCATGGCCGATCAACCAGGCCAGGAGCCGCGACTTGCCGCTGCCCTCGGTGCCGGTGACCACGGCGAGGCCGGGGGCGCGGGGGTCGCCGAGCCAGGACAGCAGGGCGGCCGCGGCGGGCTCCCGCCCGGAAGCGGGCCGGGACCAGCGCGGGGCGGGATCGGCGGTCATGAACCCACCTCCGTTCCCGCGGCGTCCGGGCGGCGAGTCACTGCCGGGCCTGCCGCGCGGCGTGGGTGATGAGTTCCTTGAGGCCCTCCTCACGGGACTCCGCGGTGTTGCCGTAGTCGAAGCTGTGCGTGAACTCGGCATGCGGGAGGACGGCCTGGAGCCAGGCGGCGCAGTAGTGGCCCGGCATCATGCACGGTTCGAGTTCGCAGTAGACGCGGTGGACCTGCTCGGGCTCCACACCGGCGGAGGAGAGCCGCTGCCACAGCTGTTCCTCGGGGTGCGGGCGGCCAGGACCGGCCTGGGCGGTGACGATCTGCTTCGCGCCGTCCTTGCCGACGTACTCGAAGGCGGACGAGAAGGGGAAGTTGAGGGTGTGGCGGACGTCATCGAGCACCCGCGACCACCAGTTCTCCCGGTCGGCGACGGCCTCCGGGTCGATCTGCCGGATCTCCCGGACCAGCGCGGCGAACGCCTCGGCGGCGGACTGGAGTCCGTCGGAGGCGGCGATCACCGGGAGGGCGTGGTCCAGGGCGGCGGCGCAGTGCGTGAAGGCGGCGACGTCCGAGTTGACGAACAGGGCGGCTTCGCCGCGACCGAGGAAGAGGGCCTGTACGGAGCCGTCGGTGCGGACACACAGGTTCGCCAGCCGGTCGGTGCCGATGCGCACCCACTCCGCCCAGTCGCCCTGCAGGGCCACGCCACGGTGGCCGGTGTACATCCCGAGGGTGGGCCCGTCGTTGTCGTCCGCGGCGATGAAGTACGGGCCGACGTGCAGCGGCACACCGACCTGCGCGAGGTGGGTGCGGGCCGAGGCCGGCACGGTCCCGTACGAGGCGGGCACGCTGATGCGGCGCAGCCCCTGGGGGCCGAACTGTGCGACGGCGGGGTCCGAGGGGAGCTCGGGCATCACAGACCTCTCACGGTGGCGGGCATACCGGCTCCACCCTATGCGCAGTCCGGGATTCTCAGGGCGGGGACCTCGATGCCGACTCCCCACGCCCGTTCGCTCGCGGGACGGGATCCCCAGCGCGCCGGCGCCCTCCTCGGAGCGGATCACGACGGCGCGCCAGGCGCGCCGGTCACTCCCCGCTCATCAGCACCACTTCCAGGGTGCGCGGCCCGTGCACCCCCTCCACCCGGTCGAGTTCGATGTCACTGGTGGCGGAGGGGCCGGAGATCCAGGTCAGCGGGCGGGCGGGGTCCAGGCGCCCGAGGGCCTGCGGGACGGAGGCCACCACCTGGTCCGGGACGCGCACCACACAGATGTGGTGATCGGGGATCAGGGTGATGCGGCGCCGGCCCTGGTCGGGGGAGCCGTCCAGGACGAGGGTGCCGGTCTCGGCGATCGCGACCGCGCAGCCGGTGACCACGCTGTCCACCCGGTCGAGCTCACGCGCCGTGCTCACGGCACGGTCGTGGATCCGGGTGGGATCGGCTGCCGCCAGCCACCCGGGCGGCAGCCCCGGCGGCACGAGCACCCGCTCGGAGCCGCGTGCGGCGAGCAGCCGCATGAGCAGATCCGGCAGGCCCTCGGGGTCCGTGCGGTGCACGACCGCCCGGTAGTCCGCCAGGTTCTCGGCCAGCAGTTCCACGGTCTGCCCGGCCGTACGCTCACCGTGCTCGCGCAGATAGTCCCGCGTCACCGCCTCCTCGTACGGCCGCTCGTCCGCGGGCAGGTCCGCGAGCGCCCGCCGCACCCGGCCCAGGATCCGTTCCCTGCTGCTCACTTCGCCGTGTCCTTCCCGCCGTTCGTACGCTGCCACCAGTCCCGGAACGGCTCCGCCGGCACGGCCGGAAGGTCCCGGGTCCCGCTCCACGCCCGGCCCGGACCCGGCAGCGTGCGCGGATGCAGCCGGCGGGTGCGGGAGGCGAGCCGCTGCCCGGCGCGCAGCGCGCCCGGATGGGCGAACGCCCAGCGCGCGGCCCGCATCGCCGCCCGCTCGGCGGCATGACCCCGGGCCGGTTTCAGCACCACCTTGTTGCCCGCCCGGACCGCCTGGCCGCCCTGCGCGACCCGCTCCCGCAGATGCACCAGCACCTCCGGGATGTCGATGGCGACCGGGCACACCTCGTAGCAGGCCCCGCACAGCGAGGACGCGTACGGCAGGGAGGCGTCGATCTCGCTGCCGGTGCCGCGCAGTTGGGGGCTGAGGATGGCACCGATCGGCCCCGGGTACACCGAGCCGTAGGCGTGGCCGCCCGCCCGCTCGTACACCGGGCACACGTTCAGGCAGGCCGAGCATCGGATGCAGCGCAGCGCCTGCCGGCCGACCTCGTCGGCGAGGGTGTCGGTGCGGCCGTTGTCGAGCAGGACCAGATGGAACGCGTCCGGGCCGTCCTCGCCGGTGGTGCCGGTCCACATCGACGTGTACGGGTTCATCCGCTCGGCCGTCGAGGAGCGGGGCAGCGTCTGCAGGAAGACCTCCAGGTCCCGCCAGGTCGGCACGATCTTCTCGATGCCGACGACCGAGATCAGCGTCCGGGGCAGGGTCAGGCACATCCGGCCGTTGCCCTCGGACTCCACGACCACCAGCGTGCCGGTCTCGGCGACCATGAAGTTGGCACCGGAGACGCCGACCCTGGCCCGCAGGAACTTCTCCCGCAGGTGCAGCCGGGCGGCCTCGGCGAGTTCGGCGGGGGTGTCGCTCAGGCCCTCGGGAGCCGGGCGGCCCCACTCGGCCATCTCGGCGCGGAAGATGTCCCGGATCTCGCCCCGGTTGCGGTGGATGGCCGGGACCAGGATGTGCGAGGGCCGGTCCTTGCCCAACTGCACGATCAGCTCGGCGAGATCGGTCTCGTAGGCGCGGATGCCCTCGGCCTCGAGGGCCTCGTTGAGCCCGATCTCCTGCGTGGCCATCGACTTGACCTTGACGACCTCCGACTCGCCGGTGGCCCTGACCAGTTCGGTGACGATCCGGTTGGCCTCACCGGCGTCGGCGGCCCAGTGGACCGTCCCGCCCGCCGCCGTCACCGCCTCCTCCAACTGGACCAGGTACCGGTCGAGATGGCGCAGCGTGTGGTCCTTGATCCGCTTGCCCGCCTCCCGCAGCGCCGCCCAGTCGGACACCTCGGCGACCGCCCTGGCCCGCTTGGCCCGGATGGTGTGGGTGGCGTGGCGCAGATTGCCGCGCAGGGTGGGGTTGTCCACGGCCTCGCGCGCGGCCTCGGGGAAGGCCGGCATGCCCAGATACATTTCGCTCATGCGGCCGGCTCCTCCTCCGTGCTCGCCAGGATCTCCGCGATGTGCACCGGCCGCATGTCCGTCCGCAGCCGGCTCATCGTGCCGCCGATGTGCATCAGACACGAGTTGTCGGCCGCGCACAGCACCTCCGCGCCCGTCGACTCGGCGCGTCGTACCTTGTCCGCGCCCATCGCCGCCGACACCTCGGCGTTCTTCACCGCGAACGTGCCGCCGAACCCGCAGCACTCCTCGGCCCCCGGCAACTCCACCAGTTCCAGGCCCTTCACGGCGTTCAGCAGCCGCCGGGGCCGGTCACCGAGACCCAGGGCGCGCAGTCCGTGACAGGTGGGGTGGTACGTCACCCGGTGCGGGTAGTGGGCGCCGACGTCCGTCACCCCCAGCACGTCCACCAGGAACTCCGTCAGCTCGTACGTCTTGGGCGCCACCGGCGCGAGCACGGTGGCCAGCTTCTCGCCCCGCCCCTCGGCCCGCGCCCGCTCGCCCATGCGCGGATACAGCTCTCTGACCATCGCCCCGCAGGACCCGGACGGGGTCACGATCGCCTCGTACTCACCGAAGACCTCGGCGAAGTGCCGGGCCAGCGGTTCCGCCTCATGCCGGTAGCCGGTGTTGTAGTGCGCCTGCCCGCAACAGGTCTGGGCCATCGGGAAGTCGACCTCGACCCCCAGTCTGGTCAGCAGTCTCACCACCGCCCGGCCGGTGTCCGGATAGAGCGTGTCGTTGACACAGGTCAGGAACAGGGCGACACGCATCGCGGCTCCTCGGCGTCGGTCGTCGGAACGTTTGCAGGGTAATCGGCGGAATCCGCCGGGCGCAGAGCGCGGCTCACCGCGTGGCGAGCCGCGCCGCCGCCTCCCGCCAGCGGGCGGTGCCGCCCCGGGGCGTGTAGCGGGTCAGCGGCTGGGTGCGGGTGAGCAGCCGGCGCTTGCCGGCGAGGTCGCCGGCCAGTCCGTGGGCGCGGGCCTGCACCAGCACGTTGCCGAGGGCCGCGGCCTCCGTCGCGCCCGCCACCACAGGCAGCCCGCAGGCGTCGGCGGTGAGCTGGCACAGCAGCGCGTTGCGGGTGCCGCCGCCGACGACGTACACGACGTCGACCGGATGGTCGGCCAGTCGCTGCGCGTCCTCGACGGCCCTCCGGTGGGCGAGGGCCAGCGAGTCGAGGATGCAGCGTGTCACCTCGGCCCGGGTCCCGGGCACCGGCTGCCCCGCGGCCCGGCAGGCTTCGGCGATCCGTTCCGGCATACCGCCCGGCGCCAGGAACGCCTCGTCCCCGGCGTCCACCACCGACCGCAGCGCGGGCACCGCGGCCGCCTCACGCAGCAGCGGTCCCAGATCCGGCTCGCCCCAGGCGCGTACGCACTCCTGGAGCAGCCACAGCCCCATGATGTTGCGCAGATAGCGCACGGTGCCGTCGAGCCCCAGCTCGTTGGTGAAGTTGGCGGCCCGGCTCTCCTCGGTGAGCACGGGCGCGTCGAGTTCGAGACCGGCCAGCGACCAGGTGCCGGTGCAGACGTAGGCGAAACGCCCGTCCACCGCCGGGACCGCGGCCACCGCCGAGGCCGTGTCGTGCGAGGCGACCGCGGTGACCGGCACCGGCCCGGTGAGCCCGGTCTCCGCCAGCACCTCGGGGCGCAGCACCCCCGCCGGATCACCGGGCCGCCGCAGCGGCGCGAACAGTCCGAGGTCGACGTCCAGCCGCTCGGCGACGCCGTACGCCCAGTCGCGGGTGCGGGGATCGATGAGCTGGGTGGTGGAGGCGTTGGTCAGCTCGGTGCCCTGCTCGCCGGTCAGCCAGTACGTCAGCAGATCGGGGATCAGCAGCAGTCTCCTGGCCTGGGCGAACTGGGCGGTCGGGCGGGCGGCCGCGAGCTGGTACAGGGTGTTGAAGGGCGCGTACTGCAAGCCGGTCGCCGCGTACAGCTCGGCGGCCGGCACGGTCGCCCACACCTTCTCCGCGACGCCCTCGGTGCGGGCGTCGCGGTAGTGCACCGGGTTGCCCAGCAGGGCGCCGTCCGCGTCCAGCAGGCCGTAATCGACGGCCCAGCTGTCGATGCCGACGGAATCGACCCGCCCCGCGGCCCGCAGCCCGTCCAGCACACCGGCGTACAGCGCCGGCACGTCCCAGCGCAGGCCCTCCGGGAGCCGCACCGGCCGGTTGGGGAACCGGTGCGCCTCGGTCAGCTCCAGCGAGTCGGGCCCGACCCGGCCGACCATCACCCGCCCGCTGGAGGCGCCCAGATCGACGGCCGCGTAGGACCGCGCACCGCCGCTCATCGCAGGAAGGCGGCCGCCACACCCGCGTCGACCGGGATGTGCAGCCCCGTGGTGTGGGTGAGCTCCCCGCCGGTGAGCGCGAACACCGCGTTCGCCACGTGCTCGGGCAGCACCTCCCGCTTCAGGATGGTCCGCTGGGCGTAGAACTCGCCCAGCTTCTCCTCCGGCACCCCGTACACCGCGGCCCGCTGGGCACCCCAGCCGCCCGCGAAGATGCCGGACCCGCGGACCACGCCGTCCGGGTTGACCCCGTTGACGCGGATGCCGTGTTCGCCGAGCTCGGCCGCCAGCAGCCGCACCTGATGGGCCTGGTCGGCCTTGGCGGCGGAGTAGGCGATGTTGTCGGGGCCCGCGAAGACGGCGTTCTTCGACGCGATGTACACGATGTCGCCGCCCAGCCCCTGCGCGGTCATCACCCGCGCCGCCTCCCGGGAGACGAGGAAGGAGCCGCGCGCCATGATGTCGTGCTGCAGGTCCCAGTCCCTGGCCGAGGTCTCCAGCAGCGGCTTGGAGATGGAGACGCCGGCGTTGTTCACCACGAGGTCGACCCCGCCGAAGGCGAGCACGGCGGCCGCGAAGGCCTCGGCGATCCGCTCCTCGGAGGTGACGTCCACGGTCACGGCGACGGCCTTGTCGGCGCCGCCCAGTTCCTCGGCGACGGCGGCGGCGTTCTCCGCGTTCAGGTCGGCCACGACCACACAGGCGCCCTCGGCGGACAGCCGGTGCGCGATGGCCCGGCCGATCCCGCTGCCCGCCCCGGTCACCAGCGCCACCCGGGTGGCCAGCGGCTTCGGCTTCGGCATCCGCCGGAGCTTGGCCTCCTCCAGCGCCCAGTACTCGATGCGGAACTTCTCCGACTCCTCGATCGGCGCGTACGTGGACACCGCCTCGGCGCCCCGCATGACGTTGATCGCGTTGACGTAGAACTCGCCCGCCACCCGGGCGGTCTGCTTGTCCTTGCCGAAGCTGAACATGCCCACCCCGGGGATCAGCACGATCGCCGGGTCGGCGCCGCGCATGGCGGGGGAGTCGGGCAGGGCGTGCCGCTCGTAGTAGGCGGTGTACTCCGCTCGGTAGGCGGCGTGCAGCTCACGCAGCCGGCCGACCGCTTCCCGGAGCGGGGCCGACGGGGGCAGGTCGAGGACGAGCGGCCGTACCTTCGTGCGCAGGAAGTGGTCCGGGCAGGAGGTGCCGAGGGCGGCCAGCCGCGGGTGCTCGGCGCGGGCGACGAAGTCCAGCACCACGTCCGCGTCGTCGAAGTGGCCGACCTGCGGCCGGTCCTGGGAGGCGATGGCCCGTACGTACGGCGCGAGCGCGGCGGCCCGCGCCCGCCGCTCGCCCTCGGGCAGCGGCTCGTACCCCGCGATGACGGGCCCGAAGGGCTCGGCCCTGCCCCTGTCCGCCAGGAAGGCCTCGGCGGTGTGGATGATGTGCAGCGAGTTGCGCTCGCACTCCTCGGCGCTGTCGCCCCAGGCGGTGATGCCGTGCCCGCCGAGCACGCACCCCATCGCCCGCGGGTTGGCCGCCTTGACGGCCGCGATGTCCAGCCCGAGCTGGAACCCGGGCCGCCGCCACGGCACCCAGGCCACCGAGTCGCCGAAGCACTCGGCGACTCGCTTCTCCCCGTCGGCGGCGCAGGCGAGGGCGATACCGGAGTCGGGGTGCAGGTGGTCCACGTGCGGGGCGTCGACCAGGCCGTGCATGGCGGTGTCGATGGAGGGAGCGGCCCCGCCCTTGCCGTGCAGGCAGTAGTCGAACGCGGCGACCATCTCGTCCTCGCGCTCGACACCCGGGTAGACGTCGACGAGGGCGCGCAGCCGGTCCAGCCGCAGCACGGCGAGCCCGGCCCCGGTGAGCGTGCCGAGGTCGCCGCCGGAACCCTTCACCCACATCAGCTCCACGTCACCGCCGGTGACGGGATCGGTGCCGGTTCCCTTGGCGGAGGCGTTGCCGCCGGCGTAGTTGGTGTTGCGGGGATCGGCGCCCAGCCGATGGGAGCGGGCGAGGAGGGCGGCGGCTTCGGGATGGGTGGACATGAGTGGTCCTTACTTCCTGAGAAGGGGTGAGTGGAATGCCCTGGGGGCGCGGGGCCGTCTCAATACGCGGCTACCGCCGCGTGGGCGCGACCAGCCACGACCGGCCCGCACCCCGCGAGCGACAGGACGCGGCAGACGCTCACGCACCCCACCCCGCCTGCTCCCCGCCCACCCGCTCGGCGACGATCCGCTCCGCCCACCCGGACCGGGCGTACGCGGAGACCGGGTCGGGGTCCAGCCCCGTCTCCTCGCGCACCTCACGGAGCAACGGGCGCACATCGGTGTTGTAGGCGTCCATCAGCACGGCGTTGGCACCCAGGACGTCACCGGAGGCCTGGGCCGCGGCCAGCGCCGCCCGGTCGACCAGCAGCGCCTTGGCCGTGGCCTCCTGGACGTTCATCACGGAGCGGATGATCGCGGGGATCTTCGCCTCGATGTTGTGGCACTGGTCGAGCATGAACGCCACCTCGGAGGTGAACCCGCCGCCGCGCACCACCTCGTACATGATGCGGAACAGCTGGAACGGGTCCGCGGCCCCGACCATGAGGTCGTCGTCGGCGTAGAAGCGCGAGTTGAAGTCGAACCCGCCGAGCTTCCCCTCCCGCAGCAGCGTGGCGACGATGAACTCGATGTTGGTGCCCGGCGCGTGGTGCCCCGTGTCGACCACCACGTGTGCCTTGGGCCCCAGCTTCAGGCAGTGCGCGTACGCCGTGCCCCAGTCCGGCACGTCCGTCGTGTAGAAGGCCGGCTCGAAGAACTTGTACTCCAGCAGCATCCGCTGCCCGTCCCCGAGCCGGGCGTACACCTCCGCCAGCGCCTCGGCCAGCCGGTCCTGCCGGGCCCCTATGTCGTCCTGGCCGGGGTAGTTGGTGCCGTCCGCGAACCACAGCTTCAGGTCCCGTGAACCGGAGGCGTCCATGATGTCGACGCACCGCAGCAGATGGTCCACCGCCTTGCGGCGCACCTTCGCGTCCGGGTGGCAGACGCTGCCCAGCTTGTAGTCGTCGTCCTGGAAGGTGTTGGAGTTGATCGCGCCGAGCCGCACCCCGTGGTCCTCGGCGAACCCGGCCAGCGCCGCGTAGTCCTCGACCGTGTCCCACGGGATGTGCAGGGCGACCGTGGGCGCGGCCCCGGTGAACTCGTGGACCTTCGCGGCGTCGGCCAGTTTCTCCCAGGGCGAGCGCGGTACGCCCGGCTGGGCGAACACCTTGAAACGGGTTCCCGAGTTCCCGTACGCCCACGACGGCGTCTCGACGGCCTGGGTCCTGAGGGCGGCCTTCACCGCGGCGAGGTCGGTCACTTCGGGGCTCCTGTGGTGTCGGGTGGAACGACTGAGCTTGTGAAACGATTCAGAACGGCAAGCTATGAGCCCCTCGAAGGGGTGTCAAGCACTCCGGCCGACACCGTTGTTCGTGACTCGCCTGTGACCTTCGGCTACCGAAAGTTTTTCGACACGGACCCATTGACGTGACATGCCCGGGATGCCTAACGTCCCGGCAATCCAGTTGAAACCTTTCACGACACCGAGGGGCGGTGCCGCCGGTGTCGTCGAGGAGCCCTCATGACCCACCCGCCTGACCCGGGACCGACCCCGGTGCTGGCCCTGCGGGACGTCTCCAAGTCCTTCGGTGCCGTACGCGCCCTGCGAGGCGTCTCCCTGGAGCTGCTGCCCGGCGAGGTGCACGCCCTCGCCGGGGAGAACGGCGCGGGCAAGTCGACCCTCATCAAGACGCTCGCCGGGGTGCACCGCCCCGACTCCGGGCAGGTGCTGCTCGACGGCGAGCCCGTCGTCTTCCACGGACCCGGCGACGCCCGTGACGCCGGGATCGCCGTGATCTACCAGGAGCCCACGCTCTTCCCCGACCTGTCGATCGCCGAGAACATCTTCATGGGCCGACAGCCCCGCCGGGCCCTCGGCCGGATCGACCACAAGGCCACGCACGCGGCGACCGCGGCCCTGATGAAGCGGCTCGGCGTCGAGCTCGACCCGGACCGCCCCGCCCGCGGACTGTCCATCGCCGACCAGCAGATCGTGGAGATCGCCAAGGCGCTCTCCTTCGACGCCCGGGTCCTGATCATGGACGAGCCGACGGCCGCCCTGACCGGCAGCGAGGTCGCCCGGCTCTTCGGCGTCGTCCGCACTCTGAGCGAGCAGGGCGCCGCGGTGCTGTTCATCTCCCACCGGCTGGAGGAGATCTTCCGGATCTGCCGCCGGGTGACCACGCTGCGGGACGGCGCCCGGATCGCCGGCGAGCCCCTCGACGGCATGACCGAGGACGACCTGGTGCGCCGGATGGTCGGCCGCGACCTGGACGAGCTGTACCCGAAGCAGGACGTCACGCCCGGCGAAGTCGCCCTGAGCGTCCGCCGGCTGACCCGCGAGGGGGTCTTCACCGACGTCTCCTTCGAGGTGCGGCGCGGTGAGATCGTCGGTCTCGCGGGGCTGGTCGGCGCCGGCCGCACCGAGGTGGCCCGCGCCGTGTTCGGCGTCGACCGGTGGGACGCGGGCGAGGTGGAGGTCGAGGGCCGCAGGCTCACCCGGGGGGCACCCTCCACCGCGATGGCCGCCGGACTCGCGCTGGTTCCCGAGGACCGGCGCGCCCAGGGCCTGGTGATGGAGATGTCCATCGCGCGCAACATCGGGCTCACCGGCCTGCGCACGACCGTGAAGGCCGGCCTGATGGACCGCGGCGCCGAACGCAGCCGCTCCCTCGACTGGGCGGTACGGCTCCAGGTGAAGTACGCCCGCATCGCCGACGCCGTCTCCACCCTCTCCGGCGGCAACCAGCAGAAGGTCGTCCTCGCCAAGTGGCTGGCCACCGGCCCGAAGGTACTGATCGTGGACGAGCCGACGCGCGGGATCGACGTCGGCACCAAGGCCGAGGTGCACCGGCTGCTCAGCGAGCTGGCCGCCGAGGGCGTCGCCGTCCTGATGATCTCCTCCGATCTGCCCGAGATCCTCGGCATGGCCGACCGGGTGCTCGTCATGCACGAGGGCCGGATCACCGCGGAGATCCCGCGCTCCGCGGCCACCGAGGAGACGGTGATGGCCGCCGCCACCGGAAGGGCCGCCGCATGACAGCCGCCGGAAGGGCCGCCCCCATGCCCCCGACCGTCACCAGGAGGGCCGCCGCATGACGGTGACCGCCCCGAACGAGACACCGCTCACCGAGGTGCCCAGGTCCAGCGGGACCCGGCTGGTGGACCGGGTCTTCAGGATGCGCGAACTCGCCATCCTGGCCGTCTTCCTGGTGATGATCGCCGTCACCCAGGCCGGCAACAGTGAGTTCCTCTCCGCGCAGGGCATCAAGGACCTGCTGCTCAACGCCACGATCCTGGTGCTCGTCGCCACCGGCCAGTCCCTGGTCGTCATCACCCGCAACGTCGACCTGTCGGTCGGCTCCACCCTCGGCATCAGCGCCTTCGCCGCCGGCACCTGTCTGCACGGCGGCGGGAACGCGGCCGTCGCGCTGCTCCTCGCCGTACTGCTCGGCGTCGGCTGCGGGCTGCTGAACGGCCTGCTCGTCAGCCTCGGCCAGGTGCCCGCGCTGGTCGTCACCCTCGGCACCCTGTACATCATCCGGGGCATCGACTCCATCTGGGTCGGCTCCCGGCAGATCACGGCGGCCGATCTCCCCGGCGGATTCGTGGACTTCGGCTCCGGCGGCCTCTCCGCCGTCCCGTGGCTCGCCCTCATCGCGCTCGCCGTGCTGGCCGCCACCGCCTACTACCTCAGGCACTTCGGCAGCGGACGGGAGCTGTACGCGCTCGGCTCCAACCCGGAGGCCGCACGACTGGCCGGCATCCCGGTGCGCAAGCGCATCCTGGCCGCCTACACCGTCTGCGGCGCCCTCGCCGGACTCGCCGGCGCCCTGTACCTGGCCCGGTTCGGCAACGTCGACTCCGGCACCGGCAACGGCTACGAACTCACCGTCGTCAGCGCCGTCGTCGTCGGCGGCGTCGCCTTCACCGGAGGCTCCGGCAGCGTCTACGGCGCCGCTCTCGGCGGACTGCTGCTCACCTCCGTCAACAGCGTGCTCCCCGCCCTGGGCGTCAGCTCCGTGTGGGTGCTCGCGATCAACGGCGTCCTGCTGCTGCTCGCCATCGCGGTCGACCGGGTCGTCGCGCTGCGGGTGGCCGCCGCCCTGAAGAACAAGTCGGCCCTGAGCAAGGCCCCCCTGACGAAGGAGAACGCCGGTGCCTGAGTCGCTGAGCCGCGCCGTCCGCTGGGACACCGTCGTCGGCGCCCTCCTGATCGTCCTGCTGCTGCTGTCCTTCGGCTTCGTGGACGGCTTCGGCAACGCCCTCAACCTGTCCTTCCTCATCGGCAACACGCTGCCCATCGCGCTGATCGCCCTGCCCATGACCCTGCTCGTGGTCTCCGGCGAGATCGACCTGTCGGTCGCCTCCACGGCCGGGCTGTCCGGCGCGATGATGGGCAAGCTGTGGAACCAGGGCATGGCCATCGAGACGATCATCCCGCTGTGCCTGCTGCTGGGCGTGGTGTGCGGCCTGGTCAACGGCCTGCTGGTGACCCGGCTGGGGCTGCCGTCCCTCGCCGTGACCATCGGCACGCTCGCCGCCTACCGGGGCATCGCGCAGATCGTGCTCGGCTCGGACGCGGTGACCGACTTCCCCGGCCAGTACCTCGACTTCGCGGCCGGGCGGCTCGGCGGCACCTTCCTGCCGCAGGCCTTCCTGCCCTTCCTGGTGCTGCTCGCCGTCGCCGTCGTCGTCCTGCACGCCACCCCGTTCGGCCGGTCGCTGTTCGCGGTCGGCGCCAGCGAGGAGGCAGCGCGGTTCGCCGGTATCCGGGTCAAGCGGGCCAAGCTCGTCCTGTTCGTCGCCACCGGGTTCATGTCCGCGCTCACCGGCGTCTTCTGGGCCCTGCACTACGCCAGCGCCCGCTACGACAACGCCACCGGCCTCGAACTCTCCGTCGTCGCCGCCGTGCTGCTCGGCGGCATCGACTTCGACGGCGGAAAGGGCACGCTCGGCGGCGCGATCGCCGGGGTGTTCCTGCTGGGCGCGCTGCAGAACGTGATGAGCCTGCTGAACGTCTCCGCGCAGTCGCAGATCGTCGTCACCGGCGTGCTGCTCGTCGTCTCCGTGCTCGGACCCCGGGTCGCACGGCAGATCACCGTCGCGAGGGTGGGCCGCAGAGCCGCCTCGGCACCGACGTCGTAACTCCCCGCCCACTCGACCCCCGTAAAGGAATCCGATCATGCGCCAGCCCACCCTGCGCCGCACCTGCGTGGCCCTCGCCGCCGTCACCTCCCTCGCGCTCGCCGCCACCGCCTGCGGCGGCACCACCAAGAACGACGTCAAGAACGACAGCGGGCCGGTCGCCTCCGCCGGCAAGGCCGATCCGAACGCGGCCACCAAGAAGGGACTGACCGTCGGCTTCCTGCCCAAGCAGGTGAACAACCCGTACTTCACCACCGCCGACCAGGGCGGCGAGAAGGCCCTCGCCGAACTGGGCGAGAAGCACAAGGAGGTGGGCCCCTCCAGCGCCACCGACACCTCAGGGCAGGTGAGTTACGTCAACACCCTCACCCAGCAGCGGGTGAACGCGATGGCCGTCTCCGCGCAGGACCCGGGGGCCCTGTGCACCGCGTTGAAGCAGGCGATGACCAACGACATCAAGGTCGTCACCTACGACTCCGACACCAACCCGGGCTGCCGCAACGCCTTCGTCTCCCAGGCGTCCGCCGAGGACCTCGGCCGCACCGAGGTCCAGCTCCTCGCCGAACAGATCGGCTACAAGGGCGAGATAGCGATCCTGTCCGCGGCCCAGACCGCGACGAACCAGAACACCTGGATCGGCTACATGAAGGACGAGCTGAAGGACCCCAAGTACAAGAACGTCAAGCTCGTCAAGACCGCCTACGGCAACGACGACGCGCAGGCGTCCTTCCAGCAGACCCAGGGCCTGCTCCAGGAGCACCCGAACCTGAAGGGGATCATCTCCCCGACCACCGTCGGTATCAAGGCCGCCGCCCAGTACCTGTCCGGCTCCAAGTACAAGGGCAAGGTCAAGCTGACCGGCCTCGGCACCCCCAACGACATGCGCAAGTACGTCAAGAACGGCACCGTAGACGGCTTCGAGCTGTGGGACCCGGCGAAGCTCGGCGACCTGGCCGCCCGTACCGCCGTGGCCCTGGCCTCCGGGCAGATCACCGGCAAGAAGGGCGAGACCTTCAAGGCGGGCGGCACGACGTACACCATCGGCAAGGACGGCGTGATCAACCTGGGCAAGCCGACCGTGTTCGACGCGAAGAACATCGACCGGTTCGACTTCTGACGGACGAGGGGGCGTTGATGCGACGCGTGTGCTTCCTGCTGAAGGTCAGGGCGGACCGCCTCGACGAGTACCGGGAGCGGCACTGCGCCGTCTGGCCGGAGATGCTCGACGCGCTCCGGGCGACCGGCTGGCACAACTACTCGCTGTTCCTGCGCGAGGACGGCCTGCTGGTCGGCTACCTGGAGACCGAGGACTTCGCCGCCGCCCAGGCCGGCATGGAGGCCACCGGCGTCAACGCCCGCTGGCAGGCGGAGATGGCGCCGTTCTTCGAATCGCTGGACGGCGCCCGGCCCGACGAGGCGATGACACCGCTCACGGAGGTGTTCCACCTGTCATGACCGCCGCCGTGAGTGGGCCCGCCGCACCTGCCGTCACCGAGCTGGGCCGGACCCGGCTCGACGACCGGGCGCTGTACTTCGTGTCGTACGACGGCCTCGTGAACACCAACTCGTTCCGGAAGCACGGGCTGTTCACCCACCTCGGCCACCAGTACGCCGCCTGGTACACGGCCGATCGCGGCGCCGTCGTGGCCCGCCGGGCACTCGGCGCCGACCAGTGGTCCATCGTGCCGCTCGGCCACCGGCTCAAGAGCGACGACTCGCACAACGTGATCTGCACGGGCGCGTCCGCCGTGGACGGCCGGCTGCACGTGATGATGGACTCGCACAGCGACGGGTTCTTCTACGTCCGCTCCGTCGCCGGGCTCCTCGACGGCACGTCCCCGTTGACCCCGGCCGTCCTCGGCGCCGTCGATGAGACCCTCGGCGGGCTCCCGCTCACCCCCTGGTTCACCTACCGTTCCTAATCAGCGAGCAGGAGTGAGTCTTGGACTCGCGCCTGGTCAACTGGCGCATCCCGAGCGGTTGTGGATGCACTGGTCTCCCGCGTTCGCGCCGCGTCCGGCGGCACGGATCGTGTCCGTGGTCCGGGGATGCGTGGGCGGGTTTCCTCACGCCCTCGGGTGCCGTGTCCGGCCTGGGCGGTCCGATGCCCCACACGATCGCTCTGGTCGTGTGGGGGCGGTGCCGTCCGTCGCCGGATGCGGTGCCCGAGAGCGCGTCGTCCGATCGCGACGCCAGCGGCGTCGTGGCGGGTGGTTTTGCGGTTCTTGCTGCTGAGGGGCTTTTGCCAGTGCGCGGCGCCCCAGCGGGAGGTGTATGCGGGGTCGACGACGACGATGCTGATGCCGAGTTCGGCGGCCATGGAAACGAGCCGTGCCCGCAGTCTGGCGACGGGCATGCCGGAGATCAGCTTGCGGAACCGCTTCCTGCGGCCGTGCTTCTCCCGCGTCTTCTCCGCGCCGAAGTCCAGGTCCTCGATCGCGATGGAGACGTCTTCGCGCCGTGCCCAGTGAAGGAGGCGGGTGAGGGCATGCCTCACCTGGGCGTCCCGATAGGTGGCCGGCCCGTCGAGGTCGTAGAGGAATCGGCGAGGCTCACCCGTCGGGTTGCCGTGCTCATCCAGACGCCACGCTGCGAAGTGGTCGGCGTTGGTGTCCACACCGATGAGCCCGTTCGCCCTGGCTACGGCCAGGGGAACAGGTTGGACCGGGAGGATCGTCCACGACGCTGTGAGGTGCCAGCGGTCCCGGTTGACGTCCAGGTGGATGCGGTAGGCGACAGCACGGTTCGCCGATACGCGATCGGCCCACTCTTCGCCACGGTGACGGAAGTCGATCCGGCCGTCGAGCACGTACCGGCCGTGCGGGGCGTTGGCCAGATGAGCCAGCGGAGCCGGGAGCTTGATGCCGACCTCGCCGTCGGAGCCGACGCGGATGGTTTCGTTCCCGAAGCGCTTCCCCGACTCCCCGTCTGCCTGGAGGAACCAGCGTTCGGCATCCCAGCGTCTGCGCCACTCGTGCTCGGTGAGCTGGGCAGCTTCCAGGTTGTGCCGGTTGCGAGCCAGTCGCTTCCCGCCCCGCACCACGCGCACGACACCGGCCTCACGGTCGGACCGCTCGCGTTCCAGCCGGTCTTTCAGCACATGCAGGCGCCGGGTCTTCTGGAACCACTCCTGCTTCGTACGGTAGCCGCCCGGCTCTCGCTTCGTGCCCTTCTGCCCGACCGGCTGGGACAGGCGCGCGGCCTCGAGGTTGTGGATGTGGGCGAGCTGGGCACGGTGCGCAAGGCCCCACTGGTCATGGGTGGCCTTCGTGACACTCCCGGCCCAGCGGGAGGACGACTCCTCGGTCAGAGCCCGCTTGCGCTGCGCCCACTGGCCGCTGTCGTGACCGGTACCCGCCTGGCAACGAGCCTTGAGGTCGGCGCAGGCCAGCGAACCCAGGTGTGCGCCCACCAGCGCCAGCACCTCACGGTCCCGCTGGGACATGCCCTTCATGCTGGTGCGGATCGCCACCCCGGACGGTCCCGGCGCAACGAACGGCGGCTCGATGGTGCGCAGTGTGGAGTCAGCCATGCTGGGCGGCCTCGAAAGCCTTGCGGGCACGGTCCTTCGCCGACCGGCGACCGTACAGGCGAGCACAGAACGAGGTCAGCACCTCCACCATGTCGCGCACCAGGTCGTCTTCGACCTCGCCGTCATCAACGACCACGAGGCGGCGCCCATGCGCGGACAGGGCAGCTTCGACAAGTTCGGTGTTCATCCGACCCAGCCGATCCCTGTGCTCGACCACCACGGTGGACACATCCGGATCGGCCAGCAGCCGCTTCGCTTTAGGGCGGGCACCGTTCATACCGGATGCGATCTCCACCTCCACGCGCACCACCCGGTGGCCGGCCTGCGCCGCCCACCGAGTCAGCCGGGTGACCTGCCGCTCCAGGTCGGCCTTCTGGTCATGGGAGGAGACACGGGCATAAAGGCCCAGCCCGCCGAACGCCTCGGGCGCGGCGTTGACCCCAATGTTCACCAGGATGGTGCGCGGGCCGACCCTCTGAGCCGGGACCGGCAGCGTCCCCTCACGGAACCAGCGATACGCGGTCTGCGGGTGCACACCCTGCGCCTTCGCCCATTGCGTGAGATTCATACCCTGACAACGACACTCACTCACGCACGGTTACGCTCACTCACTCGACCCCGAACAGCAGCAGTTGAAGACCCCCAGTTCGTCACCACGCCCGAGGCCCGCTCCAGCTCGGCTACCGGGCCGGCGTCTCCGGTGACGGCCGCAACGCCCTGGCCGAGTACGACGGTTCGTGCTGGACCGAGCTGGGGGAGTGGACCGCCGCCACCGGCACGTACACCACCGGGCACGGCTCCAGCACGGCCCGCAGCATGTACCTGCACGGTCTCGACTACGGCGGAGACGGCCGCCTGCACGCCTTCTTCACCTGGCGGGAGCGTGACCCGGCCGTGACCCGGGCGGGCGGCGGCCTCACCAACCACGACACCGGCTACGTGTACTCGGCCGACCGCGGCCGCACCTGGCGCAACGACGCGGGCACGGTCGTGGGCACCACCGGTGGCGCCGACCCGGTGGCCGTCACCTCGCCCGGACTCGTGGTCGACGCGCTCGGCCCGGACCACGCCCTGATGAACCAGGAGGGCCAGGCCGTCGACTCGGCCGGGCTGCCGCACGCGATCATCAGCCACGTCCCCGGGCGCCTCGGCCCGTGCACCAAGGACTACGCCGCCGACCGCACCGCCGAAGGCCACGCCTTCCACCTGCGCAGGGGCTCCGCCGGCGGCTGGCGGAAGACGGAGATCCCCGTCCCGCTGAACTCGACGCAGCGCACCAAGCTGGTCCTGGACCGCCACGACAACGCCTACGCCGTCCTGCCGTACGGCAGGATCGCCGCGGCCTCCAAGGCCTCCGGACACACCGACTGGGCGCTGCTGTACGACGGGAGCGGCCCGAACGCCTTCGGCGAGGTGGTGATCGACGAGACCCGGGTGAAGGCCGACGGCGTGCTCTCCTTCCTGTACCAGGAGAGGTCGGCCGGCACGGTGCCCTCCCCGCTGTACGTCGCGGACTTCGCGCTGCCCGCCCGGACCGGGCCGTGAGGCCGGACGTGACGGTAATGTGAGGGCCCTTCCGCCCCCGAGCGCGCGCGAGTCGGCCCTCGAGCGCCCGTGGTGCCCGTGAGCGCCTTTCCCTGCCGCCCCTCGTCCCCTGGAGGTCTCCGCCCGATGGCCCAGTCGGTGGGTATCAAGGACGTCGCCCGCGCCGCCGGAGTCTCGGTGGGCACGGTCTCGAACGTCATCAACCGCCCGGAGACCGTCGCCGGCGAGACCCGGGCGCGGGTGCTGTCCGCGATCGACCGGCTCGGCTACGTCCGCAGCGAGTCCGCCCGGCAGTTGCGCGCCGGCCGCAGCCGGATCATGGGCCTGCTGGTGCTGGACATGGGCAACCCCTTCTTCGTGGACGTGGCGCGCGGTGCCGAGCGGGCGGCCCGGGACGCGGGGCTCGGCGTGATGGTCTGCAACAGCGCGCAGAACGCGGCCGAGGAGGCGGAGTACCTGTCGCTCTTCGCCGAGCAGCGGGTGCGCGGGGTGCTGCTCACCCCGGCCGACGCCACCGGCCGCAACATCGCGGCCTTCCGCCGGCACGGTATCCCCTTCGTACTGGTCGACCGGGTCGCCGAGGGCACCACCGAGTGCTCGGTCTCCGTGGACGACGTGGCGGGCGGCGCCCTCGCCGTCCGGCACCTGGTGGACGCCGGTCACCGCTCGATCGCCTACGTCAGCGGTCCGCCCGGACTGAACCAGGTGCGCGACCGCCGCACCGGCGCCCTGAACGCCCTCGCCGAGGCCGGGCTCGGCCCCGACGCCCTGCGCGAACTGCCCACCGAGCGCCTGGACGTGGCCGCCGGCCGGGACGCGGGCGCCCGGCTGCTGGGCCTCGCCGACCGGCCCACGGCCGTCTTCTGCGCCAACGACCTGCTCGCCCTCGGCGTGCTCCAGGCCCTCTACGCGGCCGGCGTGGTCGTCCCCGACGACCTGGCGATCGTCGGCTACGACGACATCGAGTTCGCCGCGGCCGCCGCCGTACCGCTGACCTCCGTACGGCAGCCCGCCGTCACCATGGGCGCCCTCGCCGCGGAGCTGCTGCTGGAGGAGACCGAGGCCGGCGCCGAGGGTGGCGCGGGCCGGCACGAGCACCGGCGGGTGGTGCTCCAGCCGGAGCTGGTGGTGCGCCGCTCCAGCCTCACCGCCCGCTGACCGGAAGTTCAGTAGGAATCCTTGATCCCAGGTGGGTGGACCCGGCCGCCGGTGTGCTGAACTGGGACGCGTCCGTGCCGTCCGTCCCGGGAGATCCGTTGACTTCCAGCTACCGCCAGCCCGGTGTCGTCCTCACCGACCGCCGCTTCACCGTGCCCCTCGATCACGCGCGGCCGGGCGGCGAGACCATCGAGCTGTACGCCCGCGAGGCCGTCGCCGGCGACAAGGCGGGGCAGGACCTGCCGTGGCTGCTGTATCTGCAGGGCGGGCCCGGTTTCGGGGCGAATCGTTTCGTCGGGCGGCAGGCCTGGCTCGACCGCGCCCTGAAGGACTACCGCGTCCTCCTCCTGGACCAGCGCGGCACCGGCGGCTCGACGCCCGCCACCCGGCAGACCCTCCCGCTGCGCGGCGGTCCCGCCGAGCAGGCCGAGTACCTCACCCACTTCCGCGCCGACTCCATCGTCCGGGACTGCGAGGCCATCCGTCCCCGGGTGACGGGCGGCGCCCCGTGGACCGTGCTGGGCCAGAGCTTCGGCGGCTTCTGCACGGTGTCGTACCTCTCCCTCGCCCCCGAGGGCCTGAACACCGCCGTCATCACCGGCGGCCTGCCCTCCCTCGACGCCCACGCCGACGACGTCTACCGGGCCGCCTACCCGCGCATCGAACGCAAGGTCGCCGCGCACTACGCCCGCTACCCGCAGGACGTCGAGCGGGCCCGGCGCATCGCCGACCATCTCCTCACCCACGACGTCGTCCTGCCCGGCGGCCACCCTCTCACGGTGGAGGCGTTCCAGTCCCTGGGCCTGATGCTCGGGGCGAGCGACGGCAGCCACCGGCTGCACTTCCTCCTGGAGGACGCGTTCGTCCGCGCTCCCGGTGGCCCGGAGCTGTCCGACGCCTTCCAGGAGCAGGTGCGGGGCCTGCTGTCGTACGCCGGGCATCCGCTGTACGCGCTCGTCCACGAGACCATCTACGGCCAGGACGCCCGCCCCACCGCCTGGGCCGCCGAGCGGGTGCGTGCCGAGTTCCCGCAGTTCGACGCGGCCAAGGCGATCGCCGGTGACGCCCCGGTGCTGTTCACCGGCGAGACGGTGCACCCCTGGATGTTCGCTACCGACCCGGCCCTGCGCCCGCTGCGCGAGACCGCCGAACTGCTCGCCGCCCGCACCGACTGGCAGCCCCTGTACGACCCCGCCCGGCTCGCCGCCAACGAGGTCCCGGTCGCCGCGGCGGTCTACCACGACGACATGTACGTGGACACGGCCCACTCCCTGCGGACGGCCCGCGCCGTGCGGGGGCTGCGGACCTGGGTGACCGACGAGTACGAGCACGACGGTCTGCGCGCCGGGGCGCCGCGCGTCCTGGACCGGCTGCTCGCCCTCACCCGCGACGAGGCGTGAGCCAACGGGGCGCGCGGGAAAGGGATTTGCGACGGCGGGCGGGCGGCATAGTCTGCGGCCAGGGGCGAGCCGACGGTCACCGGGCCGCTGCCGCTGCCCGCGACGGGGCCGGTGCCGGCGCCCCGCCGACACCGACCGAACGGGGACCTCATGAACGGCACCGACCTGCTCGCCGACCGCTTCGAGGAGCACCGGGGGCAGTTGCGCGCGGTGGCCTACCGGATGCTCGGCTCGCTCACCGAGGCGGAGGACGCGGTCCAGGAGGCCTGGCTGCGGCTCGGCCGCAGTGACGCGGAGATCCGCAACCTCGGCGGCTGGCTGACCACCGTGGTCGGCCGGGTCTGCCTGGACATGCTGCGCTCGCGCACCGCGCGCCGCGAGGAGCCGTTGGACGCCACGTTCGTCCCCGATCCGGTGGTCCGGCCCCTCGGCGAGACCGACCCCGAGAAGGAGGTGCTGGAGGCCGACTCGGTCGGGCTGGCGCTCCTCGTGGTGCTCCAGACGCTGGAACCCGCCGAACGGCTGGCGTTCGTCCTGCACGACATGTTCGCCGTGCCCTTCGACGACATCGCCGCGATCGTCGAGCGCACCCCGGCCGCCACCCGGCAGCTCGCCAGCCGGGCCCGCCGCCGGGTGCAGGGCGCCGGCCCGGCGGCCGACCCCGACCTCGGCCGGCAGCGGCAGGTGGTCGACGCCTGGCTGGCCGCCACCCGCGGCGGTGACTTCGAGGCGCTGCTCGCCCTGCTCCACCCGGATGTGGCGCTGCGCGCCGACGCCGGCGTCCTGGTCCGCGGTGTCGGCTCCTCCAAGACGGTCAGCGGGGCCCGGACGGTCGCCGAGCAGGCCTCGATGTTCTCCCACCTCGCGGTGTACGCCCGTCCGGTGCTGGTCAACGGAGCGGTGGGCCTGGTCACCGCGCCCGAGGGACGGCCGGTCTCGGTCACGGCGTTCACGGTCGCCGACGGCCGGATCACCGGCGTGTACATCCTCGCCGACCCGGAGCGCCTGGCCCGGCTGGATCTGCCCGCGCTGGAGGACTGAGAGCTGCGGGCCGGGGCGGGGGCCGGGTGCGGGGGCCGCGGGGCGCGGCAGCGCGCCCCGCGGTCTCGCAGGTCAGTAGGCTGGGCACCATGCCGGATCAGATAGCCGACCTCGCCGATCTGCGCGGCGACTGCGCCCAGTGCTTCGGGCTGTGCTGTGTCGCCCTGCCCTTCGCCGCCTCCGCGGACTTCGCGCTCGACAAGCCCGCGGGCAAGCCATGCCCGAACCTCCGGGCCGACCACCGCTGCGGCATCCACGCCGGCCTGCGCGAGAAGGGCTTCACCGGCTGCACGGTCTACGACTGCTTCGGCGCGGGACAGAAGGTCTCGCGGCTCACCTTCGGCGGGCAGGACTGGCGTACCGGTTCCAAGGAGCAGGCCCGCCGGATGTTCGAGGTATTCCCTGTCGTCCGCCAACTGCACGAACTGCTCTGGTACTTGACGGAAGCGCTGCGTCTGGAGGCCGCCCGGCCCGTCCACGCCGGTCTGCGCCGGGCGCTGGAGCGGACCGAACTGCTGACCCGGGGGACCGCCGAGGAACTGGCCGGGCTGGACGTGGCCGCCCACCGGCAGGAGGTCAACGTCCTGCTGCTGCGCGCCAGCGAGCTGGCGCGGGCGGACGCCACCGGCGGGAAGGACGGCAAGGGCGGCAAGGGCGGAAAGCGCAGGGCCAAGGACCGCCGGGGCGCCGACCTCATCGGGGCCCGGCTGCGCGGCGCCGACCTGCGCGGGGCCAGCCTGCGCGGCGCCTACCTCATCGCGGCCGACCTCACCGGCGCCGATCTGCGCGAGGCCGACATGATCGGCGCCGACCTCCGGGACGCCGACCTGACCGACGCCGACCTCACCGGCGCCTTCTTCCTCACCCAGCCCCAGGTCAACGCCGCCCGCGGCAGCACCGGCACGAAACTCCCCGAGTCAGTCTCCCGCCCCGCCCACTGGGCAGCGCGCGGCTGAGCCGGGGGCGTCGGCGGGCACGGTGACCGGAGTCGGTGCCGGTGCGGGGCGTCGTTCCAGGTGCAGGCGCAGTCCCTCCGGCATCACCGTCAGGCGTTCGGTGACCCGGAGGCGGTAGGCGGGGTCGGCCCTCAGGTCGTAGCGGCGCAGCAGCAGGCCGAGGACGAGGGTCGCCTCGTGCAGTGCGAACTGGCGGCCGATGCAGGCCCGCGCGCCGGTGCCGAACGGCTTGAAGGTGTGCGGGGCCCGGCCCCGTACGGCGCCCGCCTCGAAGCGGTCCGGGTCGAACCGCTCGGCGTCCTCGCCCCACACCTCGGGGTCGCGGTGCAGCAGCGGCAGCAGGACCAGCGCCCACGCCCCGCGCCGCATCGGATGCTCCCCGGCCAGCACCGTGTCCTGCCGGGCCTCCCGGGCGTAGGCGGGCGCGGTCGGCCACAGCCGCAGCGACTCGTCCAGCACCCGGCGGACGTAGCGCAGCTTGGCGACCTGCTCGTAGCCCGGCTCCGGGGTGTCGCCCCAGACGCGGTCCACCTCGGCGCGGGCCCGGGCGGCGACCTCCGGGTGCCGGGCGAGGTAGTACAGGGCGAAGGACAGTGCGCCCGAGGTGGTCTCGTGACCGGCCACCAGGAACGTGATCACCTGCTTGCGCACGTTCTCCGCGGACAGCCGCTCCCCGGTCTGCGGGTGCGCGGTGTCCAGCATGCGGTCCAGCAGGTCCCCGTCCCCGCCGCCCGAGCGGCGCCGGGCCGCCACCACCTCGTCGACCGTGCGGTCCAGATGGGCGATGTCGGCGGCGTTGCGCCGGGCGGCGCCGCGCAGCAGCAGCGGCACCAGCGGCACGGGCACGCTGTTCAGGCGCTGCGCGTAGCTGAGCGTGCCGACCATCGCGGTGACGAACGGGTGCGGCCGGTCCCGTTCGAAGGAGCCGAAGTCGTGCCCGAACCCGGTGCGCGCGATCGTCTCCAGGGTCAGCTTGGTCATGTCGCCGGGCACGTCCACCGTGCGGCCGGCTGCCAGTTCCCGGTCCCAGTGGCCGGTCAGCCGCGCGGCCACCGCCAGCATCATCGAGTGGTAGCCCGCCATGGCCTCCCGGCTGAAGCCGGGCGCCAGCACGTCGTGAGCCAACTGCCAGTTCGGCTCGTGGTTGTACGCCGTGAACAGCCCGTCCCCGGCGACCGGGCGGAGATTGGCCACTCCGAGGCCCACGTGCTTGGCGAACCGGGACTCGTCGGCGAGGTCGGCGACGAGCCGCGACCCCCACAGGAACACGAACTCGTTGCCGAACACCTTTCGGCGGAAGACCGGACCCAGCTCACGGCCGAAGCGCATCGAGTCCTGCAGCGGCCGGCGCCGGTCGACGCCGAGCACATCGCCGAGCAGCGGCAGCCGGCGCGGCGGATGCGGGATGCGGTGCAGCTCGGGCCAGCCCTGTTCCGCCCCCCGGAACCCCTTGGGCAGCCCGGTCTCCGTCGTCTCCGCCATGACGCGATCTCCCTTGACCCAGCGGATGATTGAACCTGTGACGCGCGCGTGTTGTACGTGGGTTCAATAACGCGTCCAAGTGTGGTCCGCTTGTTGAACCGGCGTCAAGTAAAGTGACGGCATGCCCGCGAACCAGGGGGAACGCGCCCGGCGCAGACTCAGCACCGAGGAGCGCCGTGAGCAGTTGCTGTCGGTCGGCGCGAGGCTGTTCTCGGAGAGCCCGTACGACGAGGTGTGGATCGAGCAGGTCGCCGAGATCGCGGGAGTCTCCCGCGGGCTGCTGTACCACTACTTCCCGACCAAGCGGGACTTCTTCGCCGCGGTCGTGGAGCGCGAGAGCGAGCGGATGCTGCGCATGACGGCGGCCGTGCCCGGGGTGCCGGTGCGCGACCAGCTCCTCGCCAGCCTCGACGCCTATCTCGCCTACGTCCAGGCGCACGCGCACGGCTTCCGTGCCTTCCACCGCGCCGACGCGGCCGGTGACCAGGCCGTGCGCCGCGTCTACCAGCGGGCCCTCGCCGCCCAGGAGCAGCAGATCCTGGCCGCCCTGGCGGTGGACCCGGAGTTCGGGCCGGCCTTCGAGGGCACCCCCGGGGTGCGGCTCGCCGTGCGCGGCTGGCTCGCCTTCACCACCGCCGTCTGCCTGGAGTGGCTGCGGGACGGCGAACCGGCCCGGGAGCAGGTCCGCGACCTGTGCGCCCGGGCGCTCCTGGGAGTCATCGCCTGACCTGCCCGCTACCGGGAGGCGTGGTTGGCGTGCGCCCGGATCTTCGATAGGTTAGGCAAGGCTTACCTAAGGAGGTATGGGGATGGGTGACACCCAGGACTGGGCGGCCGGACCCGGTGCGGCTCAGCGGGCGCGGTCGGTGGCGGCGGCCGCGTGGTCGTGTGCCGTGACGGCGGACGGTGCCCGCGAGGAGTACGTCGGCGCGCACCGCGTGACCGGTGACGGCGGAGTACTGCTGGACGTGCCCGAGGACAGCGCCCTGGTCGCGGCCGCGCTGTGCGCGCCGCGCGGAGAGCCCACCGCCGTACTCGAGTTCGCCGACGTGGCTCCCGTACCGGTGCGCCGGCGGATCCGGTCCCGGCTGTGGCTGGCCGGCTGGTTCACCCCGGTCGGCGGCTCGCTGCTCCTGCGGCCCACCCGCGTGGTGCTGTGGCAGCCGTCCGGTACCGTGCCCGTCGACCTCGACGAGTTCGCCGCCGCCCGCCCCGACCCGCTCGCCGGCGCCGAGGCCCGGCTGCTGACCCACCTCGCCGACGCCCACCCGGACGCCGTCGAACGGCTCACCCGGCTCGTGCGCCCCGAGAGCCTGCACGCCGCGACCCGCGTGGTGCCACTCGCCGTCGACCGGCACGGCCTCACCCTGCGCGTCGAACGCGCCCGCACCCAGGGCGACGTACGGCTGCCGTTCCACACCCCCGCCGACGACGTCGCCCAACTCGCCGAGCGGATGCGCGCACTGCTGGCCCGGGCGAGCGCCGCCGCCTGCCCCCGCGCCCTACAGTGGCAGCGCGCAGACGGCGACCGGTGACGCGAACGGCTCACCCGCCAGGCGCAGCCCGCCGCTTTCCGCGTCCACGTGGAACACGCTGACCGTGCCGGAGCGCTGGTTCGCGGCGAACAGCAGCCGGCCGTCCGGCGAGAACGCGATCTGCCGCGGGAAGTCCCCGGCCACCGGCACCGTACCGAGCAGCCGCAGCCGGGCCCCGGCGTCCTCGACGGCGTACCGCGCGACGCTGTTGTGGCCGCGGTTGGCGAGGAACGCGTAGGAGCCGTTCGCGGTCACCAGGAACTGCGCCGGGTAGTTGGTGCCCCCGGACGAGCCCGTGGGCAGCGGATCGCCGATCGTCAGGCGGCCGGTGGCCGGGTCGTAGGCGCAGACGGCGACGGTGTCGTCCACCTCGTTCGCCAGGTAGGCGTGGCGGCCGCCTGGGTGGAAGGTCAGATGGCGCGGGCCCGCGCCCGGCCGGGTGTGCGCCCGGGCCACTTCGGTGAGCGTGCCCCGGTCCTCGTCGAGGCGGTAGCTGTAGACGGTGTCGGTACCGAGGTCGACGGAGAGGACATGGCCGCCGTCCGGAGCGGTGGTGAACTGGTGCGCGTGCGGGCCCTGCTGGCCGGGGCCGGGCGCCGGGGTGGTGTGGGCGACCAGATCGGTGCGTTCGCCGAGCGCGCCCGAGGCGTCGATGGGGTGCACGGCGACGCTGCCCGACTGGTAGTTGGCGCTCAGAAGCCAGCGCCCGCCGGGGTGCACCGAGAGATGGCACGGTGCCGCCCCGCCCGTGCTCCGGGCGCCCAGGACCTTCCGGTCGGCCAGTCGGACGGCGGTGACCGCGCCGTCCTGGCGCTCGTCGACCGCGTACAGCGTGCGGCCGTCGGGATGGACCGCGAGATACGACGGGTCGGGGACGCCGGTGAGCGTCCCGGTGCCGGTGATCCGGCCGGTCGCCGGGTCGTACTCGGTCAGCCGGACGCCGGCGCCGCCGCCCTCCGCGGAGGTGTAGGTGCCCACGTACAGCGGACGGGGACGGTCCGCCCCGTGGGGCGGCCGGACCGCCGTGCGCTCACCGGCCCGCGGCGGCGGATCGGCCGGCGGCGCGGGGCCGGGCGGCTCGGCCGCCGTGACGGGCACCGCCACCACGGCGGCGGCACCCGCCACGGCCCCGACGAACCGGCGTCTGCTCCAGCCCGTCCCGGGCTCCCGGCCCCGGCCGGGCGCGGGGGAGCCGCCGCGCGCCGTACGTTCCTCCTCGTCCATGCCGCACCTCAGGTCGTCGGTCGTCCCGCTGGTGCAGTCACCTTGGCGTGGATCGACCGGCGAAGGCAAGAACGGCAACGGCCGTTGCACACCGCGCAACCGGATCCGGGTCTACCACTCCCCGTTCTCGACCGGCTTGCCCGGCGCGTCCTTCAGCGGGGTCACCTGCCCGGGGGACGGCTGCTGCCAGGGGTCCAGGTCGTCACCGAGCCAGTCGCCGACCGGCTTGACGTCCGTCAGGGTGCCGGTGGGGTCCAGGTCCTCGGCGTCCTCGTCGTAGTAGTCGTACCAGGGCAGTCCCGCCCGCGTGTACGCCGCCCGGTCCACCGGCGACGGCGGGGGCGCCTCGCCGGTGATGCGGCGCCATTCCGGAGGCGTGACCAGGTGGACGAAGACCCGCCCGGCGGGTGTCTCGGACCAGTCCTTGAGCGGCCGGTCGTCCCGGTAGACCTCCTGGCGCATCGAGCCGCCGACGCCCAGTCCCATCGCCGCCGCGCGCCGCGGGGGAGCGGCGCCGGCCGGGGCGGAGGGCGGTGGCAGGGGCCCGCCGGGAGCGGCCGCCGCCATGGGCACGGGCCCGCCGCCGGGCGGGGGCGCGCCGTAGCCCGCGAACGGCCCGGCCGCCCGCAACCGCCGCTGCCGCTCCCGCTCCTCGCGCCGCCACTCGGCCAGCGCGTGCTCCTTCAGCCCGAACGCCTGGAGCTGTACGCCGCCCCACACCTCCTCGCCGGTGACCTGGCCCTCCACCGTCGCCCCGAGACCGAGCGGCACGGCGACGAACTGCCGGACCGTGCCCTTGCCGGAGTTGATGCCGTCCAGCCAGGGCTGACGTGGCAGCACCACATAGTTCTGCGGCTTGCGGACCAGGTGATCGCGCCACGGCTTCCCGGACACGGCGCACACCTTGCCCACGCCCACCTGGAGAGCGGCCGGCTCCGTCGTACCGGTGAAACTCAGCCACATCGCCTCCCGCAGGTACACCGGAAGCATCACGCCACCACGCCGGCGCCACTCCTGCGGAACCCGGTCACCGAAGTCGGAGACCCGGCGCACCGGGAACTCGCCGAGCCCCGGCGGCAGCGGATGCGTGCCCTTCTCGGGCAGCCGCAGCGTGCGGATGAACCGCACCGCCACGCCGCCCGGCAGCCTCAGTGTGTTCCCGTCGATCCGCACCTCGGTGTCGGCCACCGGCCCGCCCCCTCGCCTCGTGGTGCCGGCCCCGCCGCGGCACCTCTCACGGAGAACGCTCGCCGAACCCCGTACGGTTCCGCCACAGGTCCTCCTGCACACCGAGGCGCTCACGCAGCCGGGTCATCCGCGGCAGCCTCGCCCGCTGCTCCCGGGACACCCGGTCCAGCTCCTCCAGCAGGCGGCGGGTGCGGTGCTCGGTGTCGAGCTCGGCGATGATCCGGTTCACCTCGGTCAGCACGGCGCCCATGAGCTGCCAGTTCTCCCAGTCCTTGCCGACCTCCTCCTGGAGCAGTTCGGCGAGCCGGTCGCGGGTGCCGGCCGCCGTGTGCAGCTCGGCGGTGAGGCGCGCCTCCGCCGACTCGGCGCTCTCACTCAGATCGGTGGTCACCAGTACCGCGAAGCTGACGATCGCGTCGGCGATCTCGGAGAGCAGTTGCTCCACGGCGGCGCCGATCTCCTTCGGGAACAGGTCCTCGGAGCCGCGGGCCTTGGCCAGGTCCGTGAAGGAACGGGCCAGCACCCGCAGCACCACCGTGCAGATCTCCAGCGTGTCCAGGCCGGTGCGCAGCACCACCCGGTGCAGCAGGCCCTCCTTCACGCGCGGGTTGAGCCGCAGGCTGTCCTCGGCCTGCCGCAGCGAGGCGTCCACCTGGGCGATGTGCTGGTCGAGGCGGCGGGCCTCGTGCAGCCGTTCGGCGGCCAGTTCCCAGGAGACGCGGCCCGCGGCCTCCTCACCCATCCGCAGCATCAGCTGCCGCACCCGGCGGGCCAGGTCCTCGATCGACTGGCCCGCCTTGTCCACCCACACCGGGGGCGGCAGCAGCAGGTTGCAGGCCATGCCCACGAACGCGCCGATCAGCGTCTCCACGATCCGGGCCCAGGCGGTGAAGCCGACGGTGGTGACCCCGAGCACCAGCATGGCGCTGATCGCCACCTCGGCCACGTACTCGTCCACCCGCACCAGGTGTCCCACGCCCAGCGAGGCCACGATCAGCAGCGCCAGGCTCCACCAGGTCAGGCCCACCAGCAGACTGAACGCGATGGCGACCAGCACCCCGGCGACCACCGAGTTCACCCGGCGGATGCCGTTGGTGAGGGTGGCGTAGAAGGTGACCTGGACGACCAGCAGGGCGGTCAGGGGTGAGGTCAGCGGGGCCGGTTCGGGACTCAGGCGCAGCGCGATGACGTAGGCGATCGTCGCCGCGGCGGCGGACCGCAGCGTCTGGACGATCACCGGCTCCCGGTAGCGCATCATCAGACGCTTCAGTGCCGCGGTCCACTCTCGTACGTCGTGCATCCCTTGGCCTGTTCCCACTCCCCGGCCGGGCCGAACGTCCCCGATCGGGGAGGCGTCCATCCGTGACGCCGGCCGCCCGCTCGGGGGTGTCAGGCGCGGATCTTGTCGAGGAAGGCGTACAGACTGCCCCTCGCACGGGCGATCTGCTCCTCCAGGGTCAGGCTCTCCTCGAACCGGCCCCCCGACTCCGGCACCTTCTTCCCACGGACGTACAGCGAGCAGGCCAGGTCCGTGCACATGTACACCCCGACCGAATTACCCTCACGGCCCGCCGGACCCGCCTTCCGGGCCGTCATCAGGGACACCCCGCCGCCGGGATGCGTCGTCAGGCACACCGAGCACAGGCTGCGGTGCAGGAGCCCGCGCCGCGCGGCCGGATAGCGCAGCGTGACCCCGACGAGCCCGTCCTCCCGGTCGGCGACCAGATAGCTCCGGTCGGGCGCCCCCGGATCCCGCCACCCGAGAAAGTCCAGGTCGTCCCAGGGCCGTTCGCCCAGGTCCCGCGGCACCGCCAGCCGCTTGGCCTCGCCCTTGGAGCAGTTGACGAAGGAGTTGCGAATGTCCTGCTCGGTGAGCGGTCGCATGAGAGGGGTCCTTCCGGATTCCGTGTTCCGTACCGTGAACCTAGAGCCTCTAGGTTCACGGCTAGCCTAGATAGCCAGGGGGAGGGCGGGCCACCGGATTTCCGTACGCTGTACCGCGAGGGGTGGGCGGGCGAGGGCCCGTCGTGGCCGCCATGGTTAGCTCAGTACATGAAATAAGGGTTGTCGGAAAGTCGCGTTCCGGCTGGCGCGAGGGGTATGTTGCGGGTCGGGACAGGGTTCGGAGGGAGCCACATGGCGGGGCGGAACGGGCGGACGGTACGGGACCTCAGGCGGGGGAACCGCACGGCCGTGCTGCAACGGCTGTACTTCGACGGCCCGCTGAGCCGCTTCGAGCTGGGCCCGGCGACGGGGCTGAGTTCCGGCTCCGTCAGCAACGTGGTCGCGGACCTGGTCGCCGACCGTCTGGTGGAGGAGGCCGGCAGCGTCGACTCCGACGGCGGCCGCCCCCGTACGCTGCTGCGGGTCGCCCCGCACAGCGGCCAGATGATCGGCGTCGACGTCGGCGAGACCCGGGTCCGGGTCGAACTGTTCGACCTGGCGCTCACCGAACTCGCCCGCACCGAACGCCCGCTGACCCAGGACGGCTACGACGTCGACGGGATCGTCGGACACATCCGCGACGGCATCGCCGAGGTGCTCGCGGCCCGGGAGGCCGTGCCCGAGCGGCTGCTCGGCGTCGGCGTCGGTGTCCCCGGCATCGTCGAGTACACCGCCGACCGGGGCGCCGTCGTGCACGGGCAGACCATCGGCTGGGACGCGGTGCCGCTGGAGGAGCTGCTCCGCTCGTCCTCCCAGCTCCCGGAGGCCGTGCGCTACTTCATAGACAACGGGGCCAAGACCCTGGGGCAGGCCGAGATGTGGTTCGGCGCCGGGCGCGGCGCCCGCAACGCGGTGGTCGTGCTCTTCGGCTCCGGCGTCGGCGCCTGCCTGGTCACCCCGGAGGTGGAGCACGGGCGGGCCGTCGAATGGGGCCATCTGACGGTACGGGTGCGTGGTCGCCGCTGCCGGTGCGGGGCGCCGGGCTGCCTGGAGGCGTACGCGGGCGCCGAGTCGCTGCTCGCCCGCTGGCGGGAGGAGGGCGGACGGCCGCCCGAGGACGTCGACGAGGAGACCGCGCTCACCGCGATGCTCGCCGCCGCCTATCCGCTGGACGGCGCCGCCCCCGATCCGGTCGCGCTCGCGGTCCTGGAGGAGACCGCCGAGTACCTGGGCGCCGGGCTGTCCGACCTGATCAACCTCTTCCAGCCCGAGCGGATCCTCATCGGCGGCTGGGCCGGACTCCAGCTCGGCACCCGGTTCCTGCCCGCCGTGCGCCGCCATGCGGCGACGTACGCCCTGCGTCACCCGGCCGACAAGGTCACCATCGAACTCGGCCGGCTCGGCCCCGACGCGGTCACCGTGGGCGCCGCGATCCTGCCGCTCGCCGACTTCTTCGCCCGCGGCGGCCGCCGCGCCGAACCGGTCCCGGAGGACCGCCACCCGGCCTGGCGGGCCGCCCTGGAGGAGCGGGCACCGCGCTAGGGCCTGTCCGCGAAGTCGCGGCGCAGGCGTGACCTTGCGGACACGACCCAGTGCTGTGGCCGGAAAGGTGTGCCGGGAACCTCGCGGCGTCCGGTGAACCTTTCCGGCCACAGCGCCAGGCTCCCGGGCCGTTGCCCGGCTGTCAGGCGGAGGGCTCGTCCGGTTGGGGCTGCTCGTCCGTCCCTATCCCTTCGTCCGTCCGGGTCACTGTCCCCTCGTCCGGCTCCGTCCTCTCCTCGCCGGGCGGTCGTTCCGGGGCGGCGTCCAACGAGTCCGCTCCGGGGCCTGCCTGCTGGTCGGGCGGGTCCCGGGGAACGGGATGCTCCTCGCGCCCGGGCTCCGGCTCGGGTTCCGACTGTACGGTCATGGGTTTCCTCCCCTTCCGTCGGCCGCGGTTCAGCCGACCTTGCGTCCGCGCATTGGCTCGGTCTCCATGCCGCCGCCCTGCTGCAACCCGTCCAGGAACTCCCGCAGGACCTCCTCGGCCGTGTGGCGCGGGCGCCAGCCCAGCTCGGTGCGGGCCCGGGAGCAGTCCATCAGCGGCAGCCGCAGGACCGCGTCGAACAGGTGCGGGGAGGCCGGGACCAGCCGCAGCCCCCAGGCCGCGGCGAGCGCCGACCGGGCGGCGGCACGGGGCAGCCGGACCGGGCGGCTGCCGAGCATCTCGCCCAGCATCGAGGCGTCCACCGGTGGGTCGGCGGCGAGGTTGAAGGCGCCCCGGGCGGCCTCCGAGTGCACCGCGAGCCGATAGGCCTCGGCGGCGTCGTCGGTGTGCAGCACCTGCATCCGCAGCCCCGGCACGTCCGGCAGGAACGGCAGCATCTCGGGCCGGGCCAGCGGGCCCGGCAGGAAACGTCCGCCGAAGATCCGTCGCTGCTCGCTCGCCGACTCCCGCTTGAACAGGAACCCCGGCCGCATACGGACCACCCGCACCTCGGGGTGGTCGCGCTCGAAGATGTCCAGGGTGCGTTCCAGGTACGCCTTCTCCCGGCAGTACGCGGCGTCCGGCCAGCCGTGCGTCGGCCATGACTCGTCCACCGCGTGGTCCTTCGGGCCCGGCGAGTACGTGCCCACGGAGGAGGCGTGCACCAGCACCGGCACCCGGGCCGCGGCGACCGCCTCGAACACCCGGTTGCTGCCCAGCACATTGGTCCGCCAGGTGGTCGCCGGATCGTGCGTCGGCTGGAACGCCCAGGCCAGGTGGATCACGGCGTCGGCGCCCTCGAACCGCTCGGCCAGGTTGGCCGTCTCGGAGGCGAGATCGACCGCCGACCACTCCGTCTTCGGCGGGGACCACACCGGTGTCCGGCGCGCGATCCCCCGAACCGACTTGATCCCCGGATCGTCCGACAGGACGCGCACCACACTGGTACCGACGTTGCCGGTGGCGCCCGTCACCACGACCCTGCTGCCCGTTGCGCTGGTCACCTTCGGCTCCTTCCGCGGAGACTTCGGCGGACCGGCCGGGTACCCGGCGGCCCGGCGCGCACACGGCGGCGGCACGAGAAAGCCCCGGCCGTGACGGGGGAGACACGGCCGGGGCGGCTTGTGGTGGGCGCGGATGGCGGTCGCCTCTCGGCGAAAGGCTCCACAGGGCTTCAGCCGAACGATCGTCCCTGTGGGCAAAAGGTGAGGCCCGGGGACACTGTCCCATCCGCACCCACGGCTGGTTCAACGGGCAACCACCCCATGGTGTTCCGGCGGCCCACCATGACCTGCGTCACTCCTCCGGGGCTCAGGCCAGTGGGCCGTCGGCCAGCCGCGCGAGCAGGTCCGCGGGATCCTCGTACACCGCCTCGGCCCCCGCCTCCTCCAGGTCGGCCCGCGGGATCCCGCCGCACAGCAGGCCCACGCGGCGCACGCCGGCCGTGGCACCGGCCCGCATGTCCCACACGGTGTCCCCGACGAACACCGCCCGGGACGCGGGCACCCCGGCCAGCTCCAGCGCCCGCTCCACCGGCTCCGGAGCCGGCTTGCCCCGTGCCACGTCCTCGGCGCTCGCGGTGCCCGCGATGACCTCGTCCGCGTCGATCGCCCGGCGCAGCGCGCCCAGCTCGGCGCCGCTCGCGGAGGTGGCCAGCACCACCCGCCAGCCGTCCCCGTGCAGCCGTCGCAGCAGCTCACCGGCCTTCGGCAGGGCCGGCAGCCGGTCGAAGTACTGGCCGTACAGGACCTTGTGCGCCGCGCTCAGCTCGGCGTCCTGGTCCTTGTCCCGGCCGTCGCCGAGCAGATGTGCGATCAGATCGGTGGAGCCGAGGCCCACGGCCCGGTGCACGGCATGCATGGGCACGTCGTGCCCCGCCTGGCGGAAGGCCTCCCACCAGGTCACGACATGCAGATGATTGGTGTCGACGAGGGTCCCGTCGACGTCGAACACGGCGGCGCGGTCCATCCAGGGGGTTCCTTTCTCTCGGCCCTCTCCGGGTACCACGTCAGGAACCCGCCACGCGCGCCGGTACGCGGCCCTCACGCGTCCAGGCCAGCAGCTCCCCGGCAGGCCAGGTGTTCACCACCCGCCCGGCCGGCACCCCGCACTCCTCGGCACGGGCGCAGCCGAGGATCTGCCAGTCCAGCTGGCCTGGCGCGTGCGCGTCGGTGTCGATCGCGAACAGCGTCCCGGCGGCCACCGCACGGCGCAGCAGCCGCCGGGGCGGGTCCAGCCGCTCGGGCCGGCTGTTGATCTCCACGGCCGTGCCGGACTCGGCGCAGGCCGCGAACACCGCGTCCGCGTCGAACTCCGACTCGGGCCGGCCGCGCCCGGTGACCAGCCGTCCGGTGCAGTGACCGAGCACGTCCGCGTGCGGATCGCGGACCGCGGCCACCATCCGGCGGGTCATCGAGCGGGCGTCCATCCGCAGCTTGGAGTGCACCGACACCACCACGACGTCCAGCCGCTCCAGCAGTTCGGGCTCCTGGTCCAGCGAGCCGTCCTCGAGGATGTCGCACTCGATACCGGTGAGCAGCCGGAACGGCGCCCACCGCGCGTTGAGCTCCGCCACCACCGCGAGCTGCTCGCGCAGCCGCTCGGGCGACAGCCCCCGGGCCACGGTCAGCCGGGGGGAGTGGTCGGTCAGCACCGTCCACTCATGGCCCAGCCGGGCCGCCGTCAGCCCCATCTCCTCGATCGGGCTGCCGCCGTCCGACCAGTCCGAGTGCGTGTGGCAGTCCCCGCGCAGCAGCGCCCGCAGCTCCGCCCCGGGGCGGCCCGCGTCCGGCGCGCCGGCCTCCTCCTCCAGTTTGCGCAGATAGCCGGGCTCCTCCCCGGCCAACGCCTCGCGGGCCACCTGCGCGGTCTTCGGGCCGACCCCCTTCAGGGCCTCCAGCGTCCCGGCCGCCGCCCGCTCGGCGACCTCCTCGTCCGGCAGCGCGGACAGCACGCGGGCGGCGGTCCGGAAGGCCTTGACCCGGTACGTGGGAGCCAGCGACCGCTCCAGCAGGAAGGCGATCCGGTCCAGCGCCGCGACGGGATCCATGCGTGCACCTCCAGCTCGGTGAAGCCTCTACAGGGTTCCCCGGACGGGCCCGCCCCGCACGTCGCCGGGTGCGGCGGGCCCGCTCCGGCCCCGGCGGTTTGCCGGCGCGGCCCCCGGGTACTGCGATGTCCCGTCGACGTGCCCGCCCGCGAGGAGGCCCGCCATGCCCGTTTCCGCCGAGACCCCCAGGGTGGCCGTGATCACCGGCTCGGACTCCGGCATCGGCCGCGCCACCGCCGTACGCCTGGCCGAGGCGGGGCTGGACATCGGCATCACCTGGCACAGCGACGAGAAGGGCGCCGAGGAGACGGCGCGGGAGGTGCGGGAGAAGGGTCGCAGGGCGGCCGTCGCCCGGCTCGACCTCACCGAACTCCCCGGCGCCGCTGACACCGTGGACGAGCTGTGTGCCGAGCTCGGACGCGTCGACGTCCTGGTCAACAACGCGGGTACGGGCACCATGACGCCCTTCCTCGACCTCGGCCTCGAGGACGTGCGCCGGGTGCTCGACGTGGACCTCGTCGGGCCGTTCCTGTGCGGGCAGAAGGCGGCCCGGCACATGATCGCGCAGGGCGGCGGCGGCCGGATCGTCAACGTCACCTCCGTCCACGAGCACCAGCCCCGGGTGGGCGCGGCGCCGTACTGCGCGGCCAAGGGCGGGCTCGGGCTGCTCACCCAGGTGATGGCCCTGGAGCTGGCCGAGCACGGCATCACGGTGAACGCGGTGGCGCCCGGTGAGATCGCCACCCCGATGACCGGCCAGGAGGACACCGACGTGCACACCGAGCACCGCCCCGGCATACCCCTCGGACGGCCCGGCGACGCCCGCGAGGTCGCCGCCGTGATCGCGTTCCTCGCGAGCCCGGACGCCTCCTACGTCACCGGCGCCTCCTGGAGCGTCGACGGCGGCATGCTGCGCATGGGCCCGCAGGCCGGTTCGCATCTGACCGGCGACGACTGGCGACGGCCCTGACGGCGCGGTGGGACTGCGCACCAGCTCCTGCGACCGGCCGGGCTTCACCTGGGTCCGCTCCGGCCGCGGCTTCCGCTACCGGGACGAGACCGGTGCGCCCCTGACCAACCCCGCCCAGCGCGACCGTGTCCGGCCCCCCCCACCGTTCCGCCGGCCTGGCGAGATGCGTGGATCTGCCCCTGGCCGAGCCGCCGCCTCCGGGCCGTCGGCACCGAGCGGGCCGGCCGGGGGATCACGGGACTTCGGGCGCCCCGCCACCCAGGGAGCCGTCGAGGCGGTAGTCCTCGGTCTCCTGGACGGCGCACACGGATGAGCCGTCGGCCCGCGAGGCGTTCTACGCTCTATTGCATGACCGAACAAGGAGTTCCGCACATCTCCCGCCCCCGGATCCTGGTACTCGGTGTGTGCCCGGGCAGGCACGGCGAGCCGCCCTTCCGGATCATGGAGATCGACGGTCAGGTCATCGGTGAGGCCAGGACCATCACCGACGTACTGGAGGCCGCCGCGTCCCATGGTCTGCCGATCCACGATCTGGACGACCCGGACTCCATCCGGTGGGTGGGCGGCGGCAAGTACACCTGGACCCTGCGCCACTGAGGGCGACCGCCCGTCGGGGGTCGGCCGCCGGTGCCACGCCGGTGCCTGATCCGGACCAGTGCCGCGCCGGTGGCGGGGGCGCGGTGGCGGTGCCGGCGACGGACGGCACCTGGGTGCCGGGCCGCGGCCGGGGGCCGGGGTGCCTCTCGGCCCACCGGTGGGCCGGCCGCCGGGGCTGGGCGACGGGCCGCGCGTCGGCCTCGTGCGGGCCGGGCAGCGGACCGGCGACGAGCGCGGTCGCGCCGGGTACGTCGACCGCCGCACGCGACCCCGCCCAGCCGGGTACGCGCAGCGCGGAACGCGTCTGTGTCCCCCGGGGCGCGGAGTTCCGGCCCCGGACGCGGCGCGCGGGACGACACCAGAGCGGCTCACGGCTCTCCTATTGACGCCGCCGCCCCACGGCACCCGGACCTCCTCCACCCCCTCGGTCACAGGAGAGGCACGGGCACGGTGCACAACAACCACATGGCTCGCGGCTCCACTTGGCGCCGGAGCAGCGCCGACGCCTACGCTTCCGCACCATGACCCCAACCCGGGCTCCGCGGCCCACGAGCGGCTCCTCGACCGGTGGCTGCCCGCTGGAACTGCTGCGCGGCCTCGTCCGCTGCGGGCCCGGCTACCACCTCAGCGGGGCCGTCGCGGAGATGTAGCCCTCCGCGACGGCCCCGGGTGCTGGCGGGTTCAGCCCACCGTCCACTTCTGGTTGGCGCCGCCCGTGCACGTCCAGATCTGCAACCGGGTGCCGTTGGCCGAGTTGTTCCCGGTCACGTCCAGGCACTTGTTCGCCTGTGGATTGACGATGTCGCGGGCCGCCGGGAGGGCCCACTTCTGGGCGGGGCCGCCGTTGCAGTCCCACAGCTGGACGGGCGTGCCGTCGGCCGTGCCGTTGCCGGTGACGTCAAGGCACTTGCCGAGCGCCCGGATCGTGCCGTCCGAGCCCACCGTCCACTGCTGGGCCGCCGTGCCGTTGCAGTCGTAGAGCTGCACCGGGGTGCCGTTGGCGGAGTTCGCGGCGGCCACGTCCACGCACTTGCCCGCCAGGCCCCGGATCGGGACACCGGCCGCGCTGTTGCTGGTCGTCACCGACACCGAGTCGACCACCAGTTGGGCCGGGAACTGGGTGGAGCCGTCCGGGTCGCCCGGCCAGTAGCCGCCGACCGCCAGGTTCAGGATCAGGAAGAACGGCTTGTTGTACACCCAGGTCTTCCCGCCCAGGTCGGCGGGCGTGCGGCGCTGGTAGACGTTGCCGTCCACCGACCAGGTGATCGAGTCGGGCGCCCAGTCGACGGCGAAGGTGTGGAAGGCGTCCGCGAAGGCCTGGCCGCCCGGCAGGGTGTAGCCGGCGCCTATGCCGCCCGAGCCGGAGTAGCCGGGGCCGTGGATCGTGCCGTGCACGGTGGAGGGCTCAAAACCAACGTTCTCCATCACGTCGATCTCGCCCGAGTCCGGCCAGTTCACCGGCGTGCCGAGCATCCAGAACGCGGGCCACATGCCCTGTCCACGCGGGATCTTCATCCGGGACTCGACATGGCCGTACTGCGCGGTGAACTTCCCCGAGGTGTTCAGCCGGGCCGAGGTGTACTGGCAACTGCCGTACCAGCACTGGTAGCCCGCCGGATTCTCCTTCCGGGCCGTGATGACCAGGTGCCCCTGGCCGTCCAGGGCCGCGTTCTTGGTGCCGGAGGTGTAGTACTGCCGCTCGTGGTTGTTGACGTTGTCACCTGTCTCCAGTGTCCACTTCGAGGAGTCGACGCCCGAGCCGGCGGCCCCGTCGAAGGTGTCGGAGAAGGTGGAGACGGCCGCGGCGGTCGCGGCGGCCGGGGTGGTGCCCTGCGCGCGGGCCGGACCGACGGCGGCCGGGGTGGTGCTCTGCGCGCGGGCCGGACCGACGGCGGCCGGGGTGGTGCTCTGCGCGCGGGCCGGACCGACGGCGGCCGAGCCGACCAGCGCGGCGGACAGAGCGGCGAACAGACATCTGCGGAGCAGGCGTGGGGAGGGCATGACTCTCCGTTCGGCGTGGGGGGTGAGATGCCCTCTTGATTCAAGGCGTGAGATAAGAACGGGTCAATACTCTGGTCCGGACCAGTTTCTGACGCTCACTCAGTTTCCGTCGGCTTCACCCGGCGGTGCACCGACCGTCCGAGGCGCCGGCCGAGCAGCAGCCAACCGAGCAGCGCACCCGTGGTGTTGAGGATGACGTCGTCGATGTCGAAGGCCCGCCCGGTGACCAGTGCGCCCTGGAACAGCTCCACCATCAGCATCACCAGAGCCGTGAGCACCAGCACGTGGAGCATTCCCCGGGCGCGCGGCGCCAGGACCGGGACCAGCACGCCGAAGGGGACCCCGAGGAGCACGTTCCCGCCGATCTGCTTGACCGTGTCCCGCCACGACGCGTACTCGAAATAGGCCGACAGCGAGCGCCCGGGGTGCAGATTGCTGTGCGTCAGCGACACCGACGCCGGGGACGGCTGCAGCGTGAGCCGGGCCAGCACGACGGCGAACGCCACCATGAACGCGAAGGCGATCAGCATCGCCAGCAGTCGCAAGGGGAGCGCGAGGGCGTGCGGTGCGGCCGCCGGGCGGGTACGGGCGGGCCGCTCCCGCTTTTTCGGCGTACGCAGCACGGTGGGCAGGCGCAGCGCGGTCCGGGCCATTCGGTCACTCTCCTGGAATAGGCAACGTCCCCGTTTCACAGCGCGGTTACCCCTGAACCGGCGCGGAATGCCGCCGCCCGGAGGGCGGCCGGAGCGCGTCGGCGGTTTCCGTTCACGCCTCCGGGGCACTCCGGCCCGGGACCCGCGTGCCGCCCGCCCTCCGGGGCCGGGCGGTGCTTGGATGCCCCGAGCGGCGTATCGCCACGAAACGCCGCACAACCCTGCCGAGCGGACCGAGGAGGCGGCGATGACCGGGCGCACGGCCCCGCGGACCACCACCCGTACGGTCCTGCTCGCCCTGGGCGAGCTGCTGGCCTGGTGGACCGCCCTCGCCCTGCTGTGGCTGGTGTTCATCACCTCGGTCGACACCCTGGAGCGGATCGTCGGCGCGAGTGCCGCGGCGGCGGGGGCGCTGCTGGCCCGGGCCGGGCGGCGGGCGGTGAACTGGCGGTGAACGGCTGGATCCTGGCGGCGACCGTCGTGCTGGCCGGGGGAGGGGCGGCCGTCCTGTGGGGTGTGACCTCCGGTCCGATGTCCCGCCGGGTCGTGGCGCAGAACCTGGCCACCTCCGTGGCCTGCCCGGTCCTGTTGCTGCTCGCCCAGGGCTACGACCGGCCCGCCTACGTCGACCTCGCCCTGCTGATGGCCCTCCTGGGCCCGATCGGCACCCTCGTCTTCGCCCGGCTGCTGGCCGTTGACCTGGCGGGTGACCGACCCAGGGCCGGTCGCGGGAGTCCCGCCTGCCGGGCGAACGGCGGGGCTTTCGCAACAGGCCCTGCCGCCTGGGGACCGACCTGGGCCGCGGCCGCACTGGGCGCGGTGGTCGTGGTGGCCGTGTGCGTGGCCACCGGACCGGGCCGGGCCATGGTGAAACTGCTGGTGACCGGCGCTCTGCTGATCGGTGGGAACGTCATCGCCTCCCGCGCGCTGTCGGGCGGGTTCGAGGGGGTGCGCGGTGGCTGACACGGTGCCGGGAGGTCGTCCGGGAGGTACGGCATGGCCGACGCGGTGATCGTCGTGGCGCTGCTCCTGGTGGCCGGCTCCGCCACCGCCGCGGTGGCGGTGCGCGACCCGGCGCGCCAGGCCCTCGTGCTGTCCGTGCTCGGCGTCGCGCTGGCCGTCCTGTTCACCGTGCTCCAGGCCCCGGACGTCGGTCTGTCGCAACTGGCCGTGGGCTCCGCGCTCACCCCGCTGCTGATCATGCTGGCGGTGCGCAAGGTCCGCCGGTGCGGCCGGACCGGGGACGAGACCCGGTGAGCCGCCGGCTGCGGCTGTGGCTGCTCGCCGTGGGCGGCGCCGGGGTGACGGCCCTGCTGGTCGCCGCCGGCCTCGACCTGCCCTCCTTCGGCGGCCCGAGCCACCCCTACGGCGACCGGGCCGTCCGGGCCTCGCTCGCCCGGCACACCGCCAACACCATCGCCTCCGTCAACTTCGACCAGCGGGCCTACGACACGCTCGGCGAGATGGGCATCCTGTTCGCCGCCGTCCTGGGCTGCGTCGTGCTCCTGCGGCAGGCTCGCGACGAGCACCGCGCGGAGCCGGAACCCGCCGAGGTGGCCCGGCCCGTCCGCCGCTACGCGCTGATCGTGCTGCCCGTCGCCCTGGTCACCGGGATCTACGTCGTCGCCCACGGCCAGCTCAGCCCCGGCGGCGGCTTCCAGGGCGGGGTCGTCGCCGCGACCGCGCTGCACCTGCTGTACCTCGGCGCCGACTACCGCGCCCTGGAACGGGTCCGCCCCATCGGTCTCTTCGAGGCCTCCGACGCCCTCGCCGTCTGCGCCTACCTGGTGCTGGGCCTCACCGGCATCCTCGCGGGCACCGCCTTTCTGGCCAACACGCTGCTGCCGTACGGGACGTTCAACACCCTGGCGTCCGGCGGCATCGTCCCGCTGCTGAACGCGGCCGTCGGGGTGGAGGTGGCCAGTGCGGTGGTCGTGCTGCTCGCCGGGTTCCTGGACCAGGCCGTCGAGATCGAGGAGCAACAGGGGAGTTGAGAGCGCCGTGATGCACGTGCTGCCCTACCTGGTCGCCGCCTACATCTTCCTGGCCGGTTGCTACGGCCTGGCCACCAGCCGCAACCTGATCCACGCGGTCGGCTGCCTGGCCGTGTGCCAGTCGGCCACCTACGTCCTGCTCCTGGCGGTGGGCTACCGCGACGGGGCCACCGCGCCCGTCTTCTCCGACCTGAAGCCGGGCTCGCGGCCGGTCGTCGACCCGGTGGTGCAGGCCCTCACCCTCACCGACATCGTCGTCGGCGCCACCGTCACCGCCATGCTGCTCGCCCTCGTCCTGCAGATCGCCAAACGGCACGGCACGGTCGACCCCGACGAACTGAGAGAGCTGCGCGGCTGATGCACCATCTGCTCCCGCTGCTGGTCGCGGTGCCGCTGCTCGGCGCGGCGCTGCTCGTGGCCATGGGCCGCTTCGTGCCCCGGGCCGCCGCCGAGATCACCGGCTGCGCGGTCTCCGGCGGCACGGCCGCGCTCGCCCTGGTCCTGCTGCTGAACTCCTCGCCCCCGCTGGTCGAGTGGGCCGGCGGCCGGCGGCCCACCGGCGGCGGCAGCGTGGGAATCGTGCTGGTGGGCGACGGTCCCGCGCTCGGCATGGCCATGCTCGCCTCGCTGCTCACCCTGGCGGCGCTCGCGTACTCCTGGCGGTACTTCGACGAACCGCCGCGAGGCCACGCCGGCTCCTTCCCGGCGCTGATGCTGGTCTTCCAGGGCGCTATGTGCGGCTTCGCGATCGCGGGCGACCTGTTCAACGCCTTCGTGTTCTTCGAGCTGATGAGCGTGGTCGCGTACGCGCTGACCGGCTACCGGATCGACGAGGCGAAGGCGGTGCAGGGCGCGCTGACCTTCGGGGTGGTCAACTCCCTCGGGGCGTACGCGCTGCTGATGGGCATCGGGCTGCTGTACGCCCGCACCGGTGAGCTGGCCATGACGAGGATCGGCCGGGGTCTCGACGCGCACGGCGCACCGGACGCCCTGGTCCTCGCCTCCTTCGTGCTGGTGCTGACCGGGCTGCTGGTGAAGGCCGCCGCCGTACCGTTCCACTTCTGGCTCCCGGACGCGCACGCCGTCGCGCCGACCCCGGTGTGCATGCTGCTCTCCGGCGTCATGGTCGAGCTCGGCTCGTACGGCGTCTGGCGGGTGTACGGCACCGTCTTCGCCGGACCCGGCGGCATCCCCGCCGCGGGGCTGACCCGCGCCCTGGTCACGCTCGGCACGCTCACCGCCGTGACCGGTGCCGCCATGTGCTGGTACCAGCGGCACATCAAACGCCTGCTGGCCTACTCGACGGTCGCGCACACCGGCCTGTTCCTGGTCGGTCTCGGCGTGCTCATCCCCGAGGGCGACGACGGGATCGCGCTGTACATCCTCGGCCACGCCGGTGTGAAGGCCGCGCTGTTCGCCTGCGCCGGCGCCCTGCTCGACCGGTACGGCAGCGTCGACGAGCACGCCCTGCACGGCAGGGCCCGGGAGCTCGGCGCCTTCGCGGTGATGTTCGCCGTCGGCGGCCTCGCCCTCGCCGGTCTGCCGCCGTTCGGCACGGCGCTCGGCAAGGCGATCGCCGAGGAGTCGGTGGGCGGCCCGCTCACCGTGGTGTTCGTGGGCGCGTCCGCGGTCACCGGCGGAGCCGTGCTGCGGGTCACCGCCCGGGTGTTCCTCGGCCTGGGGCCACGCCCGCGGGACGCCGAGTACGAGACCAGCGGCTCGGACGAGCGGCCGGAGACCCGAGGCATCCTGCGGCGTGTCCCGGACAGCATGACGGCGGTGCCCGCCGTGCTGCTCGCCGCCGCGTTCGCCGCCGGAGTGGCCCCGGGCTTCGGTGATCTGGTGTCCCGGTCCGTCAACGAGGCCGGCTCCGGCGGCGCCCACGCGTCCGCGCACTGGACGCTCGCCGGCGTCCTGCTGGGCCTGCTCTCGGCGCTGCTCGCCGTGGCCCTCGCCGCGCTCGCCGTGGCCCGGCCGGGCCGGGTGGGCGCCCCCGACCGGGCCCTGCCCCTGCGCCGGCTGCAGTCGGGCCATGTCGGCGACTACGTGGCCTGGCTGCTGGTGGGCGCCACCGCGCTCGGGGCGCTGGCCCTGCCGGGCCTGCTGGGCGGCTGAGGTCAGGCCCCGTAGGACACGTGCACCTCCTTGAACCCGAGGGAGCGCAGCAGCCCCTGCAGCATCTCGGTGGTGTTGGACTCGGCCCGCCCGGTCAGCCCGCTGCTCTTCGCGGCCTCGCCGATGTGCCGTACGGCGAGCTTCTGCACCGCCTGTTCGCCGTTGGGATTGTCCGAGAACAGGTCGCCGAGCCGGTCGAGCAGACCGCGCTGCTTGGACACGGCGTAGGAGCGGTCCGGGTCCAGGGCCGGCCTGCCGAGCCGCGCGTGCGGCAGCCGGAGCGTGGCCTTCGTCCGGTCGCCGTCGACCGACACGTCCTTGTCCCCGATCGCGCCGAGGTCCACAAAGGCCTCCACGGTGCCCGCGCCGACGTACAGGGTGCGGGTGCCGCGGATCGCGTCGGGCAGGAACTTCGCGTCCTTCTCCAGGTCCACGACCACCTGGAAGTTGCCGGAGGCGGCGTCGTAACGGCTCATGTCCTGGATGGACTTCAGGAGCGCGGGGCCGCTCCGGTCGTGCGTCTCGGTGCCGAACAGGTCCTTGATGCCCGGGAGTACGGCCAGCCGGATGCCCGCGAACAGCACCACCAGCACCAGTACGAACGCGGTCACCGCCTTGGCCCAGCCCGGCATGCGCCGGGGCAGGCGTCTGACGTGAGTCGTCATGGCGACCCTCCTTCCTGCTGACACTGATGCCCGCCAAACGCGGTGCCAGACCGGAGAGTCGGCCGGAAGAGGGGGCCTGGAGCGCGCGCCGTACCACGGCCGGGGCTGGCGCGCCCGGCGCACCGCTGCCCGGGGTGGGGGAGTGCCGCCAGTAGCATGACGGCGCAGCCCGTGCTGATCATGCGAGGAGCGGATCGTGCGAGACATCGCCGTCTTCAGTGGCAGTGCCCATCCCGAGCTGGCCGAGGAGGTCTGCGCACACCTCGGAGTGCCGCTCAGCCCGACCCGGGTCAGCCGGTTCGCCAACGACTGCCTGGAGGTGCAGCTCCAGGCCAACTGCCGGGAGCGGGACGTCTTCCTGATCCAGCCGCTGGTCCGGCCGGTGCAGGAACACCTGGTGGAACTGCTGATGATGTGCGACGCGGCCCGGGGCGCCTCCGCGGCCCGGATCACCGTCGTCATGCCGCACTACTCCTACGCCCGCTCCGACAAGAAGGACGCGCCCCGCATCTCCCTCGGCGGGCGGCTGGTCGCCGACCTGCTGGTGGCCGCGGGCGCGAGCCGGGTGCTCGCCATGACCCTGCACGCTCCCCAGGTGCACGGCTTCTTCTCGGTACCGGTGGACCATCTGCACGCCCTGCGCGAACTGGCCGAGTACTTCGGGCGGTACGACCTGACGTGCACCACGGTGGTCTCCCCGGACCTCGGCAACGCCAAGGAGGCCGCCGCCTTCGCCCGGCTGATCGGCGCCCAGGTGGCGGCCGGCGCCAAGCAGCGGTTCGCGGACGACCGGGTGAGCATCAGCTCCGTCATCGGCGAGGTCACCGACCGGGACGTCATCGTCCTGGACGACGAGATCGCCAAGGGCAGCACCGTGCTCGAACTGCTGGACAAGCTGCGCGAGATGAGGCCGCGCTCGATCCGGGTGGCGTGCACGCACGGGCTGTTCGCGGCCGGCGCTCTCAAGCGGCTCGGCGAGCAGCCGGACGTGCTGGAGATCGTCTGCACCAACACCGTGCCGGCCCCTGCGGACGAGCAGACCGACAAGCTCCGCGTCCTGTCGATCGCGCCGGCCCTGGCCGAGGCCGTGCGCCGCATCCACAACGGTGAATCCGTCAGCGCCCTGTTCGAGGAGCCGCGCGGCGTCTGACCCTCACAGGGAGCCGGACGCGGCCTCGGACTGCTCCAGGGCGGCGTCCAGCGTCGGCTGCGGCGGCAGCAGCCGGGACAGGCCGGTGACCCGCAGCACCCGGAGGGTCAGCGGATGGGTGCACACCAGGTGCAGCCGTCCGCCCCGTTCCAGCACCCGGCCGCGCGCCCGGTACAGCAGGCGCAGCCCGGAGCAGTCGAAGAAGTCGACGGCGCGCAGGTCGATCACGATACGGGCGCCGGGCTGACCGGTCGCCCGGTCCAGCGCGGGCACGATCTCGGCCGCCGCCGCGATGTCGATCTCACCGCTGAACTCCAGCACGGTGTGTCCGCGCTCCTCACGCACGCGCAGATGCCGGGTGCGTGGCGTGGGCTCCTGTCGCACGACGGCACCACCTCCCACCCGCGCCCGGAAAAGCATGTCCCTCGACCGTCAAGTTACCCTCGATGGAAGGAATTTGAGCATGTTCGATTGACATATGTCTTCGGGTTTCACGCGTGTCGCGCTGTGGCGTGGGTGACAAAGCGGCGGCGGCGCGCGAGCGCGGGCCGGCGGCGACCGGCCCGCGCTCCCTCTCCTGCCCAGGTCAGTCCCCCAGCAGGACCAGCTTGCCCGTCGTCCGGCCGGTCTCGCCCAGCTCGTGCGCCTTGGCGGCATCGGCGAGCGGGAAGGTCCCCGCGATGGTGGCGCGCAGCCTGCCCGACTCCGCCAGTTCCGCCACCGCGTTCATCCCGGACCGGTCGGCGTCCACCAGCATCCGTACCGCCCGCACCCCGAGCCGCTCGGCCTCCTCGTGGAACTCCCGCGAGCCGACCGGCAGGATCGACACCACGACACCGCCCGGCCGCAGCACCCGCAGCGACCGCACGGAGGTGTCCCCGCCGAGGGTGTCCAGAACGACGTCGACGTCCCGTACCGCCTCGGTGAAGTCGGTGGAGCGGTAGTCGATCGCCTCGTCGACGCCGATCTCCCGCAGGAAATCGTGCTTACCGGCGCTCGCGGTGCCGATCACGTACGCGCCGCGTGCCTTGGCGATCTGCACGGCCACGTGCCCCACCCCGCCGGCCGCGGCGTGGATCAGCACCCGCTGCCCGGGCCGCACGTCGGCGTGTTCGGTCAGGGCCTGCCAGGCGGTCAGCGACACCAGCGGGAGCGCGCCCGCCTGGACGTGGTCGATCGAGGCCGGCTTGTGCGTCAGGGCGCGGGCCGGGACGGTGACGTACTCGGCGTGCGAGCCGTGACCGAAGGGGTAGGGCAGCATGCCGAAGACCTCGTCACCGGGCCGGAAGGCGGCCACGCCGATCCCGGTCTCCGCGACCTCGCCGGCGACGTCCCAGCCGAGGACGAACGGCGGCTCGCCCAGGAATCCGCCGGTCGCCCGGTGCTTCCAGTCGGTCGGGTTGACCCCGGCGGCCCGCACCCGGACCAGCACCTCGTTCGGCCGCGGCACGGGCCGCTCCACCCGTACCTCCTTCAGGACCCCGGGACCGCCTAGGACGTCCTGGCCGATGGCACGCATCGTGTTCACATCGCTCATGGTCACCCAGCCTGCCGGGCGGCGCCCGTCCGGGAAATGGCAGGATGGCCAAGCTCCGATAGGATCGTGCCATGCGTGGCACAGTGAGCCCGGAACGGGTGGCGGTTTTGGCTCTCGACGGCGTCTACCCCTTCGAACTGGGCATCCCCAGCCGGATCCTCGGCGCCGCCGACGGCCGCTACGAGGTGCTGACCTGCAGCGTCGACGGCCAACCGGTACGCAGCAGCGCGGACTTCACGATCGGCGTGGAACACGGCCCCGAGCTGCTGGAGACGGCGGACACGGTGGTGGTCACCTCCGTCCCTCCCGCCTACCTCCCCACCGAGCTGCCGGAGGCCGTCGCCGCCGCCCTCGCCCGGATCCGCCCCGACGCGCGGATCGTCTCCATATGCACCGCGGCCTTCGTGCTGGCCGAAGCCGGACTCCTCGACGGCCGCCGGGCCACCACCCACTGGCACGTCGCCGACCTGTTCCGCAGCAGATACCCGCGGGTCGCGCTGGACCCGGACGTGCTGTTCGTCGAGGACGGCCGGATCCTGACCTCGGCAGGGGCCGCCGCAGGCGTCGACATCTGCCTGCACCTCGTCCGCAGCGACCACGGCAGCGCCCTGGCCAACTTCGTCGCCCGCTGCTGTGTCGTCCCCCCGTTCCGGGAGGGCGGCCAGGCCCAGTACATCGAGCGGCCGGTCCCCGAGAACGGCTCCTCCGGCACGGCCGCCACCCGTGCCTGGGCCCTGGAGCGACTGGCCGAGCCGCTCACCCTGGCCGAGCTCGCCCAGCACGCCCGGATGAGCCTGCGCACCTTCGCCCGCCGGTTCAACGACGAGGTCGGGGTCAGCCCCGGCCGCTGGCTCATCCAGCAGCGCGTCGTCCGCGCCCGCCACCTGCTGGAGTCCAGCGACCTGCCGGTGGACCGGATCGCCGCCGAGGTCGGCTTCGCCACCGGTGCCTCCCTGCGGCAGCACCTGCACGCCTCCATCGGGGTCTCCCCGCAGGTCTACCGGCGGACGTTCCAGGAGGCCCGCTGAACGTTCCGGGCCCGCCCGCCGTCCAAGGAGCGGAGAACGGCAGCCGGGAACAGGGGTGGGACATGCGCGCGGGACTCGTGGCAGTGGCGGTACTGGCGGCCGTGGCGGCGGTGGGATGCGACGACGGCACCGGTGTACGGGTGGTGGTCCGCGGCACGCCGCCGGCCACCCCGTACGACGGACCGCTCCACGTGGCCACCCGGAGCACGGACGAGTCCGGTCCGCGTGCGCTGCGCCAGGCCTCCGGGGCGGCCGGCCGGGCGCTGGAGTGCGACGGGGAGATCTACGACGGCGGCGGACCCGACGGCTGGAGCAGGGTCGACGGAGGTGACACGCCCGAGGACGGGCTGAAGCTCTACTTCGACATGTTCGAGCCCGTGCAGCCCGACCACGGCTTCCGCGCGGAGCGCGCGGAGGTGGACCGGGTGCTGTACTCCTTCGACGTCCACGGGCGCACCAAAGTGGCCGTCGTGGTGGCCAAGGACCAGCCGGGGCGCCCGGGTTGGGGACCGGAGACCAACGCCTCCTGCGATCCCGCCGAACTCCCCGCGCGCTACACCGAGGCGGCGGGCCTCGAGGTGTGGACGGACCGCGGCGGCAGGCGCGTACCGGTGCGCACGCTCAGCGGTTCGGCCGGACCGGAGCACTGCGGCTGGCAGTCGGCCCGCTTCCTCGTCCTGGACGACCGTACCTACGCCCGTGACCCCGAGGGCGTGCTCGCCCGGGACGGCCTGCTCCGGGCGCCGTACCGCGCGCACGTGCGGATGCCGGCGACGGCCCGTGACACCGGGTACCACCACCGCGGACTGCGGCTGTGGCTGACGGACGACCGGGACACCGCCTACGTCCGCACCGCCGCCGGAGTGGAGGCCTGGCCGGAGGTGAAGAGCGGCGTCGGCTGCAAGTGAGGGCTCAGCGGCTGCGGTGCAGCGCGACCAGCAACTGCCAGACCTGACCGGCCACTTCCTCCGGCGTCCCGGCCAGCAGCCCGTGCAGCCAGTCCGCGAGCACGCCGGCGAACGTCGCGGCCACCGCCGAGGCGACCAGCGGGGCGTCCGCGGCACCCGCCAGTTCGCGCTCGGCCAGGCTGCGGGCCCGCAGGTCCCGGTGCAGCACCCGGCCGAGCGGCCCGCCGCCGCCCGGCGCCAGCAGGGAGCGGTACAGGGCCGCGTGCGGGGCGAGGCCCGCGAAGAACTCCCGCAGCGCCGGCGGGGCGTGGACCGGATCGGGCCGCCCCCGCCAGGCGTGCAGCGCGTCCACCGCCTGCCGTACGACGTCCGCGCAGGCGTCGACCGCCAGTGCCTCCAGCCCGTCGTAGTGCACGTAGAACGTGGCCCGGCCCACCCCGGCCCGGCGTACCAGCGCGGCCACGCCCACCTCCGCCAGCGGGCGTTCGGCGCACTCCTCGAGCAGGGCCGCACGGAGCCGGGCGCGGGTGCGGGCCGCGCGCGGGTCCTCCTGGGGTGCCCGGTTCACCGGGCGGCGAGGACGGCCGCGAGGGCGACCGCGCCGGGCAGTGCCTGGGCGAACAGGATGCGGCGGTTCGCCGTGACGGCGCCGAACACGCCCGCCACCACCACGCAACCCAGGAAGAACACCCGCGCCCCGAACCCCGTCGGACCGGCCGCGACGAGCCCCCACACCAGACCCGCCGCCAGAAAGCCGTTGTACAGGCCCTGGTTGGCGGCCAGCGGAGCGGTGGCCCGGGCCAGGTCCGGACCGAATCCGTGCAGGCTCCGCCCGGGCTGCCGCTGCCACAGGAACATCTCCAGCACCAGGATGTACACGTGCAGCGCGGCCACCAGGCCGACCAGCACCTTCGCCACGAGTTCCATGACCGGTGGGCCTCCTCTATTTCTTGGACGGGTGTCCAGAATAACCGGACACCCGTCCAGGAAGTCACTCGGGGGCCATGGCACCCCCGCGCAGCTCCCGCGCCCGCAGCGCCAGCTGCGTCTCGAAGCGCGCCTCCGGGTCGTGCAGCAAGTCGCCGAACAGCTCGTCGAGCTGACGCATCCGGTACCGGACCGTCTGCGGGTGCACCGCGAGGCGTGCGGCCACCTCGGCGACGCCCCGGCCGGATTGCAGCAGGGCCAGCAGGGTCTCCGCGAGCCGCTCCCGCTGCGGCGGGCGGACCTGGTCCAGCGGGCGCAGCCGGCGCTCGGCCATCGCGTCCAGCAGCGCGTCGTCGCGCAGGAGCAGCAGCGTGGGCAGGTGGTCCTGGCAGCGCAACACGCCACCGGCCGGGTCCGGGCCGGCCAGCACCCCGCGCCGTACGAGGCCGAGGGCCTCCGTCGCCCAGCGCAGCGATCTCGCCCCTTCGTGCAGCGCCACCGGCGGCCCCATCGCGGCGGGCAGCCCCTGCAGCGCCCCGGCCACCGCACGCGCCCGGCCCGGCCCCTCCGGATCGGGCACCACCAGCAGCGCGGGCTTCAGGTCGAACCGGGTGAGGAACTCCGGCGGCACGATCGGAGCCGCGCCGGGGCCGGGGTCCACCGCCACCACCGCCACCGCCCGCGGCACCGTCCAGTGCGCGGCGTGCGCCAGATCGGCGATCGCCCCCGCCGGAGCCGGCGGATCGGCGGTCAGCAGGTCCGCCAACCGGGCCCGGCGCTGCTGGAGTTCACCGGCCGCGTGCAGCCGGGCCTCGGTGTAGGCCGCGGTCGCGGCGGCCGCCATCTCGTCCAGGTGCAGGAACAGCGCCTCGCCGAAGGCGCCCAGCACGTCGCGGGGGAGCAGCCCCTCGTCCACCAGCGCGTTGACCCGGCGCCAGGTGACCCGGGCGCCGAGCCGCAGCGCCGACTGGAACGAGTCGAGGCTGCGGCCCTCCTCGGCCTCCCCGCGGCCGATGCGCTCGTACGTCTCCTTGACCGGCCGCCAGTCGGTGTCCGGCTGCGCCATCCGCTCCAGCAGTCCGCGCAGCGCGTGGTCCACACCCCGGTGCACGCCCTGCATGTAGGTGTCGTCCATCGGGCGCGCGTATTCGGCTATCTGGGTCCCGATGGCGCGGACGACCTCCTCGGTGATCTCGGCTGCGTACGGTCTGAGGCGGTCGGGAAGTCCAGGGGGCAACGCCTTGAACGGGCCGCCCGTGTCGGCGCCCACCGCCGCGGCTCTCTTCGGCACGGCGGCGACGATACCCGCGAGTAACCCGCACGGGCTCATCGGTGGACAACAGTTGTGGGGGCCACTTTTGTGCGCCGATGACAGACGTCCCCGTGGACGGTGGCCCGGACACGCCTTGATCGCCTCCGTGCGCGGACGGAAGGCGGACGGTCACACTTGACGGCGTTCGCACGTCGTACGAGCGAGAACCGATGCCGAGGAGGCACCACCATGACCCCGCCGCCCGCCCGCACCGCCGAACAGCGCAAGAAGGACACCCTCCACCGGCTGGAGCACGACGTGGACGCCTGGGTGGCCACCGCGGGCGCGGACGGCGGCGCCCCCTACCTCGTCCCGCTGTCCTTCGTCTGGGACGGCGCCACCCTGCTGATCGCCACCCCGGCCGAGAGCCCCACCGGGCGCAACCTGGCGGCCACCGGACGGGCCAGGCTGGGCATCGGGCCGACCCGCGACGTCGTCATCGTCGAGGGCACCGTACGGGCCGTGGCGCCCGAGGACCTGCCGGAGGAGGACGCCGAGGTCTTCGCGGGGAAGACCGGCTTCGACCCGCGGCGGCTCGCCACCCGCTACCTGTACTTCAACGTGCTCCCGCGGCGCGTCCAGGCCTGGCGCGAGGAGAACGAGCTGGCGGGACGGGAGCTGATGCGTGACGGAGCGTGGCTGGTCGCCGACTGAATCGGTGGGACGGGGATATCAGCAGGGAGACAGAGAAGTACGGAACTCCCCGGGAGGAAACATGCCCCTCGTGACCGCGGGCGTCGTGGTGCTGGACTGTGCCGAGCCGGAGAAACTCGCCGAGTTCTACCGGCAGTTCCTGGACGGCGAACAGACGGACGCGTCCGCCAACCTGGTGGAGATCCGGGGCGGCGACGGCCTCCGGCTCGCCTTCCGCCGGGACGCCAACGCGACCCCGCCGAGCTGGCCGCGCCCGGAGAACTCCCTGCAGGCCCATCTGGAGTTCCTGGTCGCCGACCTGGACGAGGCGGAGCGCCGGGTGGTGGGGCTCGGCGGCCGGCCGATCGAGGCGGGGGACCCGGCGGGGACGTACGAGGAACGCGGCTTCGCCGACCCCGCCGGACACTCCTTCACCCTGCGCCTCGTGCCGTCGCCGGCACCGAAGCAGGGATGACGGACCTGGCCCTCTCGTCTGGATCATGCCGGGCTCGCGGGCCCTGGCACCGCCCCTCGCCGCGTTGTCGTCGGGGGGCCAGGGGGCCCCCAGGGGGGCCCCCCCCCCGCGGGGGGGGCCCCGCCCGCCCCCCCCCCCCCCAGCCCCCCGGGCCCGACCCCGGGGGGTATAAACAAAAACCAGCCCCCCACACAAATAA
>NZ_JBHVUH010000015.1:0-132962 GCF_042884245.1 Streptomyces sp. NPDC058145 | reverse complement strand
CGGGTGTTTGCGGCCGCGGCCCCTCTGGTCTGTATCTGGCGGGGGGGGGGGCCCGGGCCCCCCCCCCCGGGGGTTTTGGGGGGGGCCCCGTGGGCCCCCCCTGGCCCACCTCCGCCGCCTTGCGAGGAACGGCACCGGACCCCGCTCCCCGATCCGACAGGAGCCGAACGAACGGCTCTAGTCCCGACCGCCCTTCTCCTTGGACGGCCACACGCCCGTGGTCCGCTCGATGGCCTTGGCCCCGGTGCGGTCCACGGCGCTGCGCACCACCGCGAAGATGGCGCCCTGGACCGCGGCCGCGAGCAGGATCTCGCCCCAGCCGCGGTCCGGGTCCAGCGCGTCGGGCGCGTCCTCCTCGTGCCGGAACGCCATCCACGCCTTGCGGAAGGCCATTCCCGCCAATGTTCCGCCCGCCCAGCTCAGCACGAACCCGACCGGCTGGTAGACGAGAGGGAGCTTCTTCTTCTTTGTCTTCGCCATGGAGGACTCCTTCCTCGTCAAACGGTCCTCATGCGGGGCGTCCTCGCGCCGCCACTCGTTCGCCCGGGGCCGGCGCACCCGGCGGCGTCCCCTCCCCGAACGGCCGTCCCCCCAGCTCCTGGCGGTGATGCGGGGTCAGCCAGCCACCGAGGTCCGGGCCGAGCGGCACGATCCCGGTGGGGTTGATGCCGGTGTGCACCTGGTAGTAGTGCCGCTTGATGTGGTCGAAGTCGACCGTGTCGCCGAAGCCGGGAGTCTGGAACAGGTCCCGGGCGTACGCCCACAGCACCGGGTTCTCCGCCAGCTTCCAGCGGTTGCACTTGAAGTGGCCGTGGTAGACCGCGTCGAAGCGGACCAGCGTGGTGAACAGCCGGATGTCCGCCTCGGTGATCGTGTCGCCGACCAGATAGCGCTGCCCGGCGAGCCGTTCGGCGAGCAGTTCCAGCCGCCGGAAGACGGTCGTGCACGCCCGCTCGTACTCCTCCTGGTGGGTGGCGAACCCGGCGCGGTACACCCCGTTGTTGACGTCCGCGTAGACCTCCGCCATCACCGCGTCGATCTCGTCGCGCCGGCCGGCCGGGTAGAGGTCCGGCGCGCCCTCGCGGTGCAGCTCCGTCCACTCGGTGGCCAGGTCGAGGGTGAGCTGCTGGTAGTCGTTGGTGACGAGCCTGCCGCTGGGCACGTCCACGACCGCGGGCACGCTCACCCCGCCCGGATATCCCGTCTCCCGCTTGTCATAGGCCTCACTCAGGAACCGGATGCCGAGCACCGGGTCACGACCGCCGGGGTCCAGGGTGAACCGCCAGCTCCGGTCGTCCTGGACGGGGTCCGCGACGGCCATGGACAGGGCGTCCTCCAGACCCAGCAGCCGGCGCGAGACGACGGCCCGGCTCGCCCACGGACAGGCGCGGGAGACCACCAGCCGGTAACGCCCGGCCGTGACCGGCCAGCCGGCCCGGCCGTCGGCGGTGATCCGGTCATCGAAGTGGCTTCTGGACCGGCTGAACGTCTCGTGGCCGTAGGCCCTGTTGCCGTCGCCGCCCATCTCTCCTCCTCGCCGTGCGCGGGCGCACGTTCTCGCCACCACGCGTTCCCCTTTTTCGCCCTTCGGCACGGTGTGATCCGGTGGAGCGGGGGCAGTCGGCGCTAGGTGAGTGGGACATCCTCTGATCAGCAGACGGCCGCACGGACGGCCGAGGACCGAAACGGCGAGAAGGGAGCCCAGCGAACGGGCGACTCGGGCGGCGACCATCACACCAAGGTCACCGTGCTGGTCGCGCTGGCCGCGAACCTGGTGATCGCCGTCGCCAAGGGCCTCGGCGGGGTGCTCGCGGGCTCGCCCGCGCTGCTGTCGGAGGCCGCGCACTCCGTCGCCGACAGCCTCAACGAGGTATTCCTGCTGGCCGCGTTGCGCCGCAGCAGCCGTCCCGCCGACCGGCGGCACCCCTTCGGCTACGGCAAGGAGCGGTTCTTCTGGTCCCTCCTCGCCGCGGTCGGGATCTTCGTGATGGGCGGCTGCTTCTCCTTCTTCCAGGGCTTCGAGGCGCTGCGCAACGGCACGGAGGAGAAGTTCAGCGGCTATGTGGCGGGCCTGATCGTGCTGGGCGTGGCGCTCCTGGCCGAGGGCGCCTCGTTGATGCGGGCACTGCACCAGGTGCGGCGGCAGGGCGGCGGCCGCGCCGCGCTGCGCGACCCGGCGCTGCGCACCGTGGTCGCCGAGGACGGCACGGCGGTCCTCGGTGTGACCGTCGCCCTCATCGGCATGGCCCTGCACATGGTGACCGGCCAGGTCGTCTGGGAGGCCTCCGCCTCGCTCGTCATCGGCGCGCTGCTGGTGTACGTGGCCTACCGGCTGGGCCGTGACGCCCGGGACCAGCTCATCGGCGAGGCCGCCGACCCGGAGCTGAGCGGCAGGATCCGCTCGCTGCTCGAGGCCCAGCCGGAGATCGACAGCGTGGAGTCGCTGCTCACGATGAAGATGGGCCTCGACTCCACCCTGGTGGCCGCCCGCATCGACCTGGTGCCGGGCCTGGACAGCGAGCGGGTGGAGGAGGTCTGCGTGCGCATCAAGGGGTCGATCGCCAGCACGGTTCCGGCCGCCGACCACATCTACCTCGACGTGACCGACCGGCGGGCGCAGGAGGCACGAAAGGGCCCCGCCGCGACGGGGGAGCGCGGCGGGGCCTGACGCACGGGTGCCCGACCCCGGACGGGTTCATGCCCACGGGCGCGGATTTTTCTCGAAGGCGCCGCTGCCAGGCCGGAACCGGCTCCCGGCAGCGGGCACCCGTCAGTTCCCGTCGAGCGGCTCCATGACGAACACCGGGATCTCCCGGGACGTCTTCCGCTGGTAGTCGGCGTACGGGGGGAACGCGGCCACCGCCCGCTCCCACCACTCGGCCTTCTCCGCACCGGTGATCTCCCGGGCCCGCATGTCCCGCTTGTCGGCCCCGTCCTGCAGCTCGACGTGCGGATCGGACTTCACGTTGAAGTACCAGACCGGATGCTTGGGGGCACCGCCCAGCGAGGCGACCGCCGCGTACCGGCCGTCGTGCTCGACCCGCATCAGCGGCGTCTTGCGGATCTTGCCGCTCCGGGCGCCCCGGGTGGTCAGCACGATGACCGGGAGCCCGGTGTCCCGCAGCGTCGTGCCCTTGGTGCCCCCGGAACTCTCGTACAGCTCGACCTGCTCGCGCACCCACTGCGTCGGGCTGGGTTCGTACTCGCCCTCAAGTGGCATGGGATCCGTCTCCTTCCTCGGTCCGGCGGATGGTGCTCCGGACGGCCACAACACGCGCGGCCGCCCGAATCATCCGTACCGCGTGCCCCGTCACCCGCGCGGGTGAACTCCGGTCCTGGCTATGTGGTCATCCGCACCGCCAGCACCAGGATCACGGCGCTGGAGAACAGCGCCGTCGTCAGCCGCCCCCGGTGACCGGTCAGTGAGCGGCCCAGCAGCGCGCCCCCGCCGGCCAGCAGCAGCTGCCAGCTCGCGGACGCGGCGAAGGCCGCCGCCACGAACGCCACGCGCTCCAGCGGCCGTCCGTCCTGCGCGGTGCCGCTGCCGAGCACCAGCGCCGCGAAGTAGATCACCGTCATGGGATTGAGCAGGGTGATCCCGAGAAGGCCGAGATACGCCCGTGCCGCGCCGGGAACCGGCCGCTCGGGGCGGGTGGCGAGCCGCTGGGCGCGGTACTGCCGCACGGCGAGCAGGGCGGCCCGCACCGCGAGTACCGCGAGGACCAGTGCCGAGGCCCGGCGCAGCGGGCTCAGCACCGGCCGCAGCTCCGCCGCGAGGGCGGCGCCGCCGACGGTGGCGAGCAGTGCGTACAGGCCGTCGGCCGTGGCGACGCCGAGCGCCGCCGAGGCGCCGGTGCGCAGCGAGGTGCGGGCGGTGAGGGAGACCAGATAGGTCCCGACCGCGCCCACGGGTACGGCGATGCCGTACCCGGCGAGCAGGCCCGCGAGCAGCGCGCCCGTCATGGGCGCGCGGGACCGGGCCTCCCGGGACGGCCGGGCTGCTGTCGGCCCCGCACCGCGAGGACGGTGGCAGCGGGCGTCGGCAGGAGGGAGTCTGTAAGAAGCATGGGGCGATCCTGGGGCCGCCGCGCCCGCACCGGCAAATGAATTTCGGCGCGTTCCATTCCCTGGTCAGCGCGCTCTTCGGCCACATCGCGACGTGCGCCGATCTGGCCGAACTTGCCGTCGCCCCATAGGTGCCTCGGGCATCTAATGAAGATCGGCACGACGCACCTCTTCGTCTGCGAGGTCTTTCCATGACGGAACTGACGGACATCACCGGCCCGGGGACCCCGGCCGACCCCGTCGCCTTCCCCCAGGACCGCAACTGCCCCTACCACCCGCCCACCGGATACGACCCGCTGCGCGACGGGCGGAGCCTGTCCCGCGTCACCCTCTTCGACGGCCGCGAGGTCTGGATGGTCACCGGCCACGCCACCGCCCGCGCGCTGCTCGCCGACCCCCGCCTGTCCACCGACCGCACCCGCCCCGGTTTCCCCGTGCCCACCGCCCGCTTCGCGGCCGTCCGGGACCGCCGGGTGGCGCTGCTCGGCGTCGACGACCCGGTCCACCAGACCCAGCGGCGGATGATGATCCCGTCGTTCACCCTCAAGCGCGCGGCCGGGCTGCGCCCCACGATCCAGCGGACCGTCGACGGGCTGCTGGACGCGATGATCGAGAAGGGCCCGCCGGCCGAGCTGGTCTCCGCCTTCGCCCTGCCCGTGCCCTCCATGGTCATCTGCGGTCTGCTCGGCGTGCCGTACGCCGACCACGAGTTCTTCGAGGAACAGTCCCGCACGCTGCTGCGCGGCCCCACGGCCGCCGACTCGCAGGGGGCGCGCCAGCGGCTCGAGGAGTACCTCGGCGGGCTGATCGACGCCAAGGAGCGGCAGACCGAACCCGGCGACGGCGTCCTGGACGACCTTGTCCACCAGCGGCTGCGCACCGGCGAGCTGGACCGGCGGGACGTGGTGGCGCTGGCCGTCATCCTGCTGGTGGCCGGCCATGAGACGACCGCCAACATGATCTCCCTCGGCACCTACACGCTGCTGCGGCACCCCGGCCGGCTGGCCGAGCTGCGCGCCGACCCGGCGCTGCTGCCCGCCGCCGTCGAGGAGCTGATGCGGATGCTCTCGATCGCGGACGGGCTGCTGCGCCTGGCCCTGGAGGACATCGAGGTCGCCGGTACCACGATCCGGGCCGGGGAGGGCGTCCTCTTCGCCACCTCGGTGATCAACCGCGACACGTCCGTGTTCGAGGACCCCGACACCCTGGACTTCCACCGCTCCACCCGCCACCACGTGGCCTTCGGCTTCGGCATCCACCAGTGCCTGGGCCAGAACCTGGCCCGCGCCGAACTGGAGATCGCCCTCGGCACCCTCCTGGAGCGGCTCCCCGGGCTCCGGCTGGCCGCGCCCGCCGAGGAGATCCCGTTCAAACCCGGCGACACGATCCAGGGGATGCTGGAACTCCCCGTGACCTGGTAAGAGGCTCTGGTCATGCACATCGACATCGACAAGGACCGCTGTATCGGCGCCGGCCAGTGCGCGCTGGCCGCGCCGGGCGTGTTCACCCAGGACGACGACGGCTACAGCACCCTGCTCCCTGGCCGTGAGGACGGCGGGGGCGACCCGATGGTCCGGGAGGCGGCCCGCGCCTGCCCGGTGAGCGCGATCGGGGTGACCGAACCGGCCGGCTGAGGAAGCCCGGGCGGCCCGGGGCCGCGGCCCCGGGCCGCCCTTCCCGGTTCAGCGGGATCGTGTTCAGTAGGGTCGTGCGATGACCTCACAGGCAGGCAGGCCCTTTCTCTACGTCATCGTCTGCGCGGCCGGGATCGCCGACGGAGTCACCAGGCTGATCGGCGCCGCCCGGGAACGGGACTGGGAGGTCGGGGTCATAGCCACCCCGGTCGCGATGGGTGGGTTCTTCGACACCGCGGCCGTCGAGGAGCTGACGGGCCGCCCGATCCGGTCGGCCTGGCGTTCCCCGGCCGATCCGCGCCCGTTCCCGCCGCCGGACGCCGTGGTGGTGGCGCCCGCCACCTTCAACACGGTCAACAAGTGGGCGGCCGGCCTCGCCGACACGCTCGCCGTCGGCACGCTCTGCGAGGCGGCGGGGATGGACGTGCCGATCGCCGTCCTGCCCTGTGTGGCGGACGCGCTGGCCGCCCACCCCGCGTACCGGGAGAGCCTGGTACGGCTGCGCGGGATGGGCGTCCGCTTCAGCGAGCCGTACGCGGGCCCGCCCGGGGAGGACGGCGGACGGCCCGGGTTCGCCTGGGAGAGCGCCCTGGACCTGCTGGAGCGCCCCCAGCCCCGCCAGGTGTGGACCTAACCGCAGGTCAGCGTCGGCCCGGCGAGCATCCCGCCGGTGTACAGGGACTGGCCCTGCGGTACCCAGTAGCCCAGCTTGGAGACCACCGTGGAGCAGTCGGGCCCGACGGTGACGCGGACCTTCACCGTCTCCGGGTGGCCGGGCTGCAGCGCGGTCAGCGCGCAGTCCAGGGAGTGCCGCAGGCGGGTCTTCGAGGGGTACCGGCCGACCAGCGGGTTGACGCAGCGGGCGTCGGCCGTGGCGATCCGCACACCGGTGGCCGCGTCGCCGATGAGCCCGAGCCGGGCGCTGCCGTCGCCCTCGTCACTGTCCCGGCGGACCGTGTAGGTCAGTGTGGTGGTCGCGTTGCGCCGCAGGGTGGTCCGGTCGACGGTGACGGCGTGCGTGGGCTTCACCCTGGGCGCGGTCACGGTGAGCGTGGCCTCGACGGTGCCCCGCAGATCGACACCGGCGGGCGCCGACCGCACGCGCACGTCGGCGGAGATGTCGTAGGTACCGGGGCCCGGGTACTCCTGTGCGCCCGGCAGCGTTCCGGTGGCCAGCGTCCGGCCGGCGCGGTGTGCCGTCCAGGTGCCCTCGGTCCGGCAGGTGTAGCGCACCCGGACGCCGGCGCGCCGGCAGCTCGCCGGGGCGGAGACCGTCAGCTGCGGGGTGCCGCTGCCCGCGCAGATGCTGACGACGGCCAGCTGGCCATGGGCGCCGCGCAGGGCACCGGCGGGCGCGCACAGGGTGGACGGCTGCTCGCCCGCCCGGGACGGCGCGGTCGGCGCCGGCGCGGCGGTGGGCTGCCCCCAGGCGGGGGTGACGAGGGCGAGGGGCAGCAGCGCCGCCCCCGCCAGGCATCTCAGGATGGTCGGACGTGTCGGCACCTGGTGTCCTCCGGGCGGCCTGGACCGGCCGACTGCCGGTCGTCTGGGGCCGAGGATGAGTCGACGGTACGACTGTAGGACCGCGCCACGCCGGTTGGTCACCGGGAGGCGGCACAGCACGAGGGCCGGTCGGCCCCCTCAGCGCACCTTACGGACGTACTCCGGCGCGTCCGGTGTGGAGACGTCCACGTCGCGGCGGACGATGCTCAGCCGGCCGCCCCAGCGCGCCAGGGCCTTGCGCAGGCCCCGGTCGGTGTACTCGATGTCCACCACGAGGTCGTCGAACGCCTTGGCGTACACCTCGCACTCGTCGTACTGCCCGCACTCCTCGGTGACCGCGAAGTCCAGCCCCGCCGCCCCGCGTCGGGCGGCCAGCTCGGCGGTGTTCTTCTGCCCGACGGCCAGTTCCCGGGCGTGCGCGTGCCCGGTGAGCAGGCGCATGAAGGCGGTCGCGTCGGCGGCGGTGAGCAGATGCTTCGAGCGGGTGTAGCTGTCGTAGTTGTCGGGCTCCACGGCGTCGAAGCCCTTCTTCGCGCAGCCGTCGATCCACCGGTTCACCCGCGCCGCCACCCGGCCCCGCTTCGCGGGGGTGCGGATGTCCAGCAGTGGTTCGTTCCAGTCCTCGTCGATGACGAGCCTGCCGCGGCCGTCGTGCAGCAGCAGGTCGGCGGGCCAGTCGGAGCGTTCCTGGGGCTGGGCCTGGAAGGCGTTGACGTAGCAGATGTTGTACAGGCCGGGCGCGGGGGAGTCGGACCGGTCGCGGCTGACGACGCGGACCCCACGGGCCGGGGGATAGGCGCCGCCGATCTGGTAGTCGAAGCCGGCGTGCCGCGGCGGCAGACGGTACTTCAGGGGCCTGGCGGCCTCGACCGCGGCGCCGGAACCGCAGCCGGCCAGCGCGGTCGCGGCGAGGGCCACGGCCAGCAGTGCGGCGCCGGCCGTCGTCCCCCGGCCTCCCGCCCGGGAGGCACCCTTCGTCAGCACGTCCGCTCCATCGCATCGCGGTCATGGCCCCGCTCAGTACCGGCGTGGCACGTCCGGAAATCCAACCGTCCGCCCGCGGCCGTGGTCAAGTCGGCGCCGGGAGCCCGACGTACGCTCCTGAGTGACCATCGCCCCTGAAGGCAGGAGCAGCAACGATGCAGTACGTGAAGCTCGGTTCGACGGGCCTGGACGTGTCGCGGATCTGTCTGGGCTGCATGACCTACGGCCTGCCCGACCGTGGTACGCACGAGTGGACGCTCGACGCGGAGGCGTCCCGTCCGCTGATCCGGCAGGCGCTGGAGGCGGGCATCAACTTCTTCGACACCGCCAACGTCTACTCCGACGGCACCAGCGAGGAGATCGTCGGGAAGGCGCTGCGCGACTTCGCCGACCGGGACGAGATCGTGCTGGCCACCAAGGTGCACGGCCGGACGCGCCCCGGCCCCAACGGCGCCGGCCTGTCCCGCAAGGCCATCCTGACCGAGATCGACCACAGCCTGCGCCGCCTCGGCACCGACTACGTGGACCTCTACCAGATCCACCGCTACGACCACACCACGCCCGTCGAGGAGACGATGGAGGCGCTGCACGACGTGGTCAAGGCGGGCAAGGCCCGCTACATCGGGGCGAGTTCGATGTACGCCTGGGAGTTCGCCAAGGCCCAGTACACGGCCGACCTCAATGGCTGGACCCGGTTCGTGTCCATGCAGAACCACTACAACCTGCTCTACCGCGAGGAGGAGCGGGAGATGCTCCCGCTCTGCGCCGACCAGGGCGTGAGCACGCTGCCGTGGAGCCCGCTCGCCCGTGGCCGGCTCACCCGCGACTGGGGCACGGTCACCGAGCGCAGCGCGGGCGACGCCTTCGGCAGCCGCCTGTACCTGGACGGCGACCGCTCGATCGTCGACGCGGTGACCCGGATCGCCGGGGACCGGGGTGTGCCGCGCGCCCAGGTGGCACTGGCCTGGCTGCTGCACCGGGACACGGTGGCCGCGCCGATCGTCGGCGCCGCCCGGCCGGGGCACATCGAGGACGCGGTGGCGTCCGTCGAACTCGAGTTGAGCGATAAGGAGATGGAGGAACTCCAGCAGCCCTACACGCCGCGCGCGATCAGCGGCCACTGACGGCCCGCCGCCGGTCCGCGCGGGGCGCGCCCGTGCCGCGCGGACCGGCGCCGAGTTACCGCCGGGCGCCTGGCGAGCGGGTGTGAACCGCGGTAATACGACGCAAAGGCTTTCTTGACAAATTGTCAAAAGGCCAACCGCTGGAATTCCGTTGTTCGGAACCGGGAGATCTCTTGTTCCCTAGTGCCTGACTGTGTAAAAGTGTGCGCTGTCGGCGCGCAGACAATTACATTTTCCGCTGCATGCGCCAGGCCGCTCCGTACGCCCCCCACGCTTCAAAAGAGCTGCCACGGCGGTGTTCGAGATGCCGAATCCTGTCCATACCCCTTGGTATGGACTAATTTTGTCGCGTCTGGAGGAATGCAGCGGTGAATGACGCAGGCAGGTCGGATTCCGCGCCGACCGGCCGCCGGTTCGAAGTCCCGGACGAGCGGCTGAGCGCCGAACTGAGGAAGTGGACAGGAACGTCACCCGCGCTGCACCCGGTCGGCGAACTCCTGGACCGGCACTGGGAAGCGGCCTTCGCCTACGCCCGGCTGTGCACCGACGGGCCCCGGGCCGCCGGCATGCTCACCACCGCCGCCTTCACCCGGCTGTTCGGCGAGTCCATCAGACAGTCGGGTCCGTCCGCCGCCTGGCGGCCCCATCTGCTGGTCACCGTCCGCCGGATAGCCGCGGAGTGGGACGGCGACGGCCGTCAGGAGCTGCTTCACCCCGCCCTGCGTACGAACCCCGCGACCGGCGAGCGGGCCTCCGCCCGGCTGCTCCCGCCGCCCGGCCGGCGGCTGCTGTCCCGCGCCTTCCAGCGGCTGCCCCAGTCCGCCCGCGCCGTGCTGTGGCACATCGAGGTCGAGGCCGAACCCCTCGCCGTCCCGGCCGCGTTGCTGGGCCAGGACGAGGAGGAGACCCGCGTCGAACTCGGCCGCGCCCGCGAACGGCTGCGCGAGGAATGCCTCCAGGCGCACCGCGAACTCGCCCCCGAGACCGAGTGCCGGCGGTACCTGCGCATGCTGGACGTCACCTTCCGGCGCGGCGGCGTCCACGTCGACCCCGATCTGCGACGGCACCTGGCCGGCTGCCGGCACTGCCGGCAGACTGCCGACCAACTCGCCCAGTTCAGCCCGGGACTCGGTCTCGCCCTCGCCGAAGCCGTCCTCGGCTGGGGTGCCCGCGCCTACCTGGAGGCCCGCGCCACCCTGCCCGACGCGGCCACCGCCCCGGACCCCGGACCGGCCCCCGTGCCGCCCGGAGGCGAGGCCTTCGCCCCCGCGCCCGCGGCGGCATTCCGCGGGGCCGCGCCCGCCACCCCGGCCGGCGCGCCCCCGTCCGGCCCCTCCCGCCGGTCCGCGCACCGGGCCGCCCGGCGCGCCCGCCGCCGCGACCTCGCCCTCGCCGCCGCCGCGGTCAGCGGCCTGGTGGTGCTGCCGCTCGTCCTGTGGTCGGTGCTGAGCTCGGGCGACGATCCGGCACCCGCCCCCGGCGCCACCCCCTCCCGGACACCGGGCAAGGGTTCCGCCGACGGGGGGCCGTCCTGGGCCGGCTCGAGCGGGACCAGCCAGGGAGCCCTGCGCGGCCGGCTGCACAACCTCGCCTCCGGCCTGTGCGTGGACGTCGTCGGCGACGAGGCCGTCAAGGGCGCCGAGACCGAACTCACCGCCTGCTCCTCGGCCCCCGTCCAGCAGTGGCAGTACGAGACCGACGGGCTGCTGCGCAACGCCTCCGCACCGGACCTGTGCCTGGACTCCCACCTCGGCTACTCGGTCCGGCTCGCCCCCTGCTCGGCCACCGCGAAGGCCGCCAAGGACATCCGCTACGACTTCACCCTCCAGGGTGCCCTCGTGCCCCGCTCGGACCAGGACCTGGCGCTGGCCCCGGCCGCCACCGACGGCTCCGGCGCCCTCGTGCTCAAGACCCGCACCGCGACCTCCGTCCAGCGCTGGAGCGTCGACACCGCGGGCCCGGACCTGGAGATGCAGATCGTCAACTGGGACATCGACAGCACCCCCGCGCCGTCCCCGTCGGCCAAGGTCACGCCCAGGGCGGCGAAGCCCCCGTCCTCGTCGCCCACCCCGACGGCGGCCGGGTCCACCGCCCCGCCGCCGGATTCACCCAGCCCCGACTTCTGCTCCGTCCACCCGTCCTACTGCTCATGGGGCGGCGGCTACGGCGGGGGCGGCGGACACCATCACCACTGACCCGTGGCCGGCTCAGTGGTGGTGATGCGGCGGCGGGGGCGGGATCGTCGCGAGACCGGGGGCCGGTTCGGGCCAGACCAGCAGCACCGGGCAGGGCGCGTGGTCGACGGCGAACCGGACGGCGGGACCCAGACTGCGCGGCCCGAGCCGCGAGCGGTCGCCGTCCCGCGCCAGCACCAGCAGATCGGCACCCTCGGCGGCGGCCACCACCTCCCGCTCGACCCGCCCGGACCGCTCCGCGCGGGCGCACGGCCGCCCCAGCCGCCCGGCCGCCGCGTCCAGGAGCCCGGTGGCCGAAGTGCCTTCCAGCGCCTCCAGCAGCCCGCCCGGGTCCCGTTCGGGATGGCCGCGGCCCAGAAGCCCCGCGAAGGCGCCGTGCGCCACCCCGGGCACGTCCGGGCCGGACACATGCAGCAGCACCACCTCGGCGTCCGGCGGGGCGTGGGTGCGTACGGCGTCCACGCAGGCGGGCCAGGTGCCCTCGACGAGCCAGGCGATCACGCGCATCCGGCAGGCCTCCCTCGGCTCACAAAAACCCTCAGAGAATCTGCAGCGCCCCCCACAGTGCCACCACCGACACCGACAGCGAACAGGGCACGGCGATCAGACCCAGCCGGGTGAACTCCCCGAGGTTCACGCCGTGCTCGTGCTGGTGCACGATCCGCCGCCACAGCAGGGTGGCGAGCGACCCGGCGTACGTCAGGTTGGGGCCGATGTTCACCCCGAGCAGCACCGCGAGCACCGCGCCGGAACCGGCCGGAGCGGCGAGCGGCAGCAGCACCAGCACGGCCGGCAGGTTGTTGATGAGGTTGGCCAGCACGGCGGCCAGCGCGGCGGTCCCGAGCAGCGCGGCGAGCCCGGTACCGCCGGGCAGGACGTGCCCGAGCACGTCCGCGAGCCCGTTGTCGACGACCGCGCGCACCACGATGCCCAGCGCCAGCACGAACGCCAGGAACGCAGGGGCCGCCGCCCGCACGACGGCCAGGGGGGTCGCCCTGCGCCGCAGCAGCGCCCGCCCGGCCAGTACCAGCGCGCCCGCCGCGGCCACCCACGCCGGGTCCACCCCGAACGCCGACGCCACCACGAACCCCGCCAGTGTGCAGCCCACGGTCACCAGCGCGAACAACGGCAGCGGCGGCGCCTCGGCGACCTCCCCGGGCACCGGGGCGGCGGCCGTCAGGTCCCGGGCGAAGAACCACCGGAACACCAGGTACTCGGCGCCGATCGCCGCCAGCCAGGGCAGCGCCATCAGGGCCGCGAACCGGGTGAAGCCCAGCCCGCTCGCCGCGAAGGCGAGCAGGTTCGTCAGGTTGGACACGGGCAGCAGCAGCGACGCCGTGTTGGACAGGTGGGTGCACGCGTACACATGCGGTTTCGGCCGTACGCCGGTGCGCGCGGCGGTGGCGAAGACGACGGGCGTCAGCAGCACGATGGTGGCGTCCAGGCTGAGCACGGCCGTGATCGCCGACGCCAGCGCGAACACCGCCGTCAGCAGCCGCACCGGACGGCCCGCCGCCCCGCGCGCCATCCACGCGCCGCACGCCTGGAACAGCCCCTCCACGTCACAGAAGTGGGCGAGCACCAGCACCGCCGCCAGGAACCCCACCACCGGCCCGAGCCGCTCCGCCTCCGCCCGGGCGTGCTCCAGCGGGATCGCGCCGGTGGCGATCACGATCCCGGCGGCGGGGACGGCCAGCGCCGCCTCCGGCCATCCGAAGGGACGGACGACGGCCCAGGCGAGCACGGCGACGAGCAGCACGGCCGAGAGGGCCTCGGCGAGCGGGGTGTTCAGGGCGGGTCCTTCCGGATCGGTCTCCAGGTGGTGCCCGCTCATGAAAGCAAACGCCGGCGCGCGCACCACGGTGACCGGGTGCCCGCCGCGCCCGGGAATCGATCCGGGGCCGCGAAGACGAACCCCGCCGTCCGGATCGGACGGCGGGGCCGGTCGCGGCGGTGGGAGCCGGTCAGGCGCCGGTGCCGGGGCTGAAGACGGTCAGGAACACGGAGGAGGAGTTCCCGCCGACCGGGACCTCCCCGGCCGGCCACGCCACCTTCAGATGGTCCCGCTCGTCCGGCGGGGTGATCAGCAGCCCGGCCGGCCTGGCCGTCTTCGCCTCGCTGATCTCCGGGTTGGAGAAGGTCAGACCGGCCCAGGCGCTCTGCCCGGGCCTGAGCGTGACGGTCGCCGGGGAACCGGTGGAGCGCTTGGGGTCGGGGCCGAGCTGGGTGCCGGAGGCGTTCACGAAGGCCGCGCCCGGATAGCCGCGCAGGGTGCAGGTCCGGGCGGACCTGTTGGTGAGCACGATGGGGAAGTTCTCCTGGCCGGCGCCGGGGTTGTTGCGGCCGACGGCGGCCCGCAGCTCGGAGGTGTGGCACCGGGTGCTGGTGGCGCCGGTCTTTCCGCCGGTGCCGGTGCCGGTGCCGGTGCCGCCGGACGTCGTGCCCGTCTTCGGGGCGGAGGACGAGGCCGCGCCACCGGGGGTGGAGGCGGCGGGGGAGGAGACGGTGGAGGCCGGGCTGCCGCCGGCCTCGGTGGCCGGACCCGCGGTGCCCGACACCTTCCGGGGCGCGGAGCTGCCGTCCTGGCTGCCGCAGGCGGTCAGCAGGCTCAGTACGGCGACCGCGCCCGCGAGCAGGGCCCCGCGCCGCGGGGACCGGGATGAGTACGCCATGTCGCTCAACACTCCTGGATCTTCACGGCACGCGACGGGCGCGTGCCTCCGGCGCCGGGTGCGCCGTCACCACACTCCGATGCGCGGGGCGCCGGAAAAGTTCGCCTCGCCCCAAAATCCCTTCCCCGCCCCGCCCCGCGCGGAACGTTTCTCAGGTGACCCGCAGTGAGCGGAGTACGCCCTCGGTCCCGTCGCCGTCACCCCGCCCGCGGACCTGGACGTACACCTGCGGCCTCGTGGAGCCGTCCGCCGGTACCAGGGCCGACTCCGTGACCGAGCCGCCGTCCGGGCAGCCGCTCCAGGCCCGGACGCGGCCGTGCCAGTCGGCGCTCGTGAAGCTCCGGGAGCCGGCGTAGTGGCAGCCCGTGTGGGTGAGGGCGTTCACCCGGGCTGCGACGTCGCCGTGCTCGCTGAGCCCGACGAACACGCCGTCGACCGCCGTCCTCATGTCGGACCAGCGGGACAGGTCGCCGGCGACCACCAGGCCCGGCTGGTGCCCCGCCGGGAGTCCGAGGGCGTGCGGATCCCAGCCGGAGTCGCGCAGCTCACGGGCCCAGCCGGCCGGCACCTCGACCGAGACCCGGCCGGTGGCGTCCCGCACCTCGGTCCGGCCGCCGGAGCCGGGGCGGTGCAGCACCAGCGTCACCGCGACGGCGGCCGCCACGGCGGCGACCACCGCGGCCAGGACCAGCGTCCCGGTGCCGAGCCGCCGCAGGAAGGAGTCGAGCCGCCCGCCCACCCGGCCGCCGGCGGGCGCCGCGAGCCGGTCCAGCTCGTCCGCGAACGCCTGCGCTCCCGGCCAGCGCCGCTCGCGCTCCGGTTCGAGGGCGCGCAGCAGGGCCCGCTCGGCGTCCGCGCCGAGGTCCGGCCGCAACCGCCCGGGCGGTACGACCCTCCCCGGCGGCCCCGGGACCGTGCCGGTGACCAGCTCGTAGCCGACCGCGCCCAGACTGTAGACGTCGGCGCGGGCGTCGATGCCCGCGCCCGGCTCCGCCTGCTCCGGCGGCTGGTAGCCCGCCGAGCCGGCCGCCAGGGTGAGCACCGAGGCCTGTGCGAGGCTCTTGGCCAGCCCCAGGTCGGCGAGCAGCACCCGCCGTTCGCCGTCCGGGGCGGTGTGCAGCAGCACGTTGGTCGGCTTGATGTCGCGGTGCACGATGCCGGCCTCGTGCAGCGCGGCGGCGCCGCGCGCGGCCAGCGCGGTCAGCGCGAGCGCCCGCGGCACCGGCAGCGGACCGGCCGTCAGCAGATCGGCGAGGGTGCCGCCGTCGGCGTACTCCATCACGAAGTACGGTCTGCCGTCGGGGAGTTCGCCGATGTCGTAGACCTGCACCACCCGGCTGGAGCCGGCCCGGCGCAGCAGCCGCGCCTCGGACAGGAAGCGCTCCCGGACGTCTAGCCGGTGCGCCCAGTTCTCGGCGAGGACCTTCACCGCCACCGGGGCGTCGAGCTCGTCGTCGTGGGCGAGCCACACCGTGGCGAAGGCGCCGGTGCCCAGGCGCCGTTGGAGGCGGTAGCGGCCGATCCGCTCCAAGGAGTGCATACGACTATCATGCCTGCCCTGAGATCGACTTCCAGGGGGCCCCGACGTGCCGGACGAGGCGACGGCCGAAGACCTTGCCCGGAGCGCCGCCGCCGGAGACCGGGCGGCGCTGGACCGGCTGCTGACCGTGCTGCGACCCGAGGTGGTGCGCCGCTGCGGACGGTTCCTGCCCTGCCGGGAGGACGCCGAGGAGGCGGCGCAGGACGTGCTGCTCCAGGTGGCCCGGCACATCTCCGGCTTCGAGGGCCGCAGCCGCTTCAGCACCTGGCTGTACACCGTCGTCGCCAACTGCTGCCGGCAGAAGTACCGGGAGCTGAAGCGGCGGGCGGCCGAGCGGCCCGCCGTGATCGAGCCCGCCGAACACGTCGACCCGCGCACCACCAGCGTCATCGCGGGCTCCCGCGTGGACCTGCTGGAGGCCCTGGACCGGCTGGAACGCGAGCACCCGCACCTGGTCGCGCCCCTGGTGTACCGGGACATCTGCCAGCTCGACTACGCCGAGGCCGCCGAGCGCGCCGGCATCCCGCTCGGCACGTTCAAGTCCCGTCTGCACGAGGCGCGCAAACAGGTACGGCCCTGGCTGCGGCTCTACTGAGCCGTCCCGGTCAGCGCCAGTTCCGCCCAGATGGTCTTGCCCTCCGGGGTGTGCCTGCTGCCCCACCGCTGGGTGAGCTGGGCGACCAGCAGCAGCCCGCGGCCACCCTCGTCGAACGTCTTCGCGCGCCTGAGGTGCGGCGCGGTGTGGCTGGTGTCGGACACCTCGACGATCAGCGTGGCCGCGTCGTGGATCAGCCGCAGCCGGATCGGCCGCGAGCCGTACCGGATGGCGTTGGTGACCAGTTCGCTCACCACCAGCTCCGCGGTGAACGAAGCCTCGATCAGCGACCACCGCTCGAGCTGGCCCAGCACCTGCTTGCGGATCGGCGCGACCAGCGCCGGGTCGGCGGGGATGTCCCAGGTCGAGACCTGGGAGGCGGGCAGCCCCCGGGTGCGGGCCAGCAGCAGGGCCACGTCGTCGGTGACCTCGCCCGGCGGCAGCAGCGTCTGCAGGACCAGGTCGCAGGTGTCGTCCAGGGAGCCCGCGTACGCCTTCAGCGCCTCGCCGAGCAGCCGCCTGCCGACGTCCAGGTCCCTTCTGCGGGACTTCACCAGACCGTCCGTGTACAGGGCCAGCACGGTGCCCTCGGGCAGCTCGACCTCCGCGGACTCGAACGGCAGCCCGCCCAGCCCGAGCGGGGGACCGGAGGGCAGCTCCAGCTCGTGCGGCTCGCCGCCAGGCCGCAGTACCAGCGGCTGCGGATGCCCCGCGCGGGCCAGTGTGCAGCGCCTGGACACCGGGTCGTACACGGCGTACAGGCAGGTGGCGCCCACCTCACCGGGGCTGTCGTCGCCGCTGTACTGCTCCGCCAGCCGGATCACCAGGTCGTCGAGGTGGGTGAGCAGCTCGTCGGGGGCCAGGTCGAGGTCGGCGAGGGTGCCGACGGCGGTGCGCAGCCGGCCCATGGTGGCCGAGGCCTGGATGCCGTGCCCGACCACGTCCCCGACGACCATCGCGACTCGCATCCCGGACAGCGGGATCACGTCGAACCAGTCGCCGCCCACCCCGGCCCGGGCCGCCGGAAGGTACCGCGAGCGGGCCTGCAGGGCGGCCGTGCGGGGCATCGTGCGGGGCAGCAGGCTGCGCTGCAGGGCGAGGGCGGTATCGCGCTCGCGGGAGTAGCGGCGCGCGTTGTCGATGCAGACGGCGGCCCGGGTGGTGATCTCCTCGGCCAGCAGCGCGTCGTCTGCGGTGAAGGGGTCCGGCCGCCGGTGCCGGGTGAGGACCGCGACCCCGAGGGTCAGGCCGCGCGCCCGGATCGGCACCGACATCGTCGAGTGGATGCCGAACCTCCTCACGACCTGGTCGCGCGCGGTGTGCCAGGTGTGCCACTTGCGCATGTTCCCGGCGGCCACGGAGGCGATGATCGTGCGTCCCGCGGTCAGTGCGTCGGCCTGCGGGGAGAAGTCCGGGTACAGCTCCGCCCGCCCCGGCCGGACCACCGCCTCCGGTACGCCGTTGAGCACGGACTGATGGGCGGTGCGGCGCAGCCGCAGGGGCGCCGTGACGCGCGCGGGGGGCTCGCCGTCGTACTGCTGCGGGTCCAGCAGATCGATGGTCACGAAGTCGGCGAGTACGGGTACGCACATGTCCGCCAGTTCCTGGGCCGTACGCGTGATGTTCAGCGTGGTGCCGATCCGCGCGCTCGCCTCGTTGACCAGTTGCAGTCGCTGGCGGGCCCGGTGGTTGTCGGTGACGTCGTGCGCGGCCAGGCACACGCCGACCACCCTGCCCCCCGCGTCGGTGATCGGCGCCATCCGGGTGAGCCAGGCCGTGATCCGGATGTCACCGCCGATGTGCCCCGTGTTCTCCATGTCCAGCGGCAGGCCGCTGGACAGCACCTGGAGCATGCCCCGTTCCAGGTCCTCCGTCGGCTGCTGCCCGCCGAGCTCCGTGATGCGCAGGCCCTTGACGTGCTCCTCGGGCAGCCCGATGAACTCGGACATGGCCTGATTGATGCGCCGCAGACGGAGCTGGTCGTCGTAGAGCGCGACCGCGCAGGGTGACTGGATGAGGCTCGCCCCGGCCAGCGTGTCGTCGTCCAGGGCGTGCGGCCGGTCGCCGGTCAGCGGGGAGACCACCAGCCAGTCGGCGTCGTGGCCGTCACCGGACGGCCGGCGGTGGGCGAGCAGCCACACGGGGACGGTGCGGCCGTCCCGGTGGCGCAGTTCCACCGTCCCGGTCCAGCGGGTCCCGAAGGGCGCCTCGGGCAGGCCCTTCCCGGCCAGCAGGCGGGCCGCGGGGCGGCCCACGACGGACTCCGGCGGGTGGCCGAGCAGGCGCCGCGCGCCCTCGTTCCACTCGACCAGTGTTCCGTCGTCGTCGATGACGGCCCGGGCCGTGGCCGCATCGTCGAACGGATAGACCCGGCTCATCGTCGCCGCTCCCAGCGCACACTCACAGTGAACAGGTGGTACCACGCGCGTTCCAGCGTAGTGCGTGGCGCACCTCCCGCGGGGACCGTGACTCCCGGCGGCCGGGTCGATCCGTCGAACAAGGTCAAGGGGGATTTTCGGCCGATGTGCCGGCTGGATCGGATGTGCGGTTCCCGGCCCTTGACGGCGGCATGCGCGGCGCCGTCAGAATCTGTTTGAACGCGATCGGTTGTGAGTACTTCTGGGTTTGAATGAGGGAGAGCGATGACGGTCACGCGCAGATCGGTTCTCGTGGCGGCCACCGCGGCGCCCACGGCCGGAGCGCTCTTGGGCGCCCGTACGGCACTGGCCGCCGACGCCTCCGGCGCGGCGGGGGGACGCCACACCGTTCCGCTCCGGGACGGCTGGCGTTTCGCGCCGGCCGACCCCGACGGCGGCGCCGAGGGGAGCGGGGCCTACGCCGGTGCGGCGGAGCCCGGCTACGACGATTCCGGCTGGCGCCAGGTCGCCGTACCGCACGACTGGAGCATCGAGCAGACACCCACCACGGAGCACGGCACCACCAGCGGCACCGGCTTCTTCCCGGGCGGTCTCGGCTGGTACAGGCTGGCCTTCACCCTGCCGCCCGCCTACGCCGGCCGGCGGATCTCGGTGGAGTTCGACGGCGTCTACATGGACTCGTACGTCTACTGCAACGGCACCGAGGCGGGCCGTCACCCGTACGGCTACACCGGCTTCGCCGTCGACCTCACCGACCTCGTGCACACCGACGGCAGGACCGGGAACGTCCTCGCGGTGAAGGTGCGCAACCAACTGCCCAGCAGTCGCTGGTACTCCGGCAGCGGCATCTACCGCGAGGCCCGGCTGGTGGTCACCGAGCCGGTGCACGTGGCCCGCTGGGGCACCCACGTCACCACCCCGGAGGTCACCGCGGGGCGGGCGCTGGTCCGGGTGGCGACGACGGTGGTGAACGAGTCCGGCACCGGCGCGGACGTCCAGGTGCTGTCCCGCGTCACCGGTCCCGACGGCCGCACGGTCGCCCGTACGTCGAGCACGGCCGCCGTCTCCGGCGAGGCCACCGAGACCCATGAACTGAGCGTCCCGAAGCCCCTGTTGTGGGACTTCGGCACCCCGCACCACCGCTACACCCTGCACACCGAACTCCGTGTCGGCGGCCGCACCACCGACACCCACCGCACCTCCTTCGGCATCCGCACCCACCGCTTCGACCCCGACGAGGGCTTCTCCCTCAACGGTGTCCACACCAAGATCAAGGGTGTCGACCTCCACCACGACCAGGGCGCCCTCGGCGCGGCGATCAGCATCGACGCGGTGCGCCGGCAGATGACCATCATGAAGTCGATGGGCGTCAACGCCTTCCGCACCTCGCACAACCCGCCCTCGCCGCAGATGATCCAGGTCTGCGAGGAACTGGGCATCGTGATGATGGTGGAGGCCTTCGACTGCTGGCGCACCGGCAAGACCAAGTACGACTACGGACGGTTCTTCGACGAGTGGTGCGAGAAGGACGCCACCGAGATGGTGCGCGCCGCCCGCAACTCGCCCGCCGTCGTGCTGTGGTCCATCGGCAACGAGATCCCCGACTCCACGTCCACCGCCGGACTCGCCATGGCCGACCGGATCATCGGCGCCATCAGGGCGGCCGACGACACCCGCCCGCTCGTCATCGGCTCGGACAAATACCGCCGGGTGCCGGCCAAGGGCTCGGCGGCCGACCTCATGCTCGCCAAGCTCGACGGACTGGGCCTGAACTACAACACCGCCCAGTCGGTGGACGCGCTGCACGCCGCCTATCCGCACCTGTTCCTCTTCGAGTCCGAGTCGTCCTCGGAGACCTCGACCAGGGGTACGTACCAGGAGCCGGAACACCTCAACACCGGTGAGAACCACACCCCGGGCAGGCGGGAGGTCTCCTCCTACGACAACAACCTCGCCTCCTGGACGATGAGCGGCGAGTACGGCCACAAGAAGGACCGGGACCGGAAGTGGTTCACGGGGCAGTTCCTGTGGTCCGGCATCGACTACATCGGCGAGCCGACGCCGTACGACGTCTTCCCGGTGAAGGCGTCCTTCTTCGGCGCGGTGGACACGGCCGGGTTCCCGAAGGACATGTACCACCTGTTCCGCAGCCAGTGGACGGACGAGCCGATGGTCCATCTGCTGCCGATGAGCTGGAACCACGAGGAGGGGGAGACGGTCGAGGTCTGGGCGTACGCGAACGTGCCCTTCGTGGAGCTGTTCCTCGACGGGAAGTCGCTCGGGACGCGGGAGTTCGACGTCAAGCGGACCACCGACGGCCGCGCCTACCTGGAGACGACGGAGGCCACCGGCGACGACAAGACCTTCACCGGCGGCCCCTGTCCCGGCAGCTACACCAGCCCCAACGGCAGCGCGGGCAAGCTCCACCTGACCTGGAAGGTGCCCTTCCGGCCGGGCGAGCTGAAGGCGGTGGCCCGCCGGGACGGCAGGATCGTCGCCACCGACGTGCTGCGCACCGCCGGTGATCCGCACGCCGTCCGCCTGACCGCCGACCGGAAGTCCATCGCCGCCGACGGCCGGTCGCTGGCCTTCGTGACCGCGGAGATCGTGGACGCGCACGGCGTGGTGGTGCCCGACGCCGGCCACCTCATCGCCTTCTCCGTCACCGGGGGCTCCCTGGCCGGTGTCGACAACGGCCGTGAGGAGAGCGCCGAGCGCTACCAGGCGAGCACCCGCACCGCCTTCCACGGCAAGGCCCTCGCCATCGTCCGCTCCGGCGGTGCGCCGGGCACGCTCGAGGTGACGGCGCGAGTGACCGGCCTGCGCGAGGGCGTGGTGAGCGTGCGCACCACCCCGGCCCGCTCGGCGGCCACCACACCGGTCACCCCCTTCGAGCCCGGCCATCCGGCGCCCGTCGACCTCCCGCACGCGGACGCCGGCTACTCCGGCCGCCCGGACACCCTGCCCGCCGCGATGCTGGACGGGGACCCGGCCACCGGCTGGTCCAACGCCTTCGCCAAGTCGGCCACGGCGCTGCTGCCCGCGTTCGGCGGGGCACGCCCCGCGGACTGGGTGTCGGTCGACTTCGGACGCCCCCGGAACCTCGACCGGGTGGCGGTCTCCTTCACGGTCGACGGCACGCACGCCCGGCCCGCCGAGGCGGGGGTGGAGGTGTGGGACGGCCGCGCGTACGTCCCGGTCACCGGGGCGACGACGGACTGGGCCACCGCCTCGGACACTCCGACGGTGATCACCTTCGACGCGGTGCGCGGATCGCGGCTGCGTCTCCGGCTCACCAGCGCGTATCCGGGCGAGGCCGGGGGAGCGGTGCGCATCAGCCGGCTCGACGTCTGAGAGGCCGGGGCGGTCCGGAGGGGGAGCCACGAAACGGCTTCCCCGTCCGGACCGTTGACGCGGTGTCATGTCGGGAACAAGCATGGTCGGCGTCCGCATCTGGGAGCGCTCCCATGAGAGGGGAGCGCGCCCCGCACCTCCCCCCGAGGAGCCCAGACGTGAAACGACCGAGAACCGCGACGCTGTCCCTCACCGCCCTGCTGGCGGCCATGCTCACCGCGTTACCGGCCGCCCCCGCCGGTGCCGACGAGACCGAACAGGTCAGGAACGGCGGCTTCGACACCACCAGCGAGCCGTGGTGGACGACGAGCAACACGAGCGCGGCCCTGTCCGACGGGCGGCTGTGCGCCGATGTCCCGGGCGGCACCGTCAACCGTTGGGACGCCGCCGTCGGGCAGAACGACATCGCGCCGCCTGGCGGGCCGCCCTCGCGCACCCGGGGACGTACCCGGACCCGAACGACGGAACCGGCGGCGGGGCCTACCCCGACGACGACGCGTCCGACGAGTTCTACTGGGCGGCCGCGGAGCTGTATCTCACCACCGGCGAGAAGGAGTTCGCGGACCATGTGCTGAAGTCGCCGGTCCACACCGCGGACGTCTTCGGCCCGCTCGGGTTCGACTGGGGCCGCACGGCCGCGGCCGGCCGGCTCGACCTGGCCACCGTGCCGAACCGGCTGCCCGGCCGGGACCGGGTGCGCCGGTCGGTGATCAGGGCCGCCGACACCTATCTGGCGACCGCCGCGTCCCAGCCCTACGGCCTGCCGTACGCCCCGGAAGGCAACGTCTACGACTGGGGCTCCAACGCCCAGGTACTGAACAACGCGCACGTCATCGCCACGGCCTACGACCTCACCGGCGCGGCGAAGTACCGGGACGGCGCGCTGGAGAGCATGGACTACCTGCTCGGCCGCAACGCGCTGAACATCTCCTACGTCACCGGCTACGGCGAAGTCGCCTCCCATCACCAGCACAGCCGCTGGTACGCCTGGGAACTCGACCCGAGGCTCCCGGACCCGCCGCACGGCACCCTCGCCGGCGGCCCCAACTCCGGCATCCAGGACCCCTACGCGCAGGACAGACTGACGGGCTGCACCGGTCAGTTCTGCTACATCGACGACATCCAGTCCTGGTCCACCAACGAGACGGCCGTCAACTGGAACGCGGCGCTGGCCTGGATGGCCTCGTTCACGGCGGACCAGGGGTAGGGAAGGGCACCCGGGCCCCGGGTCAGGTGTGGTAGCCGAGGATGGTCATCATGCCGCTCTCCGAGTGGTACTGGTTGTGGCAGTGCAGCATCCACAGCCCGGGGTTGTCCGCGTCGAAGTCCACGACCAGCTTGCGGTGCGGCAGCACGATGGCCGTGTCCTTGCGCGCCCCCGCGCCGTCGAGGCCGGCGACGGAGAAGGTGTGGCCGTGCAGATGCATGGGGTGCCACATGTCGGTGGCGTTGATGAGGGTGAGCCGCACCCGCTCACCGGCGCGCACCGGGTGGCGCTGACGGACGGAGTACGGCCGGTGGTCGAAGCCCCAGTCGTACTTCTCCATCGTGCCGGTGATCCTGATGCGCATCTCGCGGTCGGGATCGCGGTCGTCCAGGGCCACGGAGTCGTCCGGCCGCAGGCGCCGCGCCGGGACCACCTTCCGGTCGAGCCCGTCCGGGCGGACGGAGGCCGGGGGAACGGTCCGGCCCTTGTCGGTGCGCAGGACGGCGAGGGCCTGGCCCTTCTTGCCCTCGGCCAGGGCGACGAACGGGAAGACGCCGTCCTTGGCGGTGACGAGGACGTCGTAGCGCTCGGCCATGCCGAGGAGGAGCGCGTCGGTCTCGGTGTGCCGCACCGGGTAGCCGTCGGTGTGTGTGATGGTCATCGGGTGCCCGTCCAGCGCCACCCGGAAGGCGGTCTCGGAACCGGCGTTGATGATGCGCAGCCGGACGCGGTCGCCGGGCCGGCACCGGAACACCGAGGGGTGGCCGGCGGTGCGGCCGTTGACGAGGTAGAGGGGGTAGTCGACGCTGCCGGCGTCCCCGTGCAGCATGGGGCTGCGCGCGTGGTGCAGCATCCGGCTGGGCCCGCCGGCGGCCCGGGAGTGCGAGGCGTGCGGGGCCGCCGTCCCGCCGGAACGGGTCCGGGCCGGCTCGGGGCCCATGGCCATGCTCTCCATCCTCATGCCCTTGGGCATGAGCTGTTCGAGCACCCGGTCGGGGGTGGAGCCCTCGACGCCGTCGAGCCAGTCGTCCAGGACGATGACCCACTCCTTGTCGTAGGCGAGGGGCTCCCGGGGGTCGTCGACGATGAAGGGGGCGTACAGACCGCGGTCGGGCTGCATGCCGACGTGGGAGTGGAGCAGGAACGTGCCCGGATGGGAGACGGTGAAGCGGTAGGTGAAGTCGGTCCCGGGCGCGATGGCGTTCTGGGTCAGGCCCGGGACGCCGTCCATGTCACAGCGCATGCGCACGCCGTGCGAGTGCAGGGTGGTGGTGTCCGGCAGCCGGTTGGCGAGGGTGAGGCTGAGGACGTCACCGGCGGTGACGCGTACCAGCGGGCCGGGCACCTGCTCGTGGTACGCCCAGGTGCGCACCTGCCGCCCGCCCAGGTCCAGGGTGTTCTCGGCGGCCGTGAACCTGAGCATGCGCACCGGGCCGGAGCCGCGTCTGCGCTCGGCGGCACGCACCTCGGGACCCGACGGCTCGACATATCCCTTCGGCCCGGGCGGAACGAAGTCCCCCTGGACGGTCGCCGCGGCCGCGGGGCCGGAACGGGGGTGGGAGCCGGAGTCGGTGCAGGCAGCCAGCAGTCCCGCGCCGGCGGCAGCGAACGGGGCTTGGAGCAGGGTACGCCGCGAAGGTGTGTGCATAAATGAAATAAGACACGTTTTGATGTGATATGTGCGGGATCCCGGGCGGCGCGTCCGATGGAGTCGGTGCCCGTGGCCGCGAGTGCCCCCGCCCGTTTCCGCGCGCGCACGGCGGGCGCGCCGTGTTGCCCCGCCGGGGACGGCGGGCGAGAGTGGGGCCACCGGACTGCTTGGGGGTGTGGACCGTGTGCGTGGGCGTCGCGTCACCGGCGGAGAACGGACATGGCCCCGGAGTTCAGCAGGTACCGGGAGGAAGTCGCTCCGACCTGCTGATATTTACGGGTGAGTACCCGAGCGGTACCTTTGGTGCATGCCAGCTCTCAACGTGGAGTTCACTGACCGTGAACTGGAGGACCTGCGCCAGATCGCCAAGGAGCGCGGTACGTCGATGAAGGCGCTGGTGCGCGAGGCCGCCGCCGCCGACATCGCCCGCCACCGGGCGCTGCAGGAGGGCGCGGAGGCGTTCCGGAGCTTCTTCACCGCTCACGCCGAGGAGTTCGCGGCCGCGTTCCCCGATGACGAACCCCAGGCCAAGGGCGAGGCCGCCTGAGCGATGCCGCCCCTCATCCACATCGACGTCCCGTGGCTGCTCCAGCGGCACGAGGAGGTCCTGCCGGACCAGCCCACGGTCGACGACTTCTCCGCCCTGGTCGCCGCCGTCGCCCGGCACCGCGTCGACCCGCCCCGGCTCGGCGTGGACTCCGACCCCGCCTGGCGGGCCGCCGCCCTGCTGCACACCCTCGCCGTGCTCAAGCCGCTGCCCTCGGCCAACGCCCGCTTCGCCTGTGCGACCGCGGTGGCCTACATGTTCGTCAGCGGCGCCGGCATCGACGCGCCCTACGGCGCCCTCGTCGACCTCGCCCGCGACCTGATCTCCGGCAAGACGGACGTGTACGGGGCCGCGGACCGGCTGCGTTCCTGGCAGATCTGAGACGGCCCCGGCCGGCGGGGGAAGCCGCCGGGGCCGCCGGCCGGGGATGCCCGCACGGAACGGGGCCGCCGGCCGAGGGCAGGAGGAACGGGGCCGGCGGCCGCTTTCGCGGCGGAGAGCCGCCGTTCCGCCGCGCGGCCTTCCGAGGGGGCCGGACCCAGTCCACTACCCGGCCGTGCACCCCGGGAGGGTGCGTGGCCGGCCGGCGCGTGCACGGCGTTCACACGGGGCGCACGGAAAACGGAAAGGGGCGGGGGAGACCCGTCCCGGCGACACCCGAACGGCTTCGTTCCAAAGGCTGCCGATGTCGCACGAATGCCTTGTTCCGTGTGTGGAGGTTGTGCAAGGGTTGAAACACGGTGCGGGGGGTAACCGCCTGCATTCTCAAGGTAGTTGGGAACCGGGCCGGTCCGGCACCGGTGAATTCCCGCTCCCCGCGCGCGTATCCGGCGATCGGCAATCGACGCACCACACCCATCAAAGGATTCCGCTCAGTGTCCACCCCCCACCCCCCTCGCCCTCCCTATCCGCCGCCGGGCGGCGACCCCGGAGAATCCGACGAGTTCCTCGCCGCCCCGCTGCGAGCCGGTTCAGACGCGGAGGCCTCACGGTCCACCGCGCTGCTGATGGCCCGTCACTGGCCGGCCGCACACGACTACGCGGTCGTCTGTCTGGCCACGTCGGGCCCGCTCGCCCACATGGTCACCGGCGCCGCCTTCCACCGGACACTCGCCCGGCTCGCGCTGGGCGAGCCCGCCGAGGCCGTCCGGCCCCGCCTGCTCGTGGCGGTCCGGGACACGGTCCTGAACTGGGCCGGCACGGACCTGACGGCCGCCGTGCTGCCGGCCTTGCGAAAACCCGCCGGGGGCCGCGGTATGCGAACCGCGAAGACCCTGATACCGGAAAACCGGGCCCTGTCCGAACAGTCTTTCCAGAGCCTTCCGCGACTCGAACAGGCGTTGCTGTGGCACATCGAGGTCGAGGCCGAACCGATAAACGTCCCCGCCGCCCTGCTCGGTCTGGACACCGACAGCGCGGCGGCGGCACTCGAACAGGCCCGCGAGAAATTCCGGGAAGGCTGTGTCCGGGCCCACCGGGAACTCGCGCCGAGCACCGACTGCTGTCACTACAACCGCCTTCTGGACGTACCGATCCGCCGGGGCGGCGCCCTGCTGCCGGACGTCCAGCAGCACCTCACCGGCTGCCCGTACTGCCGGCACGCCGCCGAGCAACTGGGCCGGATCGAGGGCGGCCTCGGCGTACTGCTGGCCGAGGCGGTGCTCGGCTGGGGCGCCCGGCGGTACCTGGAGTCGCGCCCCGGCCGGTCCGGACCCGCCCGCGCCCGCGGCGCCTCCCCGGGCCCCGGCGGACGGAGACGCGGCGGTGGACAGCGCGGGCCGCTGGACGGGGTGCCGGCGCGGGCATCCGGCGGGCGCCGCAGACGCGGCAGGGCGTCCGGGCCGTTCGGCGCGCTCCTGATGCCCGCTGCCGGATGGCCGGCCAGGACGCTGCTGGTGGGGGTCGGGGTCGCCTCGGCCGTGCTGCTCGCGACCGTCGTCGCCCTCAGCGCCTGGCCCGACGGCGGCGACCACACCGACCCGGTCGCCTCCGACGCGGCCCCCAGCACCGGCGTCCGGCCCCCGACCGGGCCCGCCTCCTCACCCGGCACGGCGGGCCTGCCCGCGGCCGGCCGGCCCGCCCGGCTGCGCAACGCCGCCACCGACCTGTGCCTGGACGTCAGGGGCGAGGTCCGGGTGGGCGCGAGCGCGGTGCTCGCCGCCTGCTCCGCGGCGCCGGCACAGCAGTGGACGTACGAGGCCGACGGGCTGCTGCGCAGCGCGGCCGACTCCCGTCTGTGCCTGGACTCGCACGCCGACGCGGGCGTCGTGATCCTCGGCCGTTGCGCCGGCGCGGGGGAGTCGCGGGGCGACGACGTGCGCTACGACCTCACCGTGCGGGGCGAGTTGCTGCCCCGCTGGGACCGGACCCTCGCCCTCGCCCCGGCCGGGGACCGGGCGGGCGCCGATGTCGTCGTCAAGGTCCGTGACGACTCCACCGCCCAGCGCTGGCGTACCGACGCGCCGTCCGCGAGCCCGGGCTCCCTGTCGATCGCCGGCGGCGACGGGTCCCCGGGGCCCGGCGCGGTGCCGTCCGACGGGCGGACGACGGGGCTCGCGCGGCAGGCTCCGGCCCGGCCGGTCGCGCTGCGGGGGACGGGTACGTAGCGGAGCCGGCCTGTCCCGCCGCCGGCCGGCGGCGGGACAGGCCGGTCAGACGGCCGCCTCGACGAGGTCGTCCGGTGTGACCGTCGCGGGCGTGGCGTGGCCGGACAGGGCGAGGGTGAGGTCCAGTTCCGCCAGGACGCAGCGGATGACGTGCTCGACGCCCGCCTGCCCGTCCAGACCGAGGCCGTAGACGTACGGCCGGCCGAGCAGCACCGCCCGCGCGCCCAGGGCGAGCGCCTTGAACACGTCGTCGCCGGTGCGCACCCCGCTGTCGAACAGCACGCTCAGCCGGTCGCCCACCGCGTCCGCGATCCCGGGCAGCGCGTCGGCCGCCGCGATCGAACCCGCCACCTGCCGGCCGCCGTGGTTGGAGACCACCACGCCGTCCATCCCGGCGTCCGCGGCGAGCCGGGCGTCGTCCGGGTGCAGGACGCCCTTGAGGACGATCGGCCCGTCCCAGTGCTCGCGCAGGAAACCGAGGTCGGGCCAGGTGTGGCCCGCGTCCCCGAACAGACCGAGGAAGTGCAGCACCGCGGCGTTCGGGTCCTCGTGGACGGGCTTGGCCAGGCCCGCCTGGAAGGCCGGGTCGGTGAAGTAGTTGGCGGTGCCCACCCCGTGCAGGAACGGCAGGTACGCCTGGTCCAGATCGCGCGGGCGCCAGGCCAGCAGCGGGGTGTCCAGGGTGACGACGAGCACCGAGAACCCGGCGGCCTTGGCGCGGGTGAGGAAACTCCGCGTCACCTCACGGTCCTTGCCCCAGTACAGCTGGAACCAGCGCTCGGCGTCCCCCATGGCCTCCGCCACCCGCTCGAGGGGCGTACTGGACGCCGAGGACAGGACGAACGGCACGCCCTGCGCGGCGGCGGCCCGGGCGGCGGCAGACTCGGCGTCCGGGTGCATGATCGACAGCACGCCGACCGGGGCGAGGGCCAGCGGGGCCGGCAGGGTGCGGCCCAGCACCTCGGTCGTCAGGTCCCGCTCCTGGACGTCGCGCAGCATGCGCGGCACGATCCGGCGCCGGGCCAGGGCCGCCCGGTTGGCGCGGGCGGTGCCGCCGTCACCCGCGCTGCCCGCCACATACCCCACCGGACCCGGCCCGAGCCGGTGTTCGGCCAGCTCCTCCAGCCGGGTCAGATCGGTGGGCAGCCGCGGCACGGCACCCGTCATCCCGTTCAGGTAGATCTCGTACTGGAAGTCCGCCCAGTGCTTGGCCATCCGTCCCTCCCACCACTCGCCGCCACGTCAGCGCGTGCCGACGATACTCGCGGGTAGGCCAGGACGGCTCCACCGGGAACCCCTTGGCCGCGGCGGGGGCACGCGCGTCCCTGGACGCTCCATGAACGCGAGAAGCCGTGAAGAGGTCGTGAAGGGCCCGCCGTGGGGTGGGGGCGTTATGTTTCAGGCCGATTAACAAGAGGGTGCCTTTCGGCCATTCGGCCGGTCACCGCGATCAAGAACCGCTCAGTTGTGCGGTCGATGCGTTCAGTTTCCGTGACTTCACGCCACTGTTTCAACACGCAATGTTACCGAAAGCTGTGGGTGGGATGTGTGTTTCGCCGGCGGACTCGGCAGAGTGGCGCTCGCCGCTCCGGCGCCGACCGGGCCGGAGGGCACCCGTCTATTCGAGCGGAAGGATGCACACAATGCGGAACACCGCGCGCTGGGCAGCGATCCTCGGCCTCACGGCCGCCGTATGCGGACCCCTGACCGGGGCCGCCCTCGCTGCACCGGGCGCCGCCCCGTCGTCGCTCTACGCCCCCTCGGCGCTGGTGCTGACCACCGGCCACGGCGAGACCGCGGCCGCGGCCACCCCCGAGCGCGCCGTCACCCTGAACTGCGCCCCGACGGCTTCCGGCACCCACCCGGCGGCGATCGACGCCTGCGCCGAACTGCGCGGCGTCGGCGGCGACCTCTCGGCCCTGAAGAGCCGCGACGACGTGCGGTGCACCAAGCTCTACGACCCCGTCGTGGTCACGGTCCAGGGTGTCTGGCAGGGCAAGCGCGTCTCGTACGAGCGCACCTTCGGCAACTCCTGCGTGAAGGACGCCATGAGCAACAGCGTCTTCGCGTTCTAGGACCGGGATCGTACGGTCTCCGCGACGCCGGATCAGGCTCGCAACTGGGGAGTGCGGCCCCTGGAGCGGGGACCTGCGATCTCGCACCGGGACCGACGGGCGGAGTGGGGCCGCCCGCCGGATTCCCGGGCACACAGCCGCTCCCCGGAACAGGCCCGTGGGGGGCCTCTCCGGGGAGCGGCGAAAAACAACCGGTATCGAAAAGCAACCGGTTTCAACTGAAGATTGGACGTCAGGTCTTGCGCCGGTGACTCGTGTCGCACCAGGGGTAGCGGCGACTGCGCCGGCAGGTGCACAGGGCGACCCGGAAGCGGTCGGAGGAGACCGTGGTGCCGTCCTCCAGCTCGATCTCCACCGGGCCCTCCATCAGGAGCGGCCCGCTTCGCTGCATCCGGATGCGGCGGGGTCGTTCAGCAGGCTCGTTCGGCACGGATCACCACCAGCTCCTCCTTGTCGTCGGCGGCCGTGAGCAGACCGCTCCGGCGCAGCCAGGCCTCCCGGGAGCGCAGCACCGGACCGAACTCGATCCAGCGGCGCCGGACGACGGCGGCCTTCAGGTCCGCAGCGCGCAGCAGTTCCAGGGTGCGCTCGGGGCCGCTCAGCGCCGAGTGGACCAGCAGCAGTACCCCGCCGGGCCGCAGCAGCGCCGGCGCGTCCCGGCAGATCCGGTCCAGCAGCAGCCGCCCGTCGTGGCCCGCGTCCCAGGCCCGCGACCGGCCGTGCGGCTCGCGTCCGGTGCCGGGCGCCGGCACGTACGGCGGGTTGGCCAGGATGAGGTCGTACGTTCCGTCCGCGACCGGGCCGAAGAGGTTGCCGCGCCGTATCCGCACCGGCAGCCGGGTCAGCCACGCGTTCAGCCGCGCCGTCCACACCGCCCGCCGGGACACGTCCACGGCGGTCACCTCGGCGCCGCGCCGGGCGGCGGCCAGGGCCAGGGCACCGCTCCCGGTGCCCACGTCCAGCACTCGCGCACCCGGCGCGGGCGCCTCTTCGTCCAGTGCCTCGGCCAGCAAGGCCGTGTCGTCCTGTGGGGCGTACACGCCCGGGAGTACCCATGCTGTCACGTCGCCCCGGGTACCCCCGTCATCAGGATGTATGGGCCATTTCCTGGGCAAACGGAACACGGAGCGACGACCGTCCCGCACGCCACTCGCCGAGCAGCCGCCGCGCCAGCCGCCCCTCCAGGTACTCGGTGGCGTCGACGCCGAAGGCGATGTCACCGGCCAGCTCGGGCTCCTCCGCCAGCAGCCCGCCGATCACGTCGTGGCGGACGACCTGCTCGTGCACCGCGTCCGCCTCGACGTGCTCGTCGTAGAAGAACTCGGCGGCCGGCCCGGCACCCGTACGGCGCATCGCCTCGGCCAGCCGGCGGGAACCGGGCGAGGAGGTGATCTCCACGTCCGCGAAGTGGCCCACCAGGGCCCCGCGCAGCCGGCGGTGCAGCCCGAACAGCGACATCAGGTTGACGACGGCGAGCATCTCGGCGCAGGCCGCGTCCAGGTGGCGCCCGTACGCGGTGTCCAGGCCGAGGTCCGTCATCAGGTCGGCGAACAGCCGGGCGTGCACACGCTCGGCCCGGCCGCCGCCGAACTCGTCGAACTCCACCGCCGCCATCGCCGCCTTGGCCCGGCCCCACAGCCGGGGCAGCACCCAGGCGTGCGGGTCGGCCTCCTTCAGGTGGTACAGGGAACGCTGGGCCGCGTACTCGCGCAGGTGCCACAGCTCGCCCTCGTCGCACAGGAAGTGTGTGACGCCGGTGCCCTCGGCCGGTTCGACCAGGAGGGCGGCCAGCGCCTCGTCGAGGCTGTCGTGCACCGGCGTGTCGGCGCGCAGCGCGGACAGGAACCGGTCCTCGAGCGGGCCTCGCAGCGCGAGCAGCCCGGGATCCCACTCGAGCTCCGGGCGGACCCCGGCGAAGCCGCGGTAGTGCAGTTCGTAGCACAGGTACAGGGCGAGCTGGAGATCGTCGCCGTAGGGATCGGCGGCCGCGGCGCCGGAGGCACCGGGCACCGGTCCGGTGCCGCGCAGGTACGCGGTGACGGCGGCGGACAGGGGCCCGCGCGGCGCGGGCAGCTCGGGTCCTCGCAGGTGGTGGTTCATGGCAGTCGGGTACCCGGCCGTCATGAAAGCACCAGTGATCAACCGCACGCTCGAACGCTCGCCCGACGCCTCCCGCACCGGCCCGTGTCCGGGAGCGGCGCCTGGCGGCAGCTCGACGACAGACCGGCGACGAACCCGCACGCGGTCGCCCGCGCGCCGGCGGAGCACCCCGTGGGCGCTCCGCCGGGACGACGCGGCCCCGCTCAGTCCCCCTGCGACTGCTCCTGCGCCCCGGTGTTCGGGGTGATGGCGTCCGCCGCCTCGCCCCGGCTCTTCTTGTCCTCGCCGTGCTTCTCGGCCTCCTCGGTCTCGCGGAGCACCTCCTCCAGGGCCGTCTCGGGCCGCTTCCCCTGGTCGTTCCCGCCCGGCATGGCGTCTCCTTCCGTCGCTTCGTGCTGATCCACTACGGGTTACCCGCCGGTGCCGTCCCAAGCGCTCCGGCGCGAGCCCGGGGGAGCGGCGCTCGCGCACGGCGTCCGGACGCGCATGGAGGCGGGCGGGTAGCCTCGACGAGCCGAGGGGGGCCCGCACCGTGGAGGACCGATCACCATGCCCGTCGACCTCACCGGCACCTTCCTGACCCTGGACGACGGTCGCCCGGCCGTCCGGTTCCGCCGCACCTACGACCAGCCGGCGGACCGGGTCTGGCGGCTGGTGACCGACCCCGGCGAGCTCGCCGGCTGGTTCCCCTCGCGCGCCGAGATGGACCTGCGCCCCGGCGGCGCCATCCGGTTCAGCGGCGACCCGAACATGCCGGAGTCCACCGGCACGGTGCTCGCCGCCGAACCGCCCCGCCATCTCCGCTTCGAGTGGGGCGGCGACGAACTCCGCTTCGACCTCGAAGCGGAGGGCGGCCGGCGCACCCGGCTGACGCTCACCGACGTGCTCGCCGCCGAGAACGCCGCCGCGCGCAACGGCGCCGGCTGGGAGGTGTGCCTGGCCGCCCTGGACGCCAAGGCGCACGGCGAGCGCACCGCGGGGCCGCATACCGGGGCGGGCGCGGCCTGGCGGGAGTTCTACGACGGCTACGTCGCGGCCGAAGTGCCCTCGGGCGCGCCGGTGCCGGGCCTGGACTGACCGCTCGGCGCGGGTCGGTCCCGGGCCTACGCCAGCTGCCTGCGCACCAGTTCGTGCAGCCTGCCCCCGGTGTCGGCGAGCAGCTCGGCGGGCGGGCCCTGCTGAATCACCCGGCCGTCCTCCATCACGATCACCCGGTCCGCGTCCAGCACCGTCGACAGGCGGTGCGCGATGACGATGCGGGTCGCGTTCAGCTTGCGGGTGCTGTCGATGACCGTGCGCTGGGTGTCGTTGTCCAGGGCGCTGGTCGCCTCGTCGAAGAAGAGGATGCGCGGACGCCGGATCAGCGCCTGGGCGATCATCAGCCGCTGCCGCTGGCCACCGGAGATCGCGCCGTTGCCGGCCACGATCGTGTGCAGGCCCATCGGCATCCGCTGGATGTCCTCCGCGAGGCCCGCCAGCTCGGCGGCGGCCATCGCCTCCTCCGGCGTGTACGGCTCGGTGCCGCAGATGACGTCCAGGATGGAACCGGTGAACGGCTGCGCGTGCTGGAGGACCACACCGCACTGGCGGCGCACCGCCGACTGGTCCAGGGCCGCCAGGTCCTGGCCGTCGTACAGAACGCTGCCCGAGACCGGCCGGTCGAAGCCGATGAGCATCCGCAGCAGCGTGGACTTGCCGCAGCCGCTCGGGCCGACGATCGCCACGAACTCGCCCGGGCGGACGGCGAAGGACACGTCGTCGAGGACGAGCGGGCCGTCGTCGGCGTACCGGAACGACAGCCGGCGGGCCTCGACGGCGCCCGACAGCGGGCCCGGGCGGGTGCTCGCGGTGCGGACCTCGGGCGTGGCGTCCAGCACCGGCCTGATCTCCTCGAACAGCGGCAGCGCGGCCACCGCCGAGACGAAGGAACCGGTGAGCTGGGTGACCGAGGTGAGCACCATCGTCACCGAGGTGTTGAAGGTGAGGAACGCCGCCGCCGACATGGCGCCCCTCGCCGGTCCCGCCAGCAGCATGAACATCAGCAGGGTGCACACCGGCAGGTAGACCGCGCCCAGCACCGAGGTGAGGTTCTTGATCCGGCCCACCTTCTGCTGGAGCTCCCGGCTGTGCGCGAACTGGCGCGCCCAGGCGGCGTACGCGTAGTTCTCCGCCGCCGCCACCCGCAGCTTGGGTAGGCCGCGCAGGGTCTGGAAGGCCTGGTTGTTCAGCTTGTTGCCGACCACCACCAGGCGCCGCTGCCAGCGCACCTGCCACAGGCCGAGCCCCAGGAACACCACCGCGATGACGACGAGCATGCCGATCGCCGCCATGGCCATCGGCGCGCTGTACCAGAACAGCAGCCCCAGGTTCATCGCGCCGACCGTCACCGACTGCGCCACCACCGGGCCGGTCCCGGCCAGCAGTCGGCGGATCGCGCTGATGCCCATGGCGGCACTGGCGAGTTCGCCCGTGGAGCGCTGGGTGAAGAACCGGGTGGGCAGCCGCAGCAGCCGGTCCCAGACGGCCGGCTGCAGCGCCGACTCGATACGGCCCTCCATGCGCAGGATGGTCAGGTTCTCCAGCAGCGTGAACGCGGCCGACACCACCCCGCTCACCATCACGGCCAGGCACACCCGCACGATCAGGCCGGTCTGGGCCTTCGGCACGTACTCGCCGAGCACCTTGCCGGTGGCGATCGGCACCAGCGCGCCGATGGCGACCGTCACCAGCCCCGCCAGCATCAGATTGCCCAGGTCGCCGCGCGTGCCGCGCAGGCTGAACCGCAGCAGCCCGAGCGGACCGAGCCGCCGATCGGGCAGCGGCCGGTAGAACATCACCGCGCGCTGCTCGAACTCCTCGGCGTTCGCCCTCTCCACCGGCGTCTCGCGCCCGGTGCCCGGATGCACGGCCACATAGCCGCCGCGCCGCCACAGCAGTGCCACCGGCGCCCCGGACAGCGCCCGGTGCCCCACCAGCGGGCCCACGTTCTCCCGCCACCAGCGGCCGTCCAGACGGACCGCGCGGGTGCGCACCCGGGAGGCGAGCGCCACCCGCTCGACCGGGTCGAGGCGTTCGCTCTCGGTGCCGCTCTGCGCGGGTGCGGCCAGTTCGATACCGGCCGCCTCGGCGACCAGCTTGCAGGCCGCGTAGCTCGCGTCGGCGTCGGCGGCCGTCGCGGGACGGGCCGAGCGCCTGCCGATGGAGGCCAGCAGCGTCTGGTCGGCCTGGGCGCGGACCGCCTCACCGGCCTTGATGCCGGCCGCCGTACGTGTCTCGTGGGTGCGCTCGAGCTGCTCGATCCACCGGTCCAGCGCGGTCAGCAGCCGGTACTGCTGATCGACCATGCTCTGCCACAGGGCGGGGTCCATCAGCAGATCGGCAGCGGCCTCGGCGCCGTAGAGCGAGCCGTACTGCACGCTGCCCGGCGGCACCTGCATCCAGAACACGTCGTCGTCCGCGGGCGCGGCCGACCGCTCCTCGGCCATCGGCGCCTGGAAGAGGACGGACAGGCCACGGCCGACACCGAGGGCGAGGGCGTACTCCAGCGGGCTGGTCGTGGGCGGCACGTACTGCGGGTTGCCGTACTCGTCGTACGACCAGGTCTGGGTGTGGGCGGGCTGGTACAGCTCGCGCAGGTTGACGCGGTGCAGTACGCAGTCGCGCACCGGGCGGGCCACGAGCGTGTGCTGGGCCCCGGCGACCGGGCCGAGCAGCAGCGCGCCCGCCTCAAGACGGCCGAGATGATGCCAGTGGCCCTGCTGATCGGCGTCCACCGCGAACAGGTCGAGCGCGCCGGCCGCGACCAGCCACAGCACCTGCGGCCCTTCGAGGTCCACGCGGCTGAAACCGGCGCAGTCGACCCGCGTGCCCAGCGAACCGAGCGCCTCGAGGACGAGGTCGCCTTCGTGCACGGACGTCATCTCACCGCTCCCTGACCAGCGCGGCGTACGCGCCGCCGCGCGCCACCAGCTCCTCGTGCCGCCCGCGTTCCACGACGGTTCCGTGCTCCAGCACGACGATCTCGTCGCTGTCGCGGACCGTGCTCAGCCGGTGGGCGATCACCACGCAGGCGCAGCCGCGCCGGCGCAGGTTGTCCATCACGACCAGCTCGGTCTCCGCGTCCAGCGCGCTGGTCACCTCGTCCAGCACCAGAATGCTCGGCCGGCGCACCAGCGCCCGGGCGATCTCCAGGCGTTGCCGCTGCCCGCCGGAGAAGTTCCGGCCGTCCTGCTCGACCATGCTGTGGATCCCGCCGGGCCGGCGCGTCACCACGTCGTGGAGGGCCGCGTCCTTCAGCGCCTCGATCACCGCCTCGTCGGGGATCGACGGGTCCCACAGGGCCACGTTGTCGCGGATCGAGCCCTCGAACAGGAACACGTCCTGGTCGACGAAGGACACCGAGGCGGCGAGCGCGCCGCGCGGGATGTCCTCCAGCCGGCGGCCGTCGATGCGGATCACCCCGTCCCACGGTGTGTACAGGCCCGAGATCAGCCGTGACACCGTCGACTTGCCGCTGCCCGAGCCGCCGACCAGCGCCACCTGCCGGCCGGGGCCCACGGTCAGGTCGAACCCGGTCAGCAGCGGCTGGTCCAGCGGGCTGTAGCCGAAGGTGACGTTCTCCAGCTCGATGTGCCCGTGCAGCCGGCGGGTGGAGTCGCCCGAGCCGGGCCGCGCGTAGAGCGGGTCGGCCTGGAAGTTCTCCACGTCCTTCAGCCGGGCCACGTCGGCGGCGAAGTCCTGGATGCGGCCCGCCACGCCGTTGAGCCGGGTCAGCGGCGCGGTGAACCGGGTGACCAGCGCCTGGAAGGCGACCAGCAGACCGACCGAGATGTGCCCCTCGACGGCCCGCATCCCGCCGATCCAGAGGATCAGCGCGCTGTTGAGCGTGGCGAGCGTCGGCGCGACCACACCCAGCCAGGCGCTCGGCACGCCGAGCCGCTGCTGCTCCTCCAGCGTGGTGGCGTGCTGCCCGGCCCACTTGCGGAAGTAGCCGTCCTCGCCGCCGGTCGCCTTCATCGTCTCGATCAGCTGCAGCCCGGAGTACGAGGTGTTGGTGAGCCGGGCGGTGTCCGCGCGCAGTTTCGCCGTCCGGGTCGCCCGCAGCCGTACCACCAGCCGCATGGCCACCACGTTCAGCAGGGCCACGCCGATGCCGACGAACGTCAGTTGCGGGTCGTAGGTGTACAGCAGCACGGCGTACAGCACGACCACGATGGCGTCCACGCCCGCCGCCGCGAGGTCGCGGGCGAGGGTCTCGGCCACCTGGTCGTTGGACTGCAGCCGCTGCACCAGGTCGGCGGGGGAGCGCTGGGAGAAGAAGGTGACCGGCAGCCGCAGCAGATGGCGCAGGAAACGGGCGCTGGAGAGGGTGGAGGAGATGATCCGGCCGTGCAGCAGGTTGGCCTGCTGGAGCCAGGTCAGCACCAGTGTGAGCGCGACGCAGGTGGCCATCGAGGCGAACAGCACGCCGAGCAGCGAGGTCTGTCCGCCGATGAGGAACATGTCGATGTAGGTACGGCTGAGCGCGGGCACCGCCGCACCCACCGCCACCAGCAGCAGGCTGGCCAGCACGGCGGCCGGCAGGGTGCCCGCGGTGCCGCGCAGCCGGGCCGGCATCGCGCCGAGCACGCCCGGCCGGCGGCCGCCCCTGGTGAAGTCCTCGCCCGGCTCCATCACCAGCACGACACCGGTGAAGCTGCCGTCGAACTCCTCCATCGGCACGAACCGGCGGCCCTTGGCGGGGTCGTTGACGTACACCCCGCGGCGGCCGAAGCGGCGGCCCATGCCGTCGTAGACGACGTAGTGGTTGAACTCCCAGAAGAGGACGGCCGGCGCCTTCACCTCGGCGAGCGCGGCCAGGTCCATCTGCATGCCCTTGGCGGTCAGCCCGTAACCGCGGGCTGCCTTCAGCAGGTTGCTGGCGCGCGAGCCGTCGCGGGAGACACCGCAGGCGATGCGCAGCTCCTCCAGCGGGACGTGCCGGCCGTAGTGGCCGAGCACCATCGCGAGGGAGGCGGCGCCGCACTCGACGGCCTCCATCTGGAGCACGGTGGGCGTACGGACCGTGCCACCACGGGACTTGGGGACCGGCCTGCGGGCCGGGGCGGCCCGTCTGCGGCCGCGGGTTTCCTGGGCGGTGGTCACGGGAGCAGCCAATCGACGGGACGCTGGTCGGCCAGCTTGATCGAACCGGAGGCGAGGGTCATGGAGTCGAGCCGGTACGGCGGCCCCTCGGTGGACGACCAGCGGTAACCGCTCCTCGTCGACGCCGACTTGTCCAGTGCGACCAGCACCGCCACCGGGCGGCCCTTCCGGGTGAACTGCTCGCCGAGCTGGCTGTCGCCGAGGAACGCGGCGATCGACTGCGGGGACTGCGCGGCCCGGTCCACCGACTTCACATGTCCGCGCAGCACGCCGTACCGCTGTGTCGGTACGGAGGACACGGTCAGGTCGACCGGGGCGTGCGCCGGGATGGCGGCCGCGTTCTCGGCCGGCACGTACACGGTCGCGTACAGCGGGTCCGAGGCGTGGGCGATCTTCTCCACGGAGGCCACGTTGGCGCCGGTCTGCACGATCTGCCCGATGGTGGCGGCGAGCGCGGTGATCCGGCCCGCGGCGACGGTGCGCACCACCGTGTCGCCCTTGCCGGTGCGGACCTTGAGGACGGGCGCGCCGGCCGGCAGCCGCTCGCCCTGCTTGGCGAGCACGGCCGTGACCTGGCCGGCCACGGGGCTCTGCAGCAGGTAACTGCCCTGCCCGTGGGTCAGGACGGCCTGAGCGCCGACGGTGGAGGCGACCGAACCGGTCACCGCCCATACGGAGGCCGCCGCCATGACGACGACGGTGACGCCGAGCGCGAGCCAGCCCTGGGGGCGGGCCAGCCGCACCGGAAGGTCCAGCTCCTCCGGCGACTGGAGCTTGGCGAGGGCCTGTTGGCGGAACTGCACGGAACTTCCCTCACCCGAGGAGAGACATCGTTACGACAAGCGGGTGCCGCGGGAGGACCGTCGGTCCTGTGCGGGCACCCGAGAGTCCCGGAGCCGGGGGGCGGCTCCGGGACTTCGGTGACACCTAGGTGCGGTCAGAGACCGGCGACCAGGCCGGTGACCGGCGCGGTGTTCAGGCCGGTGACACCCTCGACGGTGCCGACGGCCGTGTCCGCCAGGCCGGCGACCGGGGCAACGCCGTTCACGGCACCGGTCACGGTGTTGAGGGCGTTCAGGGACAGACCGCCGGAGACGTTGTCCAGCTCGGCGTCCGAGATCTCGACGGTCGCAACCTGGGGGGTGGAGTTCATGGTGGAACTTCCCTTCGTATGGATATTCATAAGGGGGGAAGCGGCCCCCTCTGGGGACAGACGGACGGCCGCGACCGCGGGCTCCGGGCCTCCGTCTCCGGAAGCCCGGGCAATGCCCGCGGTGCGATGGATCAAAGCACGCCCGCAGGCCTGGCTTCCAATCAAACAGGCCTCTCACCTGGGCACTTGGCGCGCCAAGGGGCTCAACGGTGCAGGTGTGCGCACGCCATGTCGGCTACTCCTTCACATGCCGCAGGGCTTCGGCGCGGCCATGTCCCTGCCTGCCGGGTGGCGAATCCGGCACTCCGCGCCAAAGGCGTACCGCGGGGGCGCGCGGATGTGCAGAAACGAGGGCGGCGGTGACGTGCTTGGGCATTCCATGTGCAGATTCCCTGAAGCAGGGATTCCGGTACGTGAGCGGAACTGACCGTTACCGGTCGGTAGCCGAACGTGTCGGTCTCGAGGCGTGCGGGCCGTCGGCCCGGGAGCGCGCGGGCCCTCAGCCCAGAAGCGCGTAGACCGTGCTCGCGCGCGCCGCGAGCGCGCCCGACTCCGCGTCGCCCAGGGTGATGTCGGCGAACGCCATCCGCCGGCCCAGCTTGGTGAGCACCGCCTCGATCAGGACGTCCGAACCGGTCACCGCGCGCTGGAAGGACGTCGACTGCTGCACGGTCGTCATCGGCACGAAGCCGCCCCGCGCGGCCGACACCGCGATCACCGTGGCCGTGTCGGCCGCCGCCATCAACGCCTGCCCCGACAGCCCGCCGCCCTCCCGGGCCAGCCGCTCCGACCAGGGCAACCGCAGCACCGCGCGGTCCTCGCCCAAGGACTCCACCGCCAGCCCCAGTTCGAGGACCCAGGGGGCGAAGCGGGTGGCGAGGATCTTGTCGGCTTCGGCGATGGTCAGCGTCATACGGGCGATTGTTCCCGGGCCGGCACCGCGACACGCACGACGTGGCCGATTCACCGCCGTGGCACGGGAGTCGGCAAGCGGAATTGAACGCACCACGAGACCCGCCCGTACCTGTAGCCATCCAGGCGCCCCGAACGACTGCCCGACAGTGGCAGAACCCCCGTCCCAGGAGGTCGAGAAGTTTGAGTCACAAGCGAATGCCCAAGCGCAAGGCCGCGATAGCGGTGGGCGGTGTCGCGGCCCTCGGCGCGGCGGCCCTCCTGCTGCCCAACGCCAACGCGTCGCAGGACAAGGCCTCGGGCGCCGCCGGCACCGCCAGGACCCTGAAGGCCGCGGACGCCTCGGATCTCGCCGCGCGGCTGCAGAAGGCGCTCGGCGACGCCCTCGCCGGGTCCTACTACGACAGCTCCAAGCAGCAACTCGTCGTCAACGTGGTCGGCGGCGACAAGAACGTGATCGTCCAGGCGGAGAAGGCCGGCGCGGCCGTGCGCCAGGTCGACAACAGCACCGCCGAACTGGCGTCCGCCGCACGGACCCTGAAGAGCAGGGCCACCGTCCCGGGCACCGCCTGGGCCGTCGACCCGCGCACCAACAAGGTCGTGGTCACCGCCGACTCCACCGTCACCGGCGCCAAGTGGGACCGGGTCCAGTCGACCGTGAGCGGTCTCGGTTCCGGCATGGCCACCCTGAAGAGGTCCGCCGGCACCCTCAAAACCTTCGTCTCGGGCGGCGACGCCATCTTCTCCCAGGTGCAGGGCGGCAACGTGCGCTGTTCCCTCGGGTTCAACGTCACCGCCTCCGACGGCAGCCCCGCCTTCCTGACGGCCGGTCACTGCGGGGTGGCGGCCAAGCAGTGGTCCGACTCCCAGAACGGGCAGCCCATCGCCACCGTGGACCAGGCCACCTTCCCCGGGGAGGGCGACTTCTCGCTCGTCAAGTACGACGATCCGAACACCCAGGCGCCCAGCGAGGTCAACGCGGGCAACGGCCAGACCGTGCAGATCAACCAGGCGGCGGACGCCACGGTCGGCCAGACCGTGTTCCGGATGGGCTCCACCACCGGGCTGCACAACGGCCAGGTGACCGGACTCGACGCCACCGTCAACTTCCAGAGCGAGACCGACCCGAACGGCGTCGACACCGTCACCGGCCTCATCCAGACCAACGTCTGCGCCGAGGCGGGCGACAGCGGTGGCTCCCTGTTCACCCAGGACGGCGGCGCCGTCGGCCTCACCTCCGGCGGCAGCGGCGACTGCACCAGCGGCGGCGAGACCTTCTTCCAGCCGGTCACCGCGGCCCTGCAGGCCACCGGAGCCACCCTCGGCGACGGCGGCAACGGCGCGGGCGGCCAGGCGGGCGCGGGGGACCAGTCGGGCGCGGGCGCGGGCGACCAGGCCGGTGCCGGTGACCAGGCGGGTGCCGGCGACCAGGCGGGCGCGGGCGACCAGGCGGGTGCCGGTGACCAGGCGGGCGCGGGCGACCAGGCGGGTGCCGGTGACCAGGCGGGTGCCGGTGACCAGGCGGGCGGCGACCAGATCGGCGGCGGCGCGGACCCGTCGGCCACGGCGGGCGGCGGCCAGAGCGGCGCGGGCGAGGGCACCGGCGCCGGTGACCAGTCGGGCGCGGGCGACGGGTCGTCCTCCGTCACCGGGTCCCACTGACCCTCACCGGGTCCCATCGAGCCGTACCGGGACCACCGAGCCGCACCACGACTCCCTGACCGGCCCCCAGCGGCTCGGCCGGCCGGGGAGGGTCCGGCCCTCCGGCGGGAGGGCCGGACCGCGGCCGTCACAGCACCTGGGACTCGGCCGCCGGCACAGCGACCGCGGCTCAGCCGCGGTCGTGGGCCCTGAGCAGCAGCACCGCCACGTCGTCCACCCGTTCCTGCGCCGCCGCGCTGTGCCGCACCAGTTCGTCGGCCAGCTCCTCCAGCGGCCGGCCGCCCACCTCGCCGAGCAGTGCGCCCAGGTCGACCAGGGAGTCCTCGATGTCCACGCCGGGCGACTCCACCAGGCCGTCCGTGTACAGCGCGAGGACCGAGCCGGGCATCAGGGACACCTCGGTCGTCGGGTACGTGGCGGAGGCGTCGATGCCCAGCAGCGGGCCGCCGGCCAGGTCCAGCACCCGCACCCGGCCGTCCGGGCGCCTGAGCAGGGGCGGCGGATGCCCGGCACGGGCCATCACGGCCCGGCCCCGGGCCGGATCCAGGCGCAGGTACAGGCAGCTCGCGAACAGTTCGGCGCCGAGGTCGATGAGCAGCCGGTTGGTGCTGCTCATCACCTCCTCGGGCGGCTGCCCCACGGTGGTGTAGGCGCGTACCCCGGTGCGGATCTGCCCCATCAGCGCGGCCGCCGTCACGTTGTGGCCCTGTACGTCCCCGATCACCGCCGCCGCCTGCGGACCGGTCGGCACCAGGTCGTAGAAGTCGCCGCCGATCTCCATGCCCTGAGTGGCCGGCAGATACCGGGCGGCCGCCTCGATGCCGGGCAGCCTCGCCAGCGAGTGCGGCAGCAGGGACTCCTGGAGCCCCTGAGCCAGCCGGTGCTTGGCGTCGTACAGCATGGCGCGCTCCAGCGCCTGCGCGATGAGACCGCCGAGGCTCGTCAGGACGGCCCGCTCGTCGGCGGGGAAGACCCGCGGTTCCGCGTACGCCAGCACACAGGTGCCCACCGGCCGCCCGGACGCGATCAGCGGCAGGAAGGCCCAGGCCGCGTAACCGTCCGGGGTCCGCCGCCGGCTGGGATACAGCCGCTCCAACTGCTCCTGGGTCTCGAAGAACGCCGGCACGCCGTTGTTCAGGACCTGGGTGCCCGGGGTGCGCTCGCTCAGCGGCAGCCCGTCGAACCTCTCCACGACATGCGGGTCCGTGTACCCGCGGTGCCCCAGCACGTGCAGCCGCCCGCCCTGGGAGCCGAGGATCACCAGCGCCTGGCTGCCGACCGCCGGGGCCACCTCGTCGGCGACCATCTGCACCACGTCGTGCACCCCGACCGCCTCGGTCAGCGCCCCGGCCAGGCTGAGCACCTGAGAGATCGTCACCAGCCGGGACGGTCCCGGTCCCGGCTGCGGCGCCCCCCGGGTGATCTCCGCCACCGCCCGGGCCCGGGTGATCCGCACGCTCAGCCCGGTCGTGCTCGGGTACAGCCGGAACGACAGCCACTCGCCCGGCGGGCGCAGCGCCACGAACGACGCCACCTGCTGGCTGATCAGCGCGGCCCGGTAGCGGTCCTCGTACACCGGGTCGTTCAGCCACGGCACCGACACCCACGGCAGGGTGCCCAGCAGTTCGCTCGCGGGCCTGCCGAGCAGCTCGGCGGCCGCCGCGTTGACGAAGCCGACCCGGCCGTGCAGGTCCAGCGACACCAGCCCGTACGGCAGCCGGGCCACCATCCGCGCCGCCTCCATCGAGCCCAGCGTGCCCGCCACCCCCGACACCGGCGCCGCCAGCAGATCGGCCTCGGGGAGCAGCGTCGTGTTCTCCTCCGCGGCCCGGGCCAGCCGCAGCGCCAGCCGTTCGCAGCCCGCGGTCAGACGCTTCCGCTCCGGGTCGGACAGCTCCCGCTGATGCGTCCCGGGCCAGGTCACGAACACGGCGCCGAACACGGTGTCGGCCGTCGCCACCGGCGCCGCGGCCAGCGCGAAGGGGTACGGCAGCACCACCGAGATGCGCGGATAGCGGCGCGCCATCTCCTCCTCGCCGCTCACCCACACCAGCCTGCGCTCGCGCACCGCGTCCGCCACCGGGATCGGCGCGTGCAGCCCGACCCGCTCCCACGGCGCCGCGAACGCGCGGGGCATGCCCGCCATGACCGCCATCTCCAGCACCGGCTCGGAGCGACGCAGCAGGTAGACCGCGCCGGAGTGCGCGCGCAGGTCCTCCAGCATCGCGGCCAGCACGAGCGACATCAGCGGCCGGCCGGCCGCCGGCGCCGGCTCCGGGCCCTCGGACACGCCGACCACCTCCTCCTACGGCCGCGCGTCGCGCTTTCGGGGACAAGACTCCCTCGGGGCGGCGCCCCGCGCACGGCGAACGTTCATGAGGCCTCCGCTTCCTCCGGCACGGCGGATGCCTACGCATACCCCGTTCAGCCGTTTCCATGCGCCGGCGCGGACCGGGGCATGAGCCGGAACGGCGGGTCGTCGGGCCGTCGCGCCGGCCGCGTCGGCGGCGCCTCGGGGGCCGCTCCGGCCACCGCGCGCGCGAGCCGTGCGCCGGCCGCGGGCGCCGCGGTGCTTCCCGCCGTGCTGCCGTGTCCCGGTCGGCCCTTCGCTCGGTGTCCACGTGTCCGGTGGGGCCTTCTCGTCCCCCGGACCAGAACTCGTGCGACCGGTCGGTCCCTCCGACCGGGACCGGCCGGCTGTGTTCCGGCGTGTCGCGGTCGTCGGCCGGGACGCGCGGCTCGCCGGGAGAAGCACAGGCGATGTACCAGTGCGCCAAGTGCGCCCCCGTCGCGCCATGATGGCCGAATTTGTACGCAGGGCACGCTTTTCCGCCTCCTGAGCGGTCGAACGGGTGACGGCGGTGCGACGGAAGGCCGTGGGGCGTGCCGGCCCCCGGCGGCGGTCGGCACGGCGTGTCGCGATACCGCCGCGCCGACGGGCCCTGACGCGTTCGTCGGTCGTATCATCATCCCAGTTCAGGAAGGGTGTCGACCGGTCCGTCGGACGGCCGGGCGAGCGCCGTCCGGGCGTGGCCGACAGGCGGTCGGCGTGTCCGCCGGCACACCGGCGGCGTCCTTTTCCGACGCGTGCGGTTTACAGGTGCGGCGCCGGGGCACACGCGGTGCGACGTTCGACGGGCCCTGGTGCCCGGGGGGCGGCGCGAAGTGGCCGAGCAGTGACGCAAAAGCACCGGCAGAGTACGCTCCGTTCAACTTCAGGGGGTTGCTTGCTCGTGACTCGCCGTGAAGACTGTGGCCGAGTTTCATCGAAACGAAGGTGTCGCGCCGCGCGCATCATGCCAATCATCGGATGGCATGGGCTGCGACTGCGTATATTCACACCTCGTTTCGGACTGCCGGGGGTAGGAGCCTCGCTGTCCGTTCAGGAGCCGGGAGGGTCCCGCGTGATCGTTGCGCGGGAGGTATCGCCGAGGGGGATGGGTGATGTCGGGTTGGCGCGCCACACGACGAGGCTCGCTGCGCAGCCGGGGCCGGCCGTGCGGCCGCCGCGTCCTGCACCGCATGTGTCGAAGGCCATGAGCCGACCCCACGGGACCGACGCCGGCTGACCGTCCCGCCGCGTACGAAGAGGGGCGCGCGGCCACGCGCTGCTCTCGTCCGATGTCCGCACAACGGTGGCACAGCCGTGCCCCCGAACGCCTGAGGCCCCGGCCGCCCAGGTGCACCACGCCCCTGCGCGCGTGACTCCTCCATGCCCGCACGCGCCACCCGCAAGCAAGGAGACAAGGTGACCAGTAAGCAAGTGACGGGGGAACGCCTTCTCTTGGAGGAGTTACCCGACCGCTGGCGCGGCTTACGCGAGGCCGGACCCGTGCGGTACGACGAGACGCAGCGAGTCTGGCAGGTGCTGGACCACGAGAACGTAGCCGCCGTGCTCGCCGACCCGGCGACGTACTCCTCCGACCTCTCCGCCCTGGCCCCCACCCAGTCCGACTTCGAGACCTTCACCCGGGGCAACTTCGTCGGCATGGACCCGCCGGAGCACCGCAAGCTCCGCACCCTGGTGAGCCAGGCGTTCACCCCGCGGGTCGTGCAGGGCCTCGGCCCCCGCATCGAGGCCGTCTGCGACCGGCTGCTGGACGCCGTCGCCGACCGCGACCGGTTCGACCTGGTCGACGCGCTGGCCTATCCGCTGCCCATCATCGTGATCGCCGAACTGCTCGGCATCCCGGCCGAGGAACACCGGCTCTTCCAGGAGTGGGCGAGCATTCTGTTCGGCGGCGACCAGCTCGGCGAGGCGCCCGACATGGCCGACCTCGAGCGGGCGCTGGAAGCCATCGCCCCCACCGTGCGCGAGATGAACGGCTACATGCTGGAGCACATCCGCGCCCGCCGCGCCGACCCCGGTGACGACCTCACCAGCAGACTCATCGCCGCCGAGGTGGACGGTGTCCGTCTCGCCGACCAGGAGATGGTCGGCTTCGTGGCCCTGCTGCTGGTGGCCGGGCACATCACCACGACCGCGCTGCTGGGCAACGCGATCGTCACTTTCGACAGGCACCCCGGTACGGACGCCGCGCTGCGCGCCGACCCGGCCGGCGTCCCGGCCGCCGTCGAGGAGGTCCTGCGCTGGCTGCCGCCCTTCCCGGAGCTGGGCCGCCTGGTCACCCGGCCGGTGGTCCTCGGCGGTAACGAGATCCCGGCCGGCACGCTGCTGATGGCGCATCTGGGCGCCGCCAACCGGGACCCCGCCCGTTTCGCCGCACCCGACGTCTTCGACGTGACCCGGAGCCCGAATCCGCATCTGACCTTCGGGCACGGCATCCACTTCTGCTTCGGCGCGCCGCTGGCCCGGCTCGAGGCGCGGATCGCTCTTCACAAGTTGCATGAACGATTCCGCGCCCTGGTGATCCCCTCCTACGAGGACGTCGCCCACCAGAACCCGGCCGTCATCGTCGGCGTACGGCATCTGCCCGTCGAGGTCGGCAGACCGTAACCCCCGGCGCACGAGGCGCCCCCGGCCGGCCCCCACACCGCTCGTTCGGGCCGTACCGGCACACCAGCACATGAGACCCACTCAACGGGAGTCCCCTTCTCATGCCGTACACCATCCCCGCCGCTCCGACCGCTTCCCGGCCGTCGTCCCTGCTGCACCGGGAGTTACAGGCCCGCCTCGACGCCCTCGCCCGGATCCACCGGGTGCCCGGCGCCCAACTCGCCCTGGACACGGGCGGCGACGTCGTCACCGTGCACACCGGTACGGCCGACGTCACGACCGGCAGTCCCTTCACCGCGGACACCGCGGTCCCCCTGGGATCGCTCACCAAGCCCTACACCGCCGCGCTCGTCATGCTCCTGGCCGACGACGGCGACCTCGACCTGGACGCGCCCGCGGCCGAGTACCTCCCGGAACTGTGCGGCACACCCCAGGTGACGACCCGCCACCTGCTCAGCCACACCGCCGGGCTGCCCACCGGTCCCGACTCCGACACCGCCGCCGCGACCACCGCCGCGCGCTACCTCACGGCCGTCTGCACCGAGCGCGATCTGCTGTTCGTGCCGGGGACCGACTTCTCCTACTCCAACGCCGGCTACGTCGCCGCCGGACGGCTGGTGGAGACGGTGACCGGCATGCCGTGGCCCGAGGCCGTGCGGGCGCTGCTCCTCGAAGCCCTCGATGTCCTGCCCGCGTTCGTCGGCGACGCCGCGCCCGTCCGTCCGGTGGCCGCGGGACACGCCGTCAACACCGCCACCGGGCAGGCCGTCCCAGCCCGTCAAACCCTGGCACCGCTGGAGGCACCGGCCGGCGCGCTGCTCGCGAGCGCCCGGGATCTGGTCGCGTTCGGCAACGCGCTGACCGGCCGCTCCGACCTGCTGCCCCCCGCCGTAGTCAAGGAGATGCGCCGGCCCGAGACCGCCGCCCGTCCGGGCACGCTCGCCGACGGCTGGGGCACCGGGCTCGCCCTGTACCAGCGGGACGGCCGTGTCTGGTGCGGCCACGACGGAAACGCCCAGGGCACTTCCTGCCATCTGCGGGCCGACCCGGAGAGCGGCGTGGTGGTCGCCTTCACGGGCAACGCCGGGAGCGCCACCGCGCTCTGGCGCGACCTCGCCGAGGAACTGGGCCGGCTCGCCGGCATCCGGGTGCCCGCCGGAACGGACGTCGTGGACCGGGGCGGGGCCGTCGGCCTGCCCGACTGCGCGGGCACCTACCGCAACGGCACCACGACCTACCGAATAGAGCCCGGACCGGACGGCACGCCGGCCCTGTCGGTGGACGGGGACCTGCCCCTTCCGCTGGTCTGCTACGCCGACCTGTCCTGCGATCTGCGCGATCCGGCCACCGGGCGCCTCGAACCCGGAGGCCGGTTCCACCGGAATCCGGCCACCGGCCGGGTCGACCGGGTCCAGATCTCCGGACGCGCGGCACGCCGTACCGACGACGGCTGAGCCACGGTCGCCACCGGCACCCGGTTCCGGCGCGGCGGGTCCGGCCGTCGCGGACCGGCGCCGGTCGCGGGTCCGCCGGGCTTCGGCGGCCGCCGCCAGTGGTGCCGACACCGGCGGGCGGACGCGGCCGACGCCATCCGGCCGGACACCACCGCCGATCCGGCCGGTACTCCGTGGTCCTGTGGTGCCCCACCGGACAACGGAGGGGGCGCACCTGCCCGCTGGAGCGGCCGTGCTCGGCCCTTCCGGTGACGGGCCTGCCGCCCGAGCCCTGCGGGCGGGTCCGGGCGATACCGGCCGGCGGAGCCGGTGGCCGGTCGCCGGGCAGGTGGTTCGGCCGGTGGCCCGAGCGGTTCCGGTCGGGCCGGCGGTGGATGCGCCACCGGGCCCGGAGGATCGGCTGCCGGAGCCGGCGGGTCGGCCATCGGCGCGCGTGCGCCGGCCACCGGCTCGGCGGATTCGGTCGCCAGGCCGATGGTTCCGGGCGCCGGGCCCTCCGGTCCTCCCGCCGGACTCGGTGGTGGGCCGCTCGCCGGGTGGCCTGCTCACCGGATCCGGTGAGCCGGTCGCCGGCCCGGTCACTTGGACGCGCACCGGCGCCCCGCCCAATCCCTTGCCGTATCAGGTCGCCCACCTGCCCGCCCGCCCGTCCGCTCCCGCACCAGGTCACCGCACCGCAGTACCGCCCCACCGTCGCGCACACCGGCGTGTCACCTCCGATCCGGCGTACCGCCCCCGAGGCGGGGCCGGGGTTGTCCGTGTGGCCCGCGCCGCATCGTCCCGCTCCCCAAAGGACTTCACCCATGACGGACCTGCACGACAAGCCCGCACCGGCGTCCTCCCTGCCGCAGGCCGCTCCCGCCGCCGGCGCGCCGGTGAGCGCGGCGGATCCGGCGCATCCGACGCTCGGCGAGCTGTTCACCGCCTGGGTGGGCCGCACCCCGGACGCGCCGGCCCTCACCGACGGCCGGCGCACCTGGACCTACCGCGAACTGGCCACGCGCGCCGACCGGCTGGCCACACACCTCTTACAGCGGGGCGCGGGGCCCGACCAGGTCGTGGCCCTCGTCCTGCCGCGCTCCATGGAGCTGATCGCGGCCGAGCTGGCCGTCGCCCGGGCGGGCGGCGCCTTCCTGCCCGTGGACCCCGCCTACCCCGCCGAGCGCCGAGCCCTGATGCTCGCCGACGCCGGCCCCACGGTCACCCTGGACGATCCGCGCCGGGTCGCCGAGTTGCTCGGCACCGGTGAGCTGCCGGACACCGGGGACCCGGGACACGTCTGCGCGGACCACGCGGCCTACGTCATCTACACGTCCGGCTCCACCGGCACCCCCAAGGGCGTGACCGTCACCCACCGCGGCATCGGCGGCTTCGCCTCGGCCGCCGCAGAACGGTACGCGGTGGGTCCCGGCGACCGGGTGCTCCAGTTCTCCTCGCCGAGCTTCGACGCCTCCGTGCTGGAACTGTTCGTCTCCGTCCTGTCCGGTGCCACGCTCGTCGTACCGCCGCAGGGGCCCTGGCTGGGCGACGAACTCGCCGCGGTCCTGGACGAGCACCGCATCACCCACGCCCTCATCCCGCCCGCCGCGCTGGCCACCCTGCCCGACCCCGCCCAGGGCACCGCGCGCCACCTGCGCACGCTGATCGTGGGCGCCGAGGCCTGCTCGGCCGGGCTCGTCGACCGCTGGGCACCCGGCCGCCGCATGATCAACAGCTATGGTCCGACCGAGACCACGATCGTCGCCACCTGGACCGGGCCGCTCAGCGCCGGCCGTGGCACGCCGACGATCGGCGGGGCCCTGCCGCACACCCGGGTGTACGTGCTCGACGCCGCGATGCGGCCCGTACCGTCCGGCGCGGACGGCGAGTTGTTCGTGGGCGGCGACGCCGTGGCCCGCGGCTACCTGGGTCGCCCGGGCCTGACAGCCGCGCGCTTCGTCGCCGACCCGTTCGGCCCCTCCGGTGCCCGCCTGTACCGCACCGGGGACCGCGTCCGCCGGACCGCCGAGGGGGAGCTGGAGTTCCTGGGCCGGCTGGACCGGCAGGTGAAGATCCGCGGCTTCCGGATCGAGCCGGGCGAGATCGAGGCGGCGCTGCGCCGGGCCGGCGCCGACGCGGTCGGCGAGGTCGTGGTCGTGGTACGCGAGGACGAGCCGGGCCACCAGCGCCTCGTCGGCTACGTCACCCCGTCCGAACAGCCACCTGCCGCCGACCCGGCCGCCTCCGCCGACCCGACCGCCTCCACCGACCCCACACCCTTCGCCGACCCGGCCGCTCCCGCCCCGCTCCCGGCCCGCCCTCTCGATCCGGTCGCGCTGCGCGCCGCCGTGGCCGCGGTGCTGCCCGCGCACATGGTGCCCTCCGCCGTCGTGGTGCTGGACCGGATGCCGCTCACCCCGCAGCACAAGATCGACCGGCGGGCGCTGCCGGCTCCGGAGCGGGCGGTCCCGGCGGGACGGGTGGAGCCGCGGTCGGCCGAGGAGCGGGCGCTCGCCGCGATATGGGCGGATGTGCTGGGCGTTCACGAGGTCGGGGTCACCGACGACTTCTTCGACCTGGGCGGTGAGTCGATCCTCGCCGCCCGTGTCCTCGCCCGCGTCCGGGACGAACTGGGCGTCCGGCTGACCGTACGGGACGTCTTCACCGCGCGGACCGTCGCCGCTCTCTCCCCGCTGCTCGCCGACCCGTCGGCCGCCGTGGCGCCGGAGCCGATCCCGCCGGCCCCGCGCGAGGGCGGCCTGCCGCTGTCCAGCGCGCAGCGCCGGCTGTGGTACCTGGACGACCTCACCGCGGGCGGTACCGAGTACAACACCGGTGTGGTCCTGAGGCTGCGCGGCGCGCTGGACCCGGACGCGCTGCACCGCTCACTGCTCCGTCTCGCGGCCCGGCACGCCTCCCTGCGCACCACCTTCCCGACGGTCGACGGCCAGGCCGTCCAGCGCGTCGCGGCGGAGCCGGAGCTGCCCCTGCGGACCGCCGACGTCGCCGACGTACCGGACGCGCGCCGCGCCGAGGCCGCCGAGGCCCTGCTCACCGAGGAGCTGAGCCGCCCCTACGACCTGGCGGCCGGCCCGCTCACCCGGGCCCTGCTCGTCCGGCTCGCCACCGATGACCACCTGCTGCTCCTTGCCCAGCACCACATCGTCACCGACGGCTGGTCGGTGGGCATTCTCACCCGTGAACTCGCCGCCCTCCACCACGCGGAGACGACCGGCGAGCCCGACGCACTGCCGCTCCCCGCCCTGCAGTACCCGGACTACGCGGTGTGGGAACGGGCGCGGCGGGCCGGTGACTCGGACGCCGGCGACCTGGCCTACTGGAAGCGCCACCTGGCGGGCATCCAGCAACTGGAACTGCCCACGGACCGGCCGCGTCCCGCCGTACGCACCACCGCCGGCGCCGCCCACCGGCACACCCTGCCCGCGGAGTTGACGGACCGGCTGCGGCAGCTCGCCGCGGGCCGCGGCACCACGCTGTTCACCCTGTTCGCGGGCGCCGCGGCCCTGCTGTTCTCCCGCTACTCGGGGCAGCGGGACATCGCGTTCGGCACCGTCACCAACGGTCGCGGGCGGCGGGACCTGGAGGATGTTCCGGGCTTCTTCGCCAACACGGTCGTGCTCCGCGGCGAGGTGGACGAGCGGGCGACCGTGGACCGGTTCGTGGAGACCATGCGGACGACGGTGCTGGACGCCTTCGCCCACGACGGGGTGTCGTTCGACCGGGTGGTGGAGGAGCTGGCCCCGCCCCGCGACCCGAGCCGCACCCCGCTGGTCCAGGCGCTCGTCGTGCAGCAGACCGGGCTGCCCGTGCCGCCGCTGACCGGCGGTCTGCGTGTCGGCGAACATCCGCTGCCCCGCCCGGCCGCCCGCTTCGACCTGGTGCTGGAGTTCACGCCGGACGCGGACGGCGGCTGCGTGCTGACCGCCGAGTTCAACACGGACCTGTTCGACGCGGCGACCGTGGCCCGGATGACCGCCCATCTGCACCGGCTGCTGGAGGGCATGGCGGACGCCCCCGGCCGCACCCTGGCCGAACTGCCCATGCTCGCGGCCCAGGAACGGCGCACGCTGGTGGACAGCTGGAATCCGCCCGCCCGCCCGGCACGGGAGACCGGGTACGGCACGCTCCCCGGACTGCTGCACGCCCGGGCGGCCGACACCCCGGACCGTACCGCCGTCGTCTGCGGCCCGGTCCGGCTGGACTACGCCGAGGTCGCCCGGCGCGCCAACCGGCTGGCCCGGCTGCTCGTCACGCGTGGTGCCGGCCCGGAGACCCTGGTCGCGCTGTGCCTGCCGCGCTCCGCCGACCTCGTGCCCGTGCTGTGGGCGGTCCTCACCTCCGGCGCCGGTTATCTCCCCGTCGACCCGGCCTACCCCGCCGAGCGCGTCCGCCTCATGCTCGACGACGCCCGGCCCGCCCTCGTGATCGCCACCCGCGAGACCGCCGCCGCCCTGCCGCCGGAGTGCGCACCGCTGCTCCTGGAGGACTGCGCGGCACCGGACGCGGCCGACACCGGGCTGACCGACGCCGACCGGCTCCGGCCGCTGCTGCCGGACCATCCCGCGTACGTCATCTACACCTCGGGTTCCACCGGCCGCCCCAAGGGCGTGGTGGTCACCCACCGCACCGTCGCCGCGCTGGCGGAGTGGGCGCGGGAGCGGTTCGGCGCCGAGGGGCTGGCCCATGTGATCGCCTCCACCTCCCTCAACTTCGACGTCTCGGTCTTCGAACTGCTCTGCCCCCTGGTGGCCGGCGGCATCGTCGAGGTGGTCGCCGACCTGCCGGCCCTCGCCGACGGAGCCGGGCCCCGGCGGGCCGGCCTGCTCAGCGGGGTGCCGTCCGTCGTCTCCCGGCTGACCGCGGGCGGCACCGCACCCGTGACCGCCGACACCGTCGTCCTCGCCGGTGAGGCCCTGCCCCTGCAGACGGTCCACGATCTGCGGGCCGCCATGCCCGGTTGCCGCGTCGCCAACATCTACGGCCCTACCGAGGCCACCGTGTACGCCACCGCCTGGTTCGCCGGCGACCGGCTGCCGGAGCAGGCCCCGCCCATCGGCGGTCCGGTGGCGCTCACCCGCTGCTACGTCCTCGACGGCCGCCTGCGGCCCCAACCGGTGGGCGTCACCGGCGAGTTGTACCTCGGCGGCGGCGGCCTGGCGCGCGGCTACCTGAACCGCGCCGGACTCACCGCCGCCCGGTTCGTCGCCGACCCGTTCGGCGTGCCGGGGGAGCGCATGTACCGCACCGGCGACCTGGTGCGCCGGCGCCCCGACGGCGGGCTGGAGTACGTGGGCCGGATCGACCAGCAGGTCAAGGTCCGAGGCTTCCGTATCGAACTGGGCGAGGTGGAGGAGGCGCTGCGCGGCTGCGCGGGCGTCGCCGAGGCGGCGGCCGTCGCCGCCACCGACGCCGAAGGCCACCGGCGCCTCGTCGGCTACGTCGTCCCGGCCGCCGGCGAGCGGGCGGAACCCGAGGCCGTACGCCGGGAACTGGCCCGTACGCTGCCCGACTACATGGTCCCGTCGACCGTCGTCGTGCTGGACACCCTGCCGCTCAACCCCAACGGCAAGCTCGACCGCGGCCGGCTCCCCGATCCCGGCCCCGCCGTGCGCGCGGTACGGCACGTCGCGCCCCGCACGCCCACCGAGCGGACCCTCGCGGCGATCCTGGTCCAGGTGCTGCGCGTGGAGCGGGTCGGCGTCGACGACAACTTCTTCGAACTGGGCGGCGACTCGATCCTCAGCATCCAGGTGGTGGCGCGCGCCCGGCAGGAGGGTCTGCCGCTCACCTCGCGGGACGTCTACCGGCACCAGACGGTGGCCGCCCTCGCGCACTGCGCGGACGCCGCCGCGGGCCCGCGCGAGGCCGCCCCCGCACCGGAGGCGGCCAGCGGCACGGCACCACTCACGCCCATCCAGCGCTGGCTGTTCGGCACCGCCGGCGAACGCGCCGGCCACTTCTCGCAGGCGCTGTCCGTCCGGACGCCCGAGGACCTGGACCCGGCGGCGCTGGAAGAGGCCCTGAACGACCTGGTCGCCCACCACGACGCCCTGCGCTCCCGCTTCACCCCCGGCGACGCGGCCGACACGGCCGGCTGGTGCGTCGACGAGCGGGCGCCCCGCCTCCGCCTGGGCCGCCACACCGGCCCGGAGACGGACACCCCGCACTTCGGCCCGTTCGACCTCGCAAGGGGACCGCTGCTGCGGGCCGTGCTGCACGACTCCGGCTCCGGCCTGCCCGCCCTGCTCCACCTCGCCGTCCACCACCTCGTGGTCGACGGCGTCTCCTGGCGGGTGCTGCTGGAGGACCTGGACCGCGCCTACCGGGCCCGGCGCGCCGGCGAGGACGGCGCCGCGGCACTGCCCGCCAAGTCCTCGCCGCTGCGGCAGTGGGCCCGCAGGCTGAACGCCCACGCGGCGGACGGCGGCTTCGACGACGAGCGCGGCTACTGGGCCGAGGCGGTCCCCGGCCATGAGCCCGCCCTGCCCGCCGAGCCGACCGGCGGCCCCGGCACCTACGCCGCGCAGCGCTCGCTCTCCGTGCGCCTGAACCCAGAGGCGACCTCGGCCCTGCTGCGCACGCTGCCCGACACCTACCGCACCCAGGCCAACGACGTCCTGCTCAGCGCCCTCGGACGGGCGCTGTGCGGCTGGAGCGGCCGGGACCGGGTGGTGGTCGACGTCGAGGGACACGGCCGCGAGGAACTCTTCCCCGAGCTGGACATCAGCCGCACGGTCGGCTGGTTCACCACCCGGTACCCCGTCGCGCTCACCGTCCCCGAGGACGCCGGCTGGGACGCCGTACTGAAGCGGGTCAAGGAGCAGTTGCGCGCCGTACCGCGGCACGGCCTGGGCCACGACGCGCTGCGCCGGCTGGCCGCCCCCGGGTCGGCACCGCGCACCGCGGAGGCGCAGATCAGCTTCAACTACCTGGGCCGCATGGACACGTCGGAGGACCCCGACGGCCTCTACCGGGGCACCGTGCGCCCGCTGGAGCTGGACGCCGACCCCGCGGCCGAGCGTCCGCACGCCCTCGAGGTCGTCGGGCAACTCGTGGGCGACAGCCTGGAGTTCACCTGGTTCTACGCGGACCGGCCGGGCCAGGAGCACACGGTCGCGGACCTCGCCGGGCGCTTCGCCGACGCGCTCGCCGACCTGGCCCGGCACGCCGCCCGGCCCGGATCCGCCGGCCGTACCCCGTCCGACTTCCCGCTGGCCCGGCTCGACCAGGCCGCCGTGGACCGGATCACGGGCGCGGACCCGGCCGCGGTGGCCGACGTCCTGCCGCTCACGCCCACCCAGGCGGGCATGCTCTTCCACGGCCTGTCCCAGGACGACCGCGGTGTCTACGTCCAGCAGCTGACGTTCGTCCTGGACGGCGTGCCGGACCCGGCGGCCCTCGCCACCGCCTGGCAGCACGTGACCGACCGCGCCGAGGTGCTGCGCGGCCGGGTCGTCTGGCAGGACGTACCCGAACCGCTGCTGGTGGTGGAGCGCCACGCGGCCGTGCCCGTCACCCACCTGGACTGGCGCGACCTGACCGAGGACGAGCGCCGCGCCCGGCTGGACGACCTGCTGGCCCGGGACCGCGCCGAGGGCATCGACCTCGGGCGGGCCCCGCTGCAGCGGCTGCTGCTCGCCCGCGTCTCCGGCACCGCGGTGCGCGTGGTGTGGTCCTTCCACCACCTGCTGCTGGACGGCTGGAGCATGTTCCAGGTGCTCTCGGACGTCTTCGCCCACCACGCCGGGGCGGGCCCCGACGCCCTCCAGCACCGCCCGCCCTACCGGGACTACGTGGCCTGGTTGCGTCGGCGCGACCAGGAAGCGGCCGAACAGCACTGGCGGCGCCGCCTGTCCGGCCTGGCCGAGGCCACCGCGCTGCCCTACGACCGTGAGCCGCGCGAGGCCCACCGCGCCGAGTCCACGCACGCGGTCAACAGCACGCTGCCCGCCGCCACCACCCGGGCGCTGGAAGAGCTGGCCCGCACCTCCGGCCTCACCCTCAACACGCTGGTGCAGGGCGCCTGGGCGCTGCTGCTGGCCCGCCAGGCGGGCCGGGACGAGGTGGTGTTCGGCACCACCGTGTCCGGCCGGCCGCCCGAGCTGCCCGGCGCCGAGGCCATGACCGGCCTGTTCATCACCACCCTGCCCACCCGGGTCACCGTCCCCGGCGACGGCACCCTGACCGACTGGCTGCGTGCGCTCCAGCAGGACCAGAGCGAGGACCGGCGCTTCGACCACCTGCCGCTCACCCGTATGAAGACGTACACGCAACTCCCGGACCGGATCGGGCTGTTCGACAGCATCGTCGTCTTCGAGAACTACCCGGTGGACGACGACCTCGCCGCCGCCAACGGGCTGCGCCTTACCGGCCTGGAAGGCGTCGAGACCACCAACTACCCGCTGAGTCTGGTCGTTTACCCGGGGACGGAGCTGGCCCTGCGTCTCGGCTACGACCCCGAGCTGTTCGACGCCGGCTCCGCCGCCCGCATGGCCGAGTACCTGACCGTCCTGCTCACCCAGATGACCACCGGCTCCCGACGGCCGCCCACCCGGCTGCCGCTGCTCGGTCCGGACCGCAGCGAGCAGGTGCTGCACGCCTGGAACGACACGGCCACCGAGCTGCCCGGCACCACCGTCGCCGGCCTCTTCGCCGCACAGGTGGACCGCACTCCCGACGCCGTGGCCCTGGAAGCCGGGGACGAGCACCTCACCTACCGCGAACTGGACGCCCGCGCCGACCGGTTGGCCGCCCGGCTGGCCGGCCTCGGGGTACGGCCGGAACACCCGGTCGGTGTCCTCATGGACCGCTCCGCCGAGCTGATCGTCACCCAGCTGGCGCTCGTGCGCACCGGTGGCGTGTACGTGCCGCTGGACGGCAGGGCACCGGCGGAGCGGCTGCGGCGGATGCTGGCCGACGCCGGCGCCGGCCTGCTGCTGACCGACGCCGCCTGGGAGGGGACGGCCCGGGAGGTGCTGCCCGGCGACGGCGTCCTGCGCGTCGACGCCGGCTCCGGTGCCGACGGTCCGGCCCCCGCCCGCGCCGTCCACCCGGACAACGTCCAGTACCTGATGTTCACTTCGGGCTCCACCGGCATCCCCAAGGGTGTCGCGGTGCGCCAGCGCGACGTCGTCGCGCTCGCCCTGGACCGGGCCTTCGCCGGGCACGACCGGGTCCTCGTGCACTCGCCGCACGCCTTCGACGCCGCCACCTACGAGGTGTGGGTGCCGCTGCTGCGCGGCGGCACGGCCGTCCTCACCCCGCCCACCGACCTGGACGCCGTCCAGGTCCGGCGCGCGGTCACCGAGCAGCGGGTGAGCTGCCTGTTTCTGACCGCGGGCCTGTTCCGCCTGCTCGCGCAGGAGGACCCCGGCTGTCTGCGCGGCGCCCGCGAGGTGTGGACGGGCGGGGAGGCCGTGCCGGGCGCGGTCGTGCGCCGGGTCCTGGACGCCTGCCCCGGCCTGACCGTCGTGGACGTCTACGGCCCCACCGAGACCACCACCTTCGCCACCCGCCGGGTCTTCCGCTCCGGCGACCCGCTGCCCGCCGTGCTGCCCATCGGCCGCCCGCTCGACAACACCCGGGTGTACGTCCTGGACACCGCCCTCCAGCCCCAGCCTCCCGGCATCCTCGGCGAGTTGTACATCGCCGGCGCCGGCCTGGCCCGGGGTTACGCGGGCCGGCCCGGGGCCACCGCCGCCCGCTACCTCGCCGACCCCTACGGCCCGCCCGGCACCCGCATGTACCGCACCGGCGACCTCGTGCGCTGGAGCGACGACGGCGAGCTGCACTTCGTCGGCCGCGCGGACGACCAGATCAAGATCCGGGGCTTCCGCGTGGAACCCGCCGAGATCGAGGCCCGGCTCACCGACCACCCGGCCGTCGCCGAGGCCGTCGTCTCCCTGTACGAGCACGGCGGACGCAAGCGGCTGGCCGCCCACCTCGTGCCGGCCGGCGCCGCCACCGTGCCCTCCGCCGCCGCCACCGTGCCCTCCGCCGCCGAACTGCGCGCCCACCTGGCGGCCGGACTGCCCGACTACATGCTGCCCGCCGCGTTCGTCACCGTGCCGGAGCTGCCGCTGACGGCCAACGGCAAGGTCGACCGGCGCCGGCTGCCCGCCCCCGACTGGTCGGCGGGCGTCGAGCAGGCCCACCGCTCCCCGCGCACCGACACCGAGCGGATCCTCGCCGGGATCTGGGCCGAGCTGCTCGGCGTGGCCCGGGTCGGCGTGGACGACAACTTCTTCATGCTGGGCGGCGACTCCATCCTCAGCATCCAGGTGGTCTCCCGGGCCCGGGCCGCGGGACTCGCGCTCAGCCCCCGCGACCTCTTCCGGCACCCCACCGTGGCCGAACTGGCCGCCGCCACCGCCGGTGCCGCGCCCGCCGTCGCCGGCACCGAACCGGTCGGCGGAGCGACGGATCTCCTGCCGATCCAGCACTGGTTCCTGGACCCGCGCCCGGCACACCCCGCGTTCTTCAACCAGTCCGTCGTCATCGAGGCGGCCGGCGCCGTCGACCAGGACGCCCTGCGCGCCGCCCTCACCGCCCTGTGGACGCACCACGACGCCCTGCGCGCCCGGTTCGCCCTCGACGGCGACGGCACCTGGCGGCAGGACGTCGCCGCTGCCGACGCCCCGGTCCCCGAGCTGCTCCAGGTCCACGACCGGGCCGACGAGGAACGCGTCACCACGGCCGCGCACACCGGACTCCGGCTGGACACGGGCCCGTTGCTCGCCGCCCGCCTGTTCACCGCCGACGGCACCCGGCCCGCCCGGCTGCTGCTGGCCGCCCACCACCTGGTGGTCGACGGCGTGTCCTGGCGGATCCTGCTGGAGGACCTCGAGACCGCCTACCGGCAGGCCGCGTCCGGCGAACCCGTGACGCTGCCCGCCCGCACCACCTCCGTACGGGAGTGGGCCGGCCGGCTGCGCGACCACGACCGCTTCGCCGCCCAGCTCGCCCACTGGGAGCGCGCCGCCCGCGCCTGCGCCGGCCCGCTGCCCGTGGACTCCGACGGCGGCAACACCATGGCCGACGTCCGCGAGGTCACCGTCCGGCTGGACCGCGAACACACCGACGGCCTCCTGCGCCGCGTCCCCGGCGTCTACCGCACCCGGATCGACGACGTCCTGCTCACCGCGCTCGGCCGGGTCCTCGCCGACTGGGCCGGACGCGACACCGTCGCCGTCGGCCTGGAGGGGCACGGCCGCGAGGACCAGCTCTTCGAGGACGTCGACCTGTCCCGCACGGTCGGCTGGTTCACCTCCCTCCACCCGGTCGCCCTGACCGTCCCGGCGGGGGACTGGGGCACCGCCCTGAAGGCGGTCAAGGAGCAGTTGCGGGCCGTACCCGACCGCGGACTCGGCTACGGCGTGCTGCGCCACCTCGCCCGCGAGGAGCGGCTCACCGGCGCACCCGGGCCCGGCATCAGCTTCAACTACCTGGGCCGCTTCGACTGGTCCGCCGGCACCGGCGCCCTGATCGGGTCCGTGCCCGGCGGCCTGGGCGGCGCCGAGGCACCGGGCACCGAACGGCCGCACCTGCTGGACGTCGTGGCCCGCGTCGAGGACGACCGGCTGGAGATCACCTGGTACTACAGCGCCGGACGGCACCGCGCGGAGACCGTCACCGCGCTGGCCGACGGCATGCTGCGGGCGCTCGGCGACATCGTCGCGCACTGCGCCCTGCCGGACGCGGGCGGCCGTACCCCGTCCGACTTCCCGCTGGCCCGGCTGGACCAGGCCGCCGTGGACCGGATCGCCGGGGACGGCCGGGACGTCGCGGACGTCCACCCGCTGACCCCCATGCAGGCCGGCATGCTCTTCCACAGCCTGCTCGACGCCGACAGCCGCACCTACCTCAACCAGGTGCAGCTGGTGCTGTCCGGCGTCACCGACCCCCGCGCGCTCGCCGAGGCATGGCAGCACACCGCGGACGCCAACCCGGTGCTGCGCACCCATTTGGTGTGGCAGGAGACCCCCGAACCGCTCCAGGTCGTCCGGCGCCGGGCCACCGTGCCCGTCACCCACCACGACTGGTCCGGATGGTCCGCCGGACGCGCCACGCGCGAGCTGGACCGGCTGCTCGCCGAGGACCGCGAGGCGGGCATCGACCTCGGCACCGCGCCCCTGATGCGGCTGATGCTGATCCGGCTGGCACCGGACCGGGTCCGGCTGGTCTGGACGTTCCACCACGTGCTGCTCGACGGCTGGAGCGCGGCCCAGGTCTTCGACGAGGTCTGCGAGCGGTACGCGGCCCTGACGGCGGGGCGCCGCCCGCACCTGCCCGAGCGCCGGCCCTTCGCCGACTACCTGCGCTGGCTGGCCGGGCGGGACACCGGCCGCGCCGAGCGGTACTGGCGTGCCACCCTGGCCGGCTTCCCGGCGCCCACCGAACTGCCCCGCGACCGGCGGCCCGCCGAGGCCCACCGCGCCTCCTCCTCCGGGTCCGTGCGACTGACCCTCGGCGCGGACGTCTCGGCCCGGCTGCGGGAGACCGCCCAGCGGGCCGGGCTGACCCTCAACACGGTTCTCCAGGGCGCCTGGGCGCTGCTGCTGTCCCGCTACGGCGGCGGGGACGACGTGGTGTTCGGCACGACCGTCTCCGGCCGGCCCGCCGAACTGCCCGGCGTCACCTCGATGGTCGGCCTGTTCATCAACACCCTGCCCACCCGGGCCCGCGTCGACGGGCGGCGGCCGCTGCTGGACTGGCTGCGCGAACTGCAGGAAGCCCAGGCGGAGGCCCGGCGCCACGACTTCGTCTCACTGGCGCAGGTGCAGTCGTGGAGCGAGGTGCCCGGCGGCACCGGCCTGTTCGACTCCATCGTGGTCTTCGAGAACTACCCCTTCGACGAGGGATCCCTGGCCCGGCACGGCCTGGCCATGGAGCAGGAGCGGGACCTGGAGCCGACGAACTACCCGCTCAGCGTGATCGTCGCGCCCGGTGACACGCTCGCCGTGAACCTGGACTACGACCCGGCCGCCTTCGACGCCGACACGGTGGAGGCGCTCGGCGAGAGCCTGCGCACCCTGCTGACCGGCATGGCCGACGCGCCGGACCGCCGCCTGGCCGAGCTCCCGCTGCTCGACCCGGCCGAAGGGCGGGCGCTGCTGGCCCGGTTCGGCGGACCGGTGGCCGAGGCACCGCAGGGCACCCTCCCCGAGGCGTTCCGGCGGCAGGCCGAGCGCACCCCGGACGCCCCGGCCGTCCGCCACGCCGGCACCTGCCTCACCTACCGCGAACTCGACGCCCGCTCCAACAGGCTGGCCCGGCTGCTCATCGCCGCCGGCGCCGGACCCGAGCGTTTCGTCGCCCTCTGCCTGCCCCGCACCGCCGACCTGGTCGTGGCGCTCCTCGCGGTGCTCAAGAGCGGCGCCGCCTATCTGCCGGTCGACCCGCAGTACCCCGCCGAGCGCGTCGCGTTCCTCTTCGAGGACGTACGGCCCGACGCCGTGATCACCGCCGCGGAGACCGCGGGCCGGCTGCCCGAGGGTCCCTTCACCCGGATCCTCCTGGACGAAGGACCCGGCGGCGAGCCGGCGGACACCCCCGTCGGCGACGCCGAACGCCGCGGCGCCCTGCTGCCCGGACACCCCGCCTACGTCATCCATACCTCCGGCTCGACCGGCCGCCCCAAGGGCGTGGTCGTCAGCCACGCGTCCGTACTTGCCCTGACCGACTGGGCGGCGGCCGAGTTCACCGGGCGCGGACTTGAGCACGTGGTGGCGTCCACCTCGCTCAACTTCGACGTGTCGGTCTTCGAGATCTTCTCGCCGCTGCTGTCCGGCGGCTGCGTGGAGATCGTCCGCGACCTGCTGGCCCTCGCCGAGCGCCCCGGGCCCTGGCGGGCCGGACTGCTCAGCGCCGTGCCCTCGGCCCTGGACCGGCTGCTCGCCGAGGACGCCGTCCGCATCACCGCCGAGACCGTCGTCCTCGCGGGCGAGGGGCTGCCCGCCCGAACCGTGGACCGGGTCCGCGCGGCCGTCCCCGGCAGCCAGGTGCGCAACATCTACGGCCCCACCGAGGCCACCGTGTACGCCACCGCCTTCACCTGCGACCCGGCCGACCCCGACCGCGACCCGCCGATCGGCCGCCCGCTCGGCGGCGCCCGCGCCTACGTCCTGGACGAGCGGATGCGCCCGGTACCCGCCGGCGCGCCCGGCGAGCTGTTCCTCGCGGGGACCGGCGTCGCCCGCGGCTATCTGCGCCGCCCCGGCCTGACCGCCGGCCGCTTCCTGCCCGACCCGTTCGGCCCGCCCGGCAGTCGCATGTACCGCACCGGCGACCGGGTCCGCTGGACGGCCGACGGCGACCTCGTCTACCTCGGCCGCGGTGACGACCAGGTCAAGGTGCGCGGCTTCCGCATCGAACTCGGCGAGGTCGAGGCGGCGCTGGCCCGCCACCCGGCCGTGGCAGCGGCGGCGGCCCGGGTCGTCGAACACGCGGGCCACCGCCGCCTGATCGGCTACGTGGTGCCGCGCACGTCGGACGCGCCGGCGCCCGCCGACGACCACCCGACCGTCCCACCGGCCCGCGACGGCCATGCGGAGACTCATCCGGCCGGTCTGCCGACCCGCGACGGCCGTGCGGAGACTCACCCCGCCGTCCCGCCGGCCCGCGACGGCCGCGCGGAGAACCGCCCGGCCGGTCTTCCCGACACCGGTGAGCTGCGGGCCTTCCTCGCCCGCAGTCTCCCCGACCACCTGGTTCCCGCCCTCGTCGTGCCGTTGGAGCGGCTGCCGCTCGGGGCCACCGGCAAGCTCGACCGGCGGGCGCTGCCCGTGCCCGAGTGGGCCGCGCCGGCCGCCGGGACGGCCGTCCGGCCGCCGCGCACCGAGGCCGAGCAGACACTCGCCGCCATCTGGTGCGAGGTGCTGGGCGTGCCCGAAGTCGGCGCCGACGACAACTACTTCACGCTCGGCGGCGACTCCGTCCTCGGCATCCAGATCGTCTCCGCCGCCCGCCGGGCCGGACTCGCCCTGACACCCCGGCACCTGTTCACCCACCAGACCCTCGCCGAACTCGCCGCCGTGGCCGAGCGGATGCCCGATCCCACCGAGTCCGCCGTCATCGCCGAGCAGGGCCCGGTGACCGGTGACGCCCCCCTCACCCCCGTGCAGCACTGGCTCCTGGACACCCTCACCGGCGACCCCGCCCACTTCAGCCAGACGGTCTCCTTCGAGCTGGCCGCGGACCCCGACGAGGCGGTGCTGCGGGCCGCGCTGCGCGCCGTACTGGAGCATCACGACGCGCTGCGGACGCGGTTCGAGCCGGCCGGCACCGGAGGGTGGCGGCAGTACGGCACCGCACCCGGCGACCGTGACCCGCACCTGGAGGTGCACGACGGGGCGGCCCCGGACGAGGTGGCCGGTGCCCTGGGCGCCGGGTTCGACCTGGCCGGCGGGCCGCTGCTGCGGGCCGCGCTGTGCCGGCCGGGCGACGGCGGGCGGCCGGTGCTGCTGCTCGCCGCCCACCACCTGGTCGTGGACGCCGTGTCCTGGCGGCTGATCCTGGAGGACCTGGACACCGCCTACCACGCGCTGCGGGACGGCCGACGTCCCGCCTTCGCCCCGAAGAGCACATCGTTCGTCGCGTGGGCGCGGCGGCTCGCCGAGCACACCGAGGCGGGCGGCTTCGACGGCGAACTCGCCCACTGGCGAGGCCTCGACGCCGGCACCGCGCTGCCCACGGACCACCCCGGCGGCGCCAACACCGTCGCCGAAGAGGACAGCGTGACCGCGGGACTCGACGCCGAGGAGACACGCCGGCTGCTCCAGGACGTGCCGGACGCCTACCGCACCCGCGTCAACGACGTCCTGCTGTGCGCGCTGGGCCGGGTCCTGGCCCGCTGGACCGGGCGGGACCGGGTGGCGGTCACCCTGGAGGGCCACGGCCGCGAGGAACTGTTCGAGGACACCGACCTCGCCCGGACCGCCGGCTGGTTCACCGCCATGTACCCCGTGGCCCTGGACGTGCCGCGGGACGCGGACACCGGCGGCGTGCTGAAGGCCGTCAAGGAGAACCTGCGGGCCGTACCCCACGGCGGACTCGGCTACGGCGCGCTGCGCTTCCTGCACCCCACGGCCGGCCGCGAGCTGCCCGCCCTGCCGCCGATGTGCTTCAACTACCTCGGCCGGCAGGACCGCACCAGCACGCCGGGCGGCCTGCTGCACGCGCCGCACGACGGGCTCTCGGGCGGCATGGACACAGCCGCGGACCGGCCCTACCTCCTCGACGTACTCGGCCGGGTCACCGGCGAACGGCTGGAGTTCACCTGGTCCTACTCCCGTGAGGTGCACCGGCGCGAGACCGTCGCCCGGCTGGCGGCCGAGCTGACCGGGGAACTCCGCGCGATCGTCCGGCACTGCGCCGAACCGGGCGCCGGGGGCCGTACCCCGTCCGACTTCCCGCTCGCCCCGCTGGACCAGGCGGCCGTGGACCGGCTCGTCGGCGACGGGACGGACGTGACGGACGTCTATCCGCTCACCCCCACCCAGACCGGCATGGTGATGCACGGCCTGGACGACGCCGAACACGGCCTGTACGTCGAACAGATCACCTTCGTGGCGGACGGTGCCCGCGACCCGCGGACGCTGGCCGCCGCCTGGCAGCACGTCGTCGACCGCACGCCCGTGCTGCGCACCTCCGTCGCCCTGCGCGGTGTCCCCGTGCCGCTCCAGGTCGTCCACCGGGACGTGACCCTGCCGGTCACCGAACACGACTGGAGCGGGACCCCGGCGGACCGGCGCGACGCGGAGCTGGAGCGGCTGCTGGCCGAGGAGCGGGCCCGAGGCCTCGCCCTGGACCGCGCCCCGCTGCTGCGGCTCGCCCTGGTCCGGCTCGGGCCGGACGCGGTCCGCGTGGTGTGGACCTTCCACCACGTCGTGCTGGACGGCTGGAGCGTCTTCCACGTCCTGTCCGACGTCATGGCCGCACACGCCGCCCTGGTCCGCGGCGAGCGGCCCCGGCTGCCCGAGCGCAGGCCGTTCGCGGACTACGCCGCCTGGCTCGCCGCCCGCGACAACCACCAGGCCGAGGAGCACTGGCGCGGCGCCCTGGCCGGTCTCGGCGCCCCGACCCCGCTGCCGTACGACCGCAGGCCCGCCCCGGACGCCACGGCCCGCTCCGGCACCTGGCTGTCCCAGCGGCTCGGCGCCGAACAGACGCACCGGCTGCTGGAGTTCGCCCGGCGGCACCGTCTCACCCTCAACACGCTGGTGCAGGGTGCCTGGGCGCTGCTGCTGGCGCGGTGGAGCGGGGAGCGGGAGGTGTGCTTCGGCACCACCGTCTCCGGGCGGCCCGCCGGACTGCCCGGCGCCGACACCATCACCGGCCTGTTCATCACCACCCTGCCCGCCCGCACCGAGGTCGACGGCGGCGCCCGCTGCGACACCTGGCTGCGCGCGTTCCAGGAGGCCCGGGCCGAGGACCGCCGCCACGACCACCTGCCCCTCAGCACGCTGCACGCCCTCACCGGACTTCAGCCGGGCGCCGCCCTGTTCGACAGCCTGGTGGTCTTCGAGAACTACCCGGTCGGCGACGCCACCGCGGGCGCGCACGGGCTCGCCCTGCGGGACCTGGACGCCCGTGAAGCCACCAACTACCCCCTCACCGTGGTCGTCTCACCCGGCGACCGGCTGACCGTCGAACTCGGCTACGACCCCCGGTGCTTCGACCGGGCCAGTGCCGTCTCGCTGGCCGGGCAGCTGCTGCACACCCTGGACGTCCTGGCCGCCTCGGACGGCACCGCCCGCCTCGACGACCTCGACGTCCTGCCGCCGGAGCAACACCACCGGCTGCTGCACGGTCCGGCCCGCCCCGGACTCGGCCCGGTGCCCGCCGCCACCCTGCCCGCCCTGGTCGAGGCCGCCGCCGACCGGTGGCCGACCGCACCCGCGCTCGACGCGGCCGGCGCGCCACTGACCTTCGCGGAGACGGAGGACCGGGCCAACCGCCTCGCGCACCGGCTCATCGCCCGGGGCACCGGACCCGGCGACCTCGTCGCCCTGCTGCTGCCCCGCTCGGCGGACATGGTGCTGGCGCAGCTGGCGGTCACGAAGGCCGGCGCCGCGTTCCTGCCCGTCGACCCCGCCTACCCCGAGGAGCGGATCGCCCTGATGCTGCGCGACGCGGCCCCCGCCCTCACCCTCGACACCAAGGAGATCGCCGGCCTGCTCACCGCCCCGCCGGACGACGTGCCCCGACACCGGCCCACCGACGCGGACCGGTCCCGCCCGCTCGACCTGGACGACCCGGCCTACGTCATCTACACCTCCGGCTCCACCGGCACCCCCAAGGGCGTCGTCGTCACGCACCGCGGCCTCGCCGCCTTCTCCGCGGCCGAGGCCGCCCACTACCAAGTCGCCCCCGGCGACCGGGTACTGGCCTTCGCCACGCCCAGCTTCGACGCCTCCGTGTTGGAGCTGTGCATGTCCCTGCCGCACGGCGCCCGGCTCGTCGTACCCCGGCCGGGACCGCTGCTCGGTGCCGAACTCGCCGACGTCCTGCGGGCCGAGCGCATCACGCACACCCTGCTGCCGCCGGCCGCGCTCGCCACCCTGCCGGCCGACACCCCCGGCACCCTGCCGGACCTGAAGACGCTGATCGTGGGCGCCGACGCGTGCGGACCCGAACTCGTCGCCCGCTGGGCACCGCACCACCGCATGGTCAACTCCTACGGCCCCACGGAGGCCACCGTCGTCGCCACCTGGTCCGCCCCGCTGGCGGCGGACGGCGCCGCACCGCCCATCGGCCGCCCGCTGCCCGCCACCGGCACCTACGTCCTCGACGCCCGGCTGCGGCCGGTCCCCGACGGCGTCACCGGCGAACTGTGGCTCAGCGGACCGGCGTTGGCGCGCGGCTACCTCGGCCGGCCCGGACTGACCGCGGCCCGCTTCACCGCCGACCCGTTCGGACCGCCCGGCACCCGCATGTACCGCACCGGCGACCTGGTGCGCCGCGACAGCGCGGGCGAACTGCACTACCTCGGCCGCACCGACCACCAGCTGAAGCTGCGCGGCCACCGCATCGAGGCGGGCGAGGTCGAGGCGGCCCTGGTGCGCCATCCGGGCGTGCTCGACGCCGTGGTGACCGTACGCGAGGACGAACCCGGCCTGCCGCGCCTGGTCGCCCACCTGCTCGCGGTGCCCGGCGCCGAACCGCCCGCCCCCGCCGAGCTGCGGGCGCTGGCCGCCCGCTCGCTGCCCGGGTACATGGTGCCGTCCGCGTTCGTGGTGCTGGACCGCTTCCCGGTCACCGAGAACGGCAAGACCGACCGGGCCGCCCTGCCCGCCCCGGCCATGACCGAGGAACGGGACCGGCCCGAGTACGTGGCACCCCGCACCCCCACCGAGGAGGCGCTCGCGGTCATCTGGGAGGAGACCCTCGAGACGGCCGTGGGCGCCGAGGACGACTACTTCCTGCTCGGTGGCGACTCCCTTCGCGCCCTGCTCATCTCCTCCCGCGCCAACGACGCGTTCGGCGTCACGCTCACCCCCCGCGACGTCCTGGTCTCCCGCACCGTCGCCGCCCTGGCGGAACTGGTGGAGGAACAGGTCCTGAGCGAACTCGAACGAGCCGCGTACGGCGACGCCGACCCGGACGCCGCGTACGCGGCCGACGGCCGGGACGCCGCTCACGACGACGCCGATCCGGGCCCCGCGCACGACGCCGGTGGCCCGGACCCCGCGGACGGCCACGACACCGAAGACGCCGCGTCCGGCGGCCACGACCACGAACGGTGAGGATCCGACGATCATGACGTCTTCGACCCCTTCGCACCCCTCCGGCTCCCCGCGCCCCGGCCGCCCCTCCCTCCGGGACCGCGCCGAGGCCCTGCCCGACGAACTGCGGGACGCGCTGCGGCGGCGGCTCGCCGGCCGGGCCGGCGGTTCCGCCCCGGCCGCCCGCCCCGGCATCCCGCGCGCCGACCGGGACCGCCCGCTGCCGCTGTCGTTCGCGCAGCAGCGCCTGTGGTTCCTGGACCGGCTGCGGCCCGGCGACGCCCGCTACAACAGCGCGGTCGCGGTCCGCCTCACCGGCGCACCGGACCACGAGGCCCTGCGGGCGGCGCTGGTCGCCGTCGTGGCCCGGCACGAGGCCCTGCGCACCACCTTCGAGGAGACCGACGGCCGCCCGGTGCAGCGCGTGCGCCCGGCGGGCCCGGTACCGCTGCCGGTCCGCGACGCCGGCGACCTGGACGCGGACCTGCTGGCGGAGTACTCCCGGCCCTTCGACCTGCGGCACGGGCCCCTGCTGCGCGCCCTGCTGCTGCGCGAGTCCGCGGCCTCGCACGTCCTGCTGCTGACGGCCCATCACATCATCACGGACGGCTGGTCGATGGGCGTCGTCCTGGACGAGCTGTGCGCCGCCTACGACGCCCTCGCGCACGGCGCCGTACCGGAGCTGCCCCCGGTTGCCACGCAGTACCCGGACTTCGCGGTGTGGCAGCGCGCCCAGCTCTCGGGCGCCCGCCTCGAAGGCGAACTCGCCCACTGGAAGGGGAAGCTGGCCGGGTCGGTGGCACCCGAGCTGCCCCTGGACCGGCCGCGGCGCGGCGTGGAGGCGGGCGAGGGCGCCGTCCACACCTTCGCCGTACCGGCCCGCGTGGCCACGCGCCTGCGCGACCTCGCCAGGGAGCGGCACAGCACCCTGCACACCGCCCTGGTCGCCGCCGCCCAGGCGCTGCTGGCCCGCTGGTCCGGCCAGGACGACATCACCGTCGGCTCCCTCACGCCGGGCCGGCCCCGCACCGACCTCGAACGGACCGTCGGCTTCTTCGTCAACACCGTCGTGCTGCGTACCCCCGTGGACACCTCCGGGTCCTTCCGCGACCTGCTGGCAGGGGCGGCCGAGACGGTGGGCGACGCCTTCGCCCACGGCGACACGCCGTTCGAGCGGATCGTGGAGGCGGTGGGCGCGCCCCGCGAGGCCGGCCGCAACCCGCTGTTCGACGTGATGGTCCTGCTGCACCCCGACCCGCCCGCCGCCTCCGCCCCCCGCGGGCTCGCCACCACCCCGGTCACCGTGCCCCGGCAGGCGTCCACCTTCGACCTGAGCATCGAGTTCGTGCCGGACGGGGACGGCCTGACCGGCCTGCTGGAGTACCGCACAGACCTGTTCGACGCGGCCACGGCCGAGCGGATGGCCGGACAGCTCCTGCGCCTGCTGGAGGGCGCCTGCGACGCCCCGGACAGCCCGCTGGGCAGCCTGCCCCTGCTGTCCGACGAGGAGACCCGGCGGGTCGTCCACGACTGGAACCCCGCCCCCCTGCCGGTGGCCGACACCATGTACCCCGGGCTGTTCGAGCGCCGCGCGGCCCGGACCCCCGACGCCCTCGCCCTCGTCGCGGGCGGCGAAGAGCTGGACTACGGCACGCTCAACGCGCGCGCCAACCGGCTCGCCCACCACCTCGTCGCCCGGGGCGCCGGCCCCGAACGGCTGGTCGCGCTCCGGCTCCCGCGTACCGCCGACATGATCGTGGCGATCCTCGCGGTCTGGAAGTCCGGCGCGGGCTATCTCCCGCTGGACCCGGCCCTGCCGGAGGAGCGGGTGCGGTTCCTGCTGGACGACGCCCGCCCGGCCCTGGTGCTGGACGAGGCGGCCCTGCGCGCCGTGCCCGCGACCGCCCCGGACACCGACCCCACCGACGCCGACCGGCGCGCCCCGCTGGACCCGGACCACACCGCGTACGTCATCTACACCTCCGGCTCCACCGGCCGCCCCAAGGGCGTCGCCGTGTCCCACCGCGCGGCGGCCCACCTGCTGGCCGCCCACCGGGCCGGCTTCGTCGCCGAGGCGGGCGGCGGCCCGCTGCGGGTCGCGCTCACCGCCGCCTTCTCCTTCGACACCTCCCTCGAAGGCGTCCTGCTGATGGCCGACGGCCACCCGCTGCACCTGGTCGACGAGGTCACCCGGATGGACCCGGCCGCCCTGGTCGAGTACGTCGTCGCACACCGCGTCGACTTCCTCGACGTCACCCCGTCCTACCTGCGCCAGCTGCTGCCCGCCGGCCTGCTCACCGATCCCCGGCACCGCCCCCGGGTCCTCATGCTCGGCGGCGAGGCGGTCGGGACGGCGCTCTGGCGTGAGCTGGCCGCCCACCCGGACGTGGCGGCCCACAACTTCTACGGCCCCACCGAGTGCACGGTCGACGCGCTGTCCTGCCGCATCGACGGCGGGGACCGCCCCCTGGTGGGCCGCCCCCTGCCCGGGGTGCGGGCGTACGTGCTGGACGACCGGCTCCAGCCGGTGCCGCCCGGTGTCGGCGGCGAGCTCCACCTCGCGGGCGCGCAGCTCGCCCGGGGCTACGCCGGCCGGCCGGGCCTGACCGCGGCCCGGTTCCTGCCCGACCCGTTCGGCGGCCCGGGGGAGCGGATGTACCGCACCGGCGACCTGGCCCGCTGGACCGCCGACGGCCGCCTCGACTACCTCGGGCGCGCCGACGACCAGGTCAAGGTGCGCGGCCACCGCATCGAGCCCGGCGAGATCGAGGCCGCGCTGCTCGCGGTGCCCGGCGTCGCCGCCGCCGCGGTCGTCGCCGTGCCCGACCCGCACGGCCACACCCGCCTCGCCGCCTACGTCGTCCCGGCGCCCGGCGCGCCCCGGCCCGTCTCCGCCGACCTGCGGGCGGCCCTGCGCGAGGTGCTGCCCGACGCCCTGGTGCCGTCCTCGTTCACCTCGCTGGACGCGCTGCCGCTGACCACCAGCGGCAAGCTGGACCGCCGCGCCCTGCCGGCCCCGGAGAACACCGCCGAGGAGCGCGAGTTCGTCGCCCCGCGCACCCCCGGCGAGGAGACCCTCGCCGGTATCTGGGCCGAGGTCCTCGGGGTGACCCGGGTGGGTGTCACGGACAACTTCTTCGAGCTGGGCGGCGACTCGATCCTGAGCATCCAGGCCGTCTCCCGCGCCCGCGCCGCCGGCCTGGGCATCGGATCGCAGGACGTCTTCCGGCACCAGACGGTCGCCGACCTGGCCGCCGCCGCGTCCCGGCGTACGGCCGCCGTGCCCGCGTCGCCCCGGCGCCCGCACGAGGACGGACCCGCCCCGCTCACCCCCGTGCAGGAGTGGTTCTTCGCCACGCACGGACCGCTGCGGCACTTCAGCATGTCGATGCTCCTCGACCTGCCGTACGACCTCGACGAGCGGGCCCTGGACCGGGCGCTGGACGCCGTGGTGGCCCGCCACCCGGCCCTGCGCACCCGCTTCACCCGCACCGACGGCACCTGGGTGCAGCACCCCGGCACCGGCCCGGCCACCGGACTCCTGACCCGCCACGACCCCGGGACCCCGCCCGCCGAGGCCGCGGAGGCCGCCCGCGCCGCCCTGGACCCGGGCACCGGGGTACTGCTGCGGGCGGCCCTGCTGACCGGCGGGGAACGTCCGCGGCTGTTCCTCACCGCCCACCACCTGGCGGTCGACAGCGTCTCCTGGCGGGTGCTGCTCGCCGACCTGGAACAGGCCTACCGGCGGGCGGCGGCGGGCGAGGACCCCCGGCCGGAACCCGAGCGCACCCCGTTCGCCGACTGGGCGCACACCCTGGCCGACCGGGTCCGGGCCGGCGACCTCGACGACGACCTGGTCCACTGGACCGAGGAAGCCGCGCTGCCGCGCACCCCGCTCCCCGTCGACCTGCCCGGCACCCCGCTCGCCGGGTCCGTGCGCACGGTCCGCACCCGGGTGGACCGGGAGACCACCGAGGCCCTGCTGCGCCGCGTACCGGGCGTGTATCGCACCCAGGTCAACGACGTGCTGCTGAGCGCGCTGGGCCGGGTGCTGGCCGACTGGACCGGCGCCGACCGGGTGACCGTCGCCCTGGAGGGACACGGCCGGGAGGAGGACCTGGCCGAGGGCGCCGATCTGTCCCGCACGGTCGGCTGGTTCACCACCCAGTACCCGGTCACCCTGGCCCCGGCGGGCCCGGACGACTGGGGCACCACCCTCAAGTCCGTCAAGGAACGGCTGCGGGCCGTGCCCCGCCGCGGCCTGGGCTACCAGGCGCTGGGCCACCTCGGCTCGCCCCGGCCCGAGGCCCGCGCCCTCGGCGAACGGCCGCTCCCGCAGGTGTGCTTCACCTACCACGGCCAGTGGGAGGCGCCCGCCGGAGGCGACTTCGCGCCGGTCGCCGACGTACCCGGCCGGGACATGGACCCCGGCGCGCCGCTGGACCACCTGCTCGACGTGTCCGCCCTGGTGGCCGACGGCGAGCTGGAGATCACCTGGCACTACAGCGACCAGGTGCACCGGGAGGGCACCGTCCGGGACCTGGCCGAGGGCATGGGGCGGGCGCTCGCCGCCATCGCCGCGCACTGCGCCCGTCCCGGCGCGGGCGGCCGTACCCCCTCCGACTTCCCGCTGGCCCGCCTGGACCAGGCCGGCGTGGACCGCCTCGCCGGCGACGGCCGGGACGTCGAGGATCTGCTGCCGCTCACCCCGCTCCAGGAGGGCATGCTCTTCCACCGGCTGGTCGGCGGCCCCGACGACGTGTACGTGGACCAGGCCGCGCTGCTGCTGGACGGGGTGACCGACCCCGGCGCCCTCGCCCTGGCCTGGCAGCGGGTGACCGACCGCACCCCCGCCCTGCGTACCTCGGTGGTGTGGGAGGGCGTACCGGTGCCCCTCCAGGTCGTACACCGTCGGGTCGACGTTCCGATCACCCATCTGGACTGGCGGGAGCCGGGGGAGGCGGAGCGGGCCGAGCGGCTGGCGCGGCTGCGCGCCGACGACCTCGCACGCGGGCTCGACCTCGGCACGGCACCCCTGATGCGGCTCACCCTCGTCCGGCTGCCCGACGCCCGGATGCACCTGCTGTGGACCTCCCACCACCTGATCCTGGACGGCTGGAGCCTGGCCCAGGTGCTCACCGAGGTGTTCGAGGAGTACGCGGCCCTCACCACCGGCGCCGCACCCCGGCCCCCGGCGCGCCGGCCGTTCGGCGACTATGTGCGCTGGCTGGCCGACCAGGACTCCGCGGCCGCGCACGCGCACTGGCGGACCGTCCTCGACGGGTTCGCCACGCCCACCCCGCTGCCCGTAGACCGCCTCCGGCGCCCGGGGCACGAGACCCGCTCCGCGGGCGTGCACACGGCCGCGCTGTCCGACGAGGTCTCCGCCCGGCTGGCCCGCACCGCCCGGACGGCCGGACTCACCCTCGGCACCGTGGTGCAGGGCGCCTGGGCGCTGCTGCTGTCCCGTTACAGCGCCGAGCGGGACGTGCTGTTCGGGACCACCGTCTCCGGGCGCCCCGACGACCTGCCCGGCGGCGAGTCGATGGTGGGCATGTTCATCAACACCCTGCCCACCCGCGTGCGCGTGGACGGCGGCCGTAGCGCCGTCGCGTGGCTCAGGGAACTCCAGGAGGAACAGGCCGAGGCGCGGCGGTTCGCGGCGGTGTCCCTCGCCGAACTGACCTCGCTCAGCGACGTGCCCGCCGGCAGCGCGCTCTTCGACAGCATGGTGGCCTTCGAGAACTACCCCTTCGACGAGGCGCGTTCGGCCACCACCGGGATACGCCTCGCGGACGTCTCCTCGCGGGACGCCACCAACTACCCGCTGGTGCTTCGGGCCTACCAGGGCGAGCGGTTCGGCTTCGACCTCGCCTACGACCCCGAGCTGTTCGACGCCACGACCGTACGCGACCTCGCCGGCCGGCTGTGCCTGCTGCTCACCGAGCTGGCCGACGAGCCCGGCCGGCCCGTGCGCGACCTGGCCTGGACCACCGCCGGGGAACGGCGTCGGATGCTGGCCGACTGGAACGGCACCGAGGAAGGACGGCCCGCCGACACCCTGGACGCCCTCTTCGCCGCCCAGGCCGCCCGCACCCCCGACGCCGTGGCCGTCACCTGCGGCGACGAGCGGCTCGACTACGCCACCCTGGAGGCGCGGGCGGGCCGCCTCGCCCACCGGCTCGCCGAACTCGGCGCCGGACCCGAGAGGTTCGTGGCCCTCGCGCTGCCCCGCTCCACCGACCTCGTCGTGGCTGTCCTCGCCGTCCTCAGAACCGGCGCCGCCTACCTGCCCATCGACCCGAAGCTGCCCGCGGAGCGCGTCCGGCACCTGCTCGCCGACGCCGGACCGGTGGCACTCGTCACCACCCGGCAGGGCGCGGCCGGCCCGGACGTCCCCCGCCTGCTGCTGGACGACCCGGACGTGCGCGCCGACCTGGCCCGCCGGCCGGCCGCCGGCCCGGCCCGCCGCGCGCTGCCCGAGAGCCCCGCCTACGCCATCTACACCTCCGGCTCCACCGGCCGACCCAAGGGCGTCGTCGTCCCGCACGCCAACGTGGTCCGCCTGTTCAGCCGCACCCGGCACTGGTTCGGCTTCGGGCCCGACGACGTGTGGACCATGTTCCACTCCTACGCCTTCGACTTCTCGGTGTGGGAACTGTGGGGCCCGCTGCTGCACGGCGGCCGGCTCGTGATCGTCCCCGAGGACACCGCCCGCTCCCCGGAGGACTTCCTGCGCCTGCTCGCCGACGAGCAGGTCACCGTCCTCAACCAGACCCCGTCCGCGTTCCAGCCGCTGATCCGCGCGGACGACCGACTCCGCGACGTCGGCGCGCGGCTGGCCCTGCGCACGGTGATCTTCGGTGGCGAGGCCCTCGACGTCGGCCGGCTCGCCGACTGGTACGCCCGCCACCCCGACACCGCGCCCCGCCTGGTGAACATGTACGGCATCACCGAGACCACCGTGCACGTCACCTACGCCGCCCTCGACCGCTCCACCGCCCGGGCCGACACCGCGAGCCCCATCGGCACCGGCATCCCCGACCTGCGGCTCTACGTCCTCGACGACACTCTGCAGCCGGTGCCGCCGGGTGCCGTCGGGGAGCTGTTCGTCGCCGGCGAGGGGCTGGCGCGCGGCTATCTGAACCGGCCCGGCCTGACCGCGACCCGCTTCCTCGCCGACCCCTTCGGCCGGCCCGGTACGCGCATGTACCGGACGGGGGACCGGGCCCGCTGGCGGGCCGACGGCACGCTGGAGTACCTGGGCCGCGCCGACCAGCAGGTGAAGATCCGCGGCTACCGCATCGAGCCCGGCGAGATCGAGGCCGCCCTGCACAGCCACCCGGGGGTCGGCGCCGCCACCGTCGGTGTGTACGAGGACACCGCCGGGACGCGCCGGCTGGTCGCCCACATCGTCGGCACCGGCACCGGCACCGGCACCGGCGACCGCGCCGTACCGCCCCCGTCCGCCGCCGAGCTTCGCGCCCACCTCGAGGGGCTGCTGCCCGCGCACATGGTGCCGGCCGCCTATGTGCCGATGGCCGCGCTGCCGCTCACCGTCAACGGCAAGCTCGACCGGCGCGCCCTGCCCGCGCCCGGCCCGGACGGGTTCGCCGCCGACGGCCCCCGGACTCCGCCGCGCACCCCCGCCGAACGGCTGGTCGCCGCCGCCTGGACGGATGTGCTGGACACGGACGAGGTCGGCGCCGACGACGACTTCTTCGCCCTCGGCGGCGACTCCATCCTGGCCGTCCGGGTCACCTCCCGGCTGCGTGCCGCCTTCGGCACGGACGTCTCACCCCGGCTTCTGTTCACCCACTCCACACTGTCCGACCTCGCCGCCGCCCTGGGCGAACCCGGCGACGGGGACACCGCCGACACCATTCCGGCCGCCGCCCCCGACGCCCCGGCGCCGCTGTCGTACGCGCAGCAACGCCTCTGGTTCCTCGACCGCTTCGAACCGGGCAGCACCGAGTACACGACTCTGTCGGTGCTCCGGCTGCGCGGACCGCTCGACGTCGCCGCCCTGCGGACCGCCCTGGACGGCCTCGTCGTCCGGCACGAGGCGCTGCGCACCACGTTCACCGAACAGGACGGCCAGGCCCGGCAGATCGTCCACCCGCCCCGGTCCGTGGACCTGCCGGTGACGGACCTCCCGCACGGTGCCGCCCTGGACGGCCTCCTGGACCGGGAGGCCGCCATGCCCTTCGACCTGGCCACCGGGCCCCTGCTGCGGGCCCGCCTGGCGCGCCTCGCCGCCGACGAGCACGTCCTCGTCCTGGCCGTGCACCACATCGTCACCGACGGCTGGTCCTTCGGCGTACTGGCCCGCGACCTGGGCGAGATGTACGGGGCGGCCCTGTCGGACCGCGGCCCCGAGCTGCCCGAGATTCCCGTCCGCTACCGTGACTTCGCCGCCTGGCAGCGCTCCCGTGCCGACCGCGCCGAGGCCGAACTCGCCCACTGGCGCCGCGCCCTGGACGGCGTGACCCCGCTGGAGCTGCCCACCGACCGGCCACGCCCGGCCGTCCGTACCCGCGACGGCGCCCTGGTGACCTTCACCCTGCCCGCCGCGCTGACCGAGCGGCTGCGCGAACGGGCACGGGAGGCCGACGCGACCCTCTACATGGCCCTGGTGGCGGCCTGCCAGACCCTGCTCGCCCGCTGGGCGGGCCAGGAGGACGTCACCGTCGGCACCGTCACCGCCGGCCGCGAACGCCCGGAACTGCACGACGTGGTCGGTATGTTCGTCAACACGCTGGTGCTGCGTGCCCGGATCCGTCCCGGCCTGTCCTTCCGGCAGCTGCTGGCCGAGGTGCGCACGACCGTCCTGGAGGCGTTCGCCCACCAGGAGGTCCCCTTCGAGCGTGTGGTGGACGCCCTCCAGCCCGAGCGGGACACCAGCCGCACCCCGCTGTTCCAGGTCATGGTCGCCCTGCACAACCTCGGCGCCGAGCCGCCCCGGCTGTCCGGTCTGACGGCGGAGCCGGTCACCCCGCCGGTCCGCACCGCCACCTTCGACCTCGCCTTCGACTTCGTGGAGGGCGACGACGGCCTCACCGGGCACCTGGAGTACAACACCGGCCTGTTCGACGCCGACACCGCGGCACGGCTGGCCGACCGGCTGCGCACCCTGCTGGAGGCCGCCGCCGAGGATCCCGGGCAGGCCGTCGGCCGCCTGCCGCTGATGACCGAGGACGAGCGGCGCCAGGTCCTGCGCCACGGGCAGGGCGCCCGGCTGCCCGAGCCCGACACCACCTTCCCGGCCCTGTTCGAGTCCCAGGCCGCCCGCACCCCGGGGCACACCGCCCTGGCCGCCCGCGGCACCACCCTGGACTTCGCCGCGCTGAACACGCGGGCCAACCGGCTCGCCCACCACCTCATCGCCCGGGGCGCCGGTCCCGAGGACGTGGTCGCCGTACGGCTCCCACGCACCTGCGACCTGATGGTGACGCTGCTCGCCGTCCTCAAGGCGGGCGCCACCCTGCTCTGCCTCGACCCCGAACTCCCCCGGGAACGGCAGGAGTTCCTCCTCGCCGACGCCCGACCGCACACCCTGTTGACCGACCTCGCCGCAGTGCCCTGGGACCGGCTGCCCGCCCACGACCCGGCCGACACCGACCGCGTCCGGCCACTGCTGCCGCAGCACACCGCCTACATCGTCTACACCTCCGGCTCCACCGGCCGCCCCAAGGGCGTCGCCGTCGAACACCGGCAGCTGGTCAACCTCTGCCAGGACCACCGCGCGGGTCTGCTCGCTCCGCACACCACCGGCGGACGGCGGCTGCGGGCCGCGCTCAGCGCCTCCTTCTCCTTCGACACCTCCTGGGAAGGGCCGCTGCTTCTCGCCCTCGGCCACGAGGTCCATCTGATCGACGAGGACACCCGCCTGGACCCGCAGGCGTTCTGCGCCCAGGTCGCCGGCGACCGCCTCGACCTGGTCAACGTCACCCCGTCCTTCCTGCGCGAACTGACCGCCGCCGGCCTGCTCGCCCCCGGCCGCCACCACCCGCGCCTGCTGCTCGTCGGAGGTGAGGCCGTCACCCCGGCCGGCTGGCGTGAACTCCTGCGCGCCGAACGGGAACTGGGCGTGGCGGCCTACAACATGTACGGCCCCACCGAGACCACCGTCGACGCCGTCTACGGCCGCCGCGCAGACCTGCCCGACCGCCCGGTCATCGGCCGCCCCGGCGGCAACCTGCGCGCCTACGTCCTCGACGGCGCCCTTCGCCCGGTACCGCCCGGGACACCCGGCGAGCTGTATCTGGCCGGTGCCCAGGTGGCCCGCGGCTATCTGAACCGCCCCGGCCTCACCGCCGCCCGCTTCGTCCCCGACCTGTTCGGGGCACCCGGGGAGCGCATGTACCGCACCGGCGACCGGGCCCGCTGGGACCGGGACGGACTGCTGGAGTTCCTGGGCCGGGTGGACGAGCAGGTCAAGATCCGCGGGTTCCGCATCGAACCCGGCGAGGTGGAGGCCGCCCTCCTGGACCACCCCGACGTCGCCGACGCCGCCGTCACCGCCCGCGAGCATGCCGGCCGGCTCATGCTCGTCGGCTACGTGGTGCCCGCCGCCGGCCGTGTCCCGTCCGCCGACGCCCTGCGCCTCGCCCTGCGCCGCACCCTGCCCGACCACATGGTGCCCGCCGCGTTCGTCCCGCTCGACCGCGTTCCGCGGACCACCAGCGGCAAGACCGACCGGCGCGCCCTGCCGGCCCCGCCCGCACAGCCCGACAGCGCCACCCCCTACGTCGCCCCCCGGCCCGGCACCGAGGAGCGCCTGGCCGCGATCTGGGCGGAGGTGCTCGGTGTCGAACGCGTCGGCGCCCGCGACAACTTCTTCGCGCTCGGCGGCGACTCCATCCTGAGCATCCAGATCGTCTCCCGTGCCCGGCAGGCCGGACTCGCCCTCACCACCAAGGACGTCTTCCGCCACCAGACCGTCGCCGAACTCGCCCTGTGCGTGACCGAGTCGGCCCCGAGCCGGGATGCGGCCGATGAGCCGGCCGAGGCGCCGCTCACCCCGATCCAGCACTGGTACCTGGACGGCCGCGAACCCGGCCGGCCGCTCCGGTTCACCATGACCCAGCGCCTGGAACTCGCCCCCGGCACCGACGGATCGGCGCTGCGGGCCGCAACCGACGCCCTCGTACGCCACCACGCCGCCCTGCGCACCCGGTTCCACCGCACCGCCGACGGCCTGCGTCAGGAAGTCCTGCCCCAGGCACCGGACACCGTCTTCACCCGGCACGACGTGTCCGCGCCGGACGACACGGCGCTGGAGACCGAGGTCCAGCGGCTCACGGACGAGGCGCAGGCCGCCCTCGACCCCACCACCGGACGGGTCGTCCGCGTGCTGTTCTTCGACCGCGGCCCGGGCCGGTCGGGACAACTGGTCGTCACCGCACACCACCTGGTCATCGACGGCGTCTCCTGGCGCATCCTGCTCGCGGACCTGGAGACCGCCCACCGGGCGGCGGCGGCCGGCCGGCCCGTCGAACTGCCCGCCACCGGCACCTCCTACACCCACTGGGCCGCCCGGCTCGACCGGCACACCCGCTCCGGCGCCCTCGACGCCGACCTGCCGTACTGGACGCGCACCGCGGCGGCTCCGGCCGGACTGCCCGCCGGACAGCCCGGCCCGAACACCCACGGCACCGCGGACACCCTCACGGTCACCCTGGACGCGGAGACGACCGACGCCCTCCTGCGCAAGGTCCCCGGGACCTACCGCACCCAGGTCAACGACGTCCTGCTCAGCGCCCTCGGCCGCACCCTGGCCCGCTGGTGCGGACGTGACACGGTCCTGCTGGGCGTCGAGGGCCATGGCCGGGAGGAGCTGTTCGCGGACGTGGACCTGTCCCGGACCGTCGGCTGGTTCACCGCCGAGTTCCCGCTCGCCCTGCGCGTCGCCCCGGACGCCGGCTGGCACGACACCCTCCGCTCGGTCAAGGAACAACTGCGCGCGGTGCCGCTGCACGGCCTGAGCCACGGCGCCCTGCGCCACCTCGTGCCCGGCAGCCCGCTCGCCGCGGCTCCGGCCCCGCAGGTCGGCTTCAACTACCACGGCCAGTGGGACACGGGCGGCGCAGGCACCGGCGGCCTGCTTCGCGGCGCGCTGCCCCCGGCCGGCCGGGACACCGACCCGGACGAGACACGGCCCTACCTCCTGGACATCACCGGCGTGGTCCAGCAGGGCCGCCTCGAACTCGGCTGGACCTACCCGCCCGCCGTCTACGACCGGGCCACCGTCCGCCGACTCGCCGAGGACACCCTCGCGGCCCTGCGGCAGATCGTGGAGCACTGCGCCGGAGCCGAGGCGGGCGGCCGCACCCCCTCCGACTTCCCGCTCGCCGGCCTCGGACAGGACCAGCTCGACCGGCTCGTCGGCACCGGCCGGCACGTGGAGGACGTCCTGCCGCTGACCCCGCTCCAGTCCGGCATGCTCTTCCACGGCCTCATGGACACCGAGCACGCCTACTTCGACCGTACGGCCGTCACACTGTCCGGAGTCGCCGACCCCCAGGCCTTCGCCGCCGCCTGGCAGCAGGTCGCCGACCGCACCCAGGCGCTGCGCACCAGCGTCCACTGGCACGGTCTGCCGCACCCGGTCCAGGTGGTCCACCGCCGCGCCGAACTCCCCGTCACCCACCTCGACTGGCGTGCGTCCACCCCCGCCGAGCGTGCCGAGGCCACCGAGCGGCTGCTCACCGCGGACCGCGCGGCCGGCATGGACCTCACCACCGCGCCGCTCACCCGGCTCACCCTGGCCGCGCTGCCCGGCGACGAGGTGCTGCTCGTGTGGTCCACCCACCACATCGCCCTCGACGGCTGGAGCACCGGGCAGCTGCTCACCGAAGTGTGCGAACGCTACGCGGCGCTCACCGGAGGCCCGGACCCGAGGCCCCCGGCCCGGCGGCCCTTCGCGGACTTCCTGCGCTGGCTGCGCGAGCAGGACGAGACGGCGGCCGAACGGCACTGGGCCGACGCCCTCGCCGGGTTCACCGCCCGCACCCCGCTGCCGTACGACCGCACGCCCGCCGAGGCCCACCGCGCCCGCTCCGCCGCCGCCGTCCACCACGAGCTGGACGCCGAGGTCTCGGGGCGGCTGCGGGAGACCGCCGCCCGCGCCGGAGTGACCGTGAACACCGTGGTGGAGGGCGCCTGGGCGCTGCTGCTGGCCCGCTCCAGCGGGCGGGACGACGTGGTGTTCGGCACCACCGTCTCCGGCCGCCCGGCCGAACTGCCCGGCGTCGAAGGCATGATCGGCATGTTCATCAACACGGTACCCACCCGGGTCCGCATACCCGCCGGGCCGGTGCTGCCGTGGCTGCGCGACCTCCAGGAACGCCAGAGCGACGCCCGCCGCTTCGACTTCCTCGCCCTGCCCCGCATCCGGGCCGTCGCCGAAGTCCCCGTCGGCGAAGCGCTGTTCGACAGCATGGTGGTGTTCGAGAACTACCCGGTGGACGAGTCGGCGACGGCCCGCACGGGCGTCCGGGTCGAGGAGGTGCGCGCGGACGACGCCACCACCTTCCCCTGGTGCCTCCGCGCCCACCTGGCCGGACGGCTCGGCTTCGACCTCGCCTACGACCCCGCCCTGTTCGACCCCGCCACCGCCGAGCGCGCCGCGGACCGGCTGGCCGGACTGCTCACCGCCCTCGCCGACGGGTTCGACACCGATCTGACCGACCTGGACCTGCTCACCGCAGCCGACCGCGAGCTGCTGGCCGCCTGGAACACCACCGCCCGCCGGGCCGCCCCGCGCAGCCCCGTGGACCTGTTCGCCGAACAGGCCCGCCGCACGCCGGACGCGGTCGCGGTCCACGACGGTGAACGTCCACTGACGTACCGTCAGCTCGACGACTGGGCCCACGCGCTGGCGGGACGGTTGCTGGCCGGCGGGCTCGCCCCCGAGGACCGGGTGGCGCTGCTGATGGACCGCTCCGCCGAACTGGTCGTCGCCCAGCTCGCCGTGCTCCTGGCCGGCGGCGCCTACCTCCCCGTCGACACCCGCGCGCCCGAGGAGCGCCGGCGCACCCTGCTGGCCCAGGCGGGCGCGACCCTCCGGCTCACCGCCGCGGAGGTGACGGCCGCGCGCGCCGGGGCCCTGGGGGAGGGGACGCCGCCGGCGCGCGCGGCCGGACCCCTGGCAGAGCCGATGCCGGCCGTCGAGCCCGACCGGCTGGCGTACGTCATGTTCACCTCCGGGTCCACCGGCCTGCCCAAGGCCGTCGCGGTGCGGCACCGTGACGTGGCGGCGCTGGCCACCGACAGCCGGTTCGCCGGCGGTGTGTGCGACCGGGTGCTGCTGCACTCGGCGGTGGCCTTCGACGCCGCCACCTTCGAGGTGTGGGCGCCGCTCCTCAACGGCGGCTGCGTGGTCGTGGCCCCGGGCGAGAGCGTCGACGCCACCCTGCTGCGCCGGCTGGCCGCCGACGGCGGACTGACCGCGGTGTGGCTGACCGCGGGCCTGTTCCGGCTGCTCGCCCAGGACGCCCCCGACTGCTTCCGGGGCCTCGCACAGGTGTGGACCGGCGGTGACGTCGTACCGGCACCGGCCGTGCGCCGGGTGCTGGCCGCCTGCCCCGGCCTGACCGTGGTGGACGGCTACGGGCCCACCGAGACCACCACCTTCGCGACCTCCTGCGCCCTCACCGACCCGGCGGCGGTGCCTGACACGGTCCCCATCGGCCGGCCGCTGGACGACATGCGGGCGCTCGTGCTCGACGCCCGGCTGCGGCCCGTACCGCCCGGCTGCCCGGGCGAGCTGTACCTGGCCGGCGAGGGCGTAGCCCGCGGCTACCTGGGCCGCCCCGGCGACACCGCCGCCCGCTTCCTCGCCGCCCCGCTCGGCGGGCCCGGCGCCCGCATGTACCGCACCGGCGACCTGGCCCGGCGGCGCCCGGACGGAACCGTCGAGTTCCTCGGCCGCGCCGACGACCAGGTGAAGATCCGCGGCTTCCGCGTGGAGCCCGGTGAGGTCGAGGCCGCGCTCGCCGCCCACCCGGACGTCGTGGACGTGGCCGTCCTGGCCCGCGAGGACCGCCCGGGCGCCAAGCGGCTCGTGGCCTACGTCGTAGGACCGGCCGGCCGGGACGGCGAGGAACTGCGGGCCTTCGCCGCCCGCACCCTGCCCGACTATCTCGTACCGGCCGCCGTCGTCCCGCTCACCGCCCTCCCGCTCAGCCGGAACGGCAAGGTCGACCGGGCCGCCCTGCCCGCACCGGACGCCGTACCGGGGCGTACGCGGGTCGAGCCGCGCACCGAGGCCGAGCGCCGCACGGCGGCCGTCTTCGGCGAGGTGCTGGGCAGCGAACCGCCCGGCGTGGAGGACGACTTCTTCCAGTTGGGCGGCGACTCGATCCTCAGCATCCGGCTCGCCTCCCGCCTCGCCGAGGCCTTCGACACCGACCTCACGCCACGCGCGGTGTTCGCCCATCCGACACCGGCCGCCCTGGCCCGCCTGCTCGGCGACCGGCGGGGTTCCGGCCGCCCGGCGCTCGTCCCGGTGGCCCGGGACGCGGTCGCGCCGATGTCCCACGCCCAGCAACGCCTGTGGTTCCTGCACGAGTTCGATCCCGGTGGCGCCGAGTACGTCACCGCGCTCGCCCTGCGGCTGCGCGGCACCCTGGACACCGGCGCGCTCCGTGCCGCCCTCGCCGCCGTGGTGGCCCGGCACGAGTCGCTGCGCACCACCTTCGACAGCGTCGACGGGCACGGCGTCCAGCGCGTCCACCCGCCGTCCGACGTGCCGCTGCCCGTGCACGAACTGACCCGGCTCGCCGACGCGGAACGGGAACCGGCGCTGCGCCGCCTGCTCGCCGAGGAGCGCGCCCGCCCCTTCGACCTGCGCGAGGGCCCGCTGCTGCGGGCCGGCCTGGTCCGGCTCGCCGGGCACGACCACGTACTCACCCTCGCGCTGCACCACATCGTCACCGACGGCTGGTCCACCTCCGTGCTGCTCGGCGACCTCGCCCACCTCTACCGCGCCGAACTCGGCGCCGAGAGGACGGATCTGCCGCCGCTGCCGGTGCAGTACGCCGACTACGCCCACTGGCAGCGCACGGCCGGTGACACCGAAGCCGGCGAGCACCTCGCCTACTGGAAGGAGCAACTCGCCGACATCGCACCACTGGAGCTGCCCACCGACCGGCCCCGGCCGCCGGTGCGCACCAGCGCCGGCGCGACCACCCGCCTGGTGGTGCCCGCCCCGACCGTACGGCGGCTCTCCCGGCTCGCCCGGGACCACGGCACCACCCTTTTCACCACGCTGGTCGCCGCCGCGCAGGCCTACCTCGCCCGGCTCTCCGGCACCGAGGACATCGCCGTGGGCACCGTCACCTCCGGCCGTGACCGGCCCGAGACCCAGTCCCTCGTCGGGTTCTTCGTCAACACCCTGGTGCTGCGCTCCCGCGCCGAGGCCGAACGGCCCTTCACCGGGTTCCTGGGCGACGTACGGCGGACCGTCCTCGACGCCTTCGCCCACCAGGACGTGCCGTTCGAACGGGTCGTGGACGAGGTGCAACCCGTCCGCGACACCAGCCGCAGCCCGCTGTTCCAGGTGATGGTCGTCCTCCAGAACACCCCGGCCGCCGCCCTCGACCTGCCCGGCCTGGACGTCACCGACGTCGAGTCGGAGTCGGAGCAGGCCGCGTTCGACCTCACCCTGGAGTTCGCCGAGAGCGGCTCCGGATCCCTGCACGGCCTGCTCACCTACAACACCGACCTGTTCGACGCGGCCACGGCCGAACGGATGGCCGGGCAGCTCGGCGCCCTGCTGCACGCCGTCGCCGAGGACCCCGGCCGCGCGCTCGGCGCGCTGCCGCTGACCGCGGACGACGAGGTGAAGACCCTGCTGGAGCAGGGCCGGGGAACCTTCCGCACGGTGCCCGAGAGCACGCTGCCCGCGCTGTTCGAACGGCAGGCGGCCCGTACCCCGGACGCCGTGGCGCTGATCGACGGCGACCGTGAGCTGACCTACGCGGAGATCGACCGGGCCGCCAACCGGCTGGCCCACCGGCTCGTCCGGGACGGCGTCGGACCGGAGCGCGTGGTGGCCCTCGCGCTGCCCCGTTCGGCGGCGACGGTGGTGGCGCAGCTCGCCGTCGCCAAGACCGGCGGCGCGTTCCTGCCCGTGGACCCCGACTACCCGGAGCAGCGGCGGGAGTTCATGATCCGGGACGCGGGCGCCCACCTCGTCCTCGGCGACCCGGCCGAGGTGTGGTCCGCCGACGGGTCCGAGGCGGCGCTCACGGACGCCGACCGCACCACAGCGCTCACCCCCGCCCACCCCGCCTACGTCATCTACACCTCCGGCTCCACCGGCACCCCCAAGGGTGTCGTCGTCACCCACCGGGGCCTCGCCTCCTTCGCCGCGGCAGCCGCCGAGCGGTACGCGGCGGGCCCCGGCGACCGGATGCTCCAGTTCGCCTCCCCGAGCTTCGACGCCTCCGTGCTGGAACTGTGCGTCTCCCTGCTCAGCGGGGCCGCCCTGGTGACGGGCGAGGAGGGGCCGCTGGTCGGGGAACGGCTGGCGGAGGTGCTCACCGAACGGCGCATCAGTCACACGCTGATCCCGCCCGCGGCGCTGGCCACCGTCCCGCCGGAGACCGCCGCTGACCTGCCCCACCTGCGCACCCTCATCGTGGGCGCCGAGGCCTGCCCCGCCGACCTGGTCGACACCTGGGCCCCCGGCCGCCGGATGATCAACTCCTACGGCCCCACCGAGGCCACCGTGGTCGCCACCTGGACCGGCCCGCTGACTTCCGGTGCCGGCGCCCCGCCCATCGGCCGCCCCTCCGGCAGCACCCGGGTACATGTGCTCGACGCCGCCCTGCGCCCCGTACCGTCCGGGGTGACGGGCGAGCTGTACATCGCCGGGCCCGGCCTCGCCCGCGGCTACCTGGGCCGGCCGGGACTCACCGCCCAGCGGTTCCTGCCCGACCCGTTCGGCGCGCCGGGGGAGCGGATGTACCGCACCGGGGACCTGGTCCGCTGGACCGCCGACGGCCGGCTCCGGTTCGCCGGGCGCGCCGACGACCAGGTCAAGCTGCGCGGCTTCCGCATCGAGCCCGGCGAGATAGAGGGCGCGCTGCGCCGCAGCCCCCTGGTGCGGGACGCCGTGGTCGTCGTCCGTGCGGGGGAGACACCCGGCGCGCCGGCCCGGCTCGTCGCCTACGTCGTACCGGCGCGGCCGGCCGGCCCCGAGCGCGTCGCCGGCGAACCGTCCGCGGCCGAGCCCTCCGCCACCGCACCGTCCGGAACCGAGGCCCCCGGTAGCGCAGCGTCCGGTACCGCCCTGCCCGTGGGTGACCTGCGGCTGCACCTGGCCGGAGAGCTGCCCCCGCACATGGTGCCGTCCGTCTTCGTCCCGCTCGACCGGCTGCCGCTCACCCAGAACGGCAAGACCGACCGGCGGGCCCTGCCCGCGCCAGGGCCCGCCCAGGCCTCGGACGGGCCGCGGACCGCGCCGCGCACCGACGTCGAACGCCGTGTCGCCCGGATCTGGGCCGACGTGCTCGGCATCGAGGAGGTCGGTGCCGACGACAACTTCTTCGCGCTCGGCGGCGACTCCATCCTGAGCATGCAGGTCGTCTCGCGACTGCGCCGTGACGGCCTGCACGTGGCCACCCGGGACCTGTTCACGCACCAGACCGTCGCCGAACTCGCCACCGTCGTCCGCACCGCGCCCCAGCGTGCCGCCGAAGGCCCGGTGACCGGCGAGGTGCCGCTCACACCGATCCAGGAGTGGTTCCTGACCACTCCCCGCGCGGCCCACCACCACTTCAACCAGTCGGCGCTGCTGGAGCTCGACGGCACCCCCGACCCGCGGGCGCTGCGCGCCGCGCTCGACGCCCTGCTGGAGCATCACGACGCCCTGCGCATGCGGTTCACCCGGTACGAGAACGGCTGGCGGCAGTTCAACCCGCCGCCCGCCGGCGGTCACGACATCCTGGTCCGGCACGACCTGACCGGGTTGTCCGCCGAGGACGCCGACGCGGCCATGGCGAAGGCCGCCGACGAACTGCACGCGAGCTTCGACCTGAGCCACGGCCCGCAACTGCGGGCGGCGCTGTTCACCGGGGGCCCGGACCGGCCCGCGTTCCTCCTCCTCGTCGCCCACCACCTGGTGGTGGACGCGGTCTCCTGGCGCATCCTGCGCGACGACCTGGAGACCGCCTACCGGCAGGCGGCCCAGGGCGACCCGGTCACCCTGGGGGAGCGCGGCACCAGCTTCCGCGAGTGGTCCCGGCGCCTTGCCACCCACGTCGCCGAGGGCGGCCTCGACCACGAACTGCCCCACTGGGAGCAGGCGGTGGCCGGCGAACCGGCCCCGACGGACCCGGCCCCCGCACCCGAGGCCGGACCGGCCGCCACGGTCGGCGTGGAACTCGACGAGGACGACACCGCGGCCCTGCTGCGCTCCGCGCCCACCGCCTACCGCACCCGGGTCAACGACGTGCTGCTCGCCGCCCTCGCCCTGGCGCTGGCCCGCTGGACCGGACACGACCGGGTCCGCGTGGACCTGGAGGGCCACGGCCGGGAGGACCTGCTCGACGGCGTCGACCTCTCGCGCACCGTCGGCTGGTTCACCACCGTCTACCCGGTCGCTCTCCAGGTGCCCGACCCCGGCGAGCCCGGACCGGACCGCGACTGGCGGTCCCTGGTGAAGTCGGTGCGCCGCCAGCTGCGCGCCGTACCCGCCAACGGCATCGGCTACGGCGCCCTGCGCACCTTCGGCACCCCGGAAGTCCGCGGGCGCCTCGGTGCCCACGCCCACAGCCAGGTGGTCTTCAACTACCTCGGCCAGTGGGACGCCCGCCCCGAGACCGCGGACGGCGGCCTGGTCCGCGCCGAACACGGCTCTTTCGGCCAGGACCACGACCCCCGGGACCCCGGCTCGCACCCGGTGGAGGTGGTGGGCGCGGTGCAGCACGGCCGGCTCGCCTTCACCTGGCACCACCGGCCCGGCGTCCACGACACCGCGACCGTGCGCCGGGTGGCCGAGGAGTTCGCCGAGGCCCTGCGCCACCTCGCCCGGCACGCCCGGGGAGGCAGGTGACGACACTCCCGCCCCGCGAGGCACCGCCCCGGCGCACCGCCCGGTACGGCCCTCGTGCCCCGCGCGCCCCGACCGCCCGCCACCACCCAGCCCACCATCCCGACCTGACGACGACCGACCGACGACAGATCACGGAAGACCGACGAAAGAAGGCGACATGGACGAGAACACCCGCTACCAGGTGCTGCGCAACGACGAGGAGCAGTACTCCCTGTGGCCCGCCGACATCGAGGTGCCCGCAGGCTGGCAGCCCGTCGGCAAGGAGGGCACCGAGGCCGAGTGCTCCGCCTACGTCGACGAGGTCTGGACCGACATGCGGCCCAAGAGCCTCCGCGAGCGCATGGAGAACGCCGGCTCCTGACCGGTTCACTCACACCGACACGCCGGGCCGGCCGCATCCCGCGCCGGCCCGGCACGCCCCCCCACGTCGCCGTCCCGGCGCCCCACCGCCCTCGGCCGCCACCGCACCGCAACTCACCCGAGGAGCCCTCATGACCCCCGTCCTGCGCACCGAACGCCTGGACTTCCTCCCCTACCGACCCGAACACGAGGACCACTTCGTCGCGCTGCTGCGGGACGAGGAGGTGTGCCGCTGGATGGGGCAGGACCTCGTGCCCGAACCGCAGCTGCGCGAGCTGTTCCGCGCCATCCTCACCGATGTGTACCCCCAGCGCCGCTTCGACGTGTGGGGCCTGTGGCTGGAGGGCGCCTACGTCGGGCACGCCGAGGTGAAGCCGACCGGCAACGTCGACGGCCACGAACTCGTCACCGCGCTCGTCCCCGCCTACTGGGGGCGCGGCCTGGGCGGCGAGGTGGCGCGCGGCCTGCTCCGGCACGCCGCCGACGACCTGGGGCTGACCGAGGTGTACGGCATGGTCGGCGCCGAGAACACCGCCAGCCTGGCCCTGTGCCGCCGTCTTGGCTTCCGGCACCTCCGGGATGTCGTCGGTGACGACGGCTCCGTGACGAAGCTGATGGTCATTCCCACGAAGGATCCGGGGACGGCGGGGGAGACGGAGACGGCGACCGGGGCGGCGAGCGCCCCCCGGGCAGCCGGGGCGGCGACCGCACCCCCCGCAGCCGGGACGGTGGCCGCCGAGGACCGCGTATGAGCCGGCCGCCGCTCGACCAGGCCGCCGTCACCCCGGACCACCTGCAGGGCCGGGTGGTCAGCGGCGTACTGCTCGCCGCCGGTTCGGCGGCCGCGCTCGCCCCCGCCCTGGCCGGCGCCCTGCTGGCCCGTTTCAGTCCGGCACCGGCCATGCTGCTCTTCCCGGTGCTGGTCACCGCAGCCGCGGTGACGGCCACTCTCGGCAAGGGCCTGCGGAGCCCGTCCGCATAGCCCGCGTGCACAGGGGCTGCGCGGGCGGCCCACACGCGCTGTAATGGCCAAGTGGTGAGTGAGGGCGCTGCAATCAGCGGTACGAGGACGGAGCGTGCTGAAGCCGCCCTTGTGTCCCTGATGGCCTCACCCCCCACTCCCGACCGGCTCCGCCGGGCCCTCGAACAGGCACTCGTGTTCGCCTCGACGTCCTTCGCCGGGGTGTACATCCCCGGCGACGACCCCGCGGTGCTCCTCCTCGCCGAGTCGGCCGGCCTGCCGCGCACCCTGTACGGCCTGCGCGACAGCTATTCCGCCACGGGCGCCCACCCGGTCGCCGAGGCGCACCGCACCGGACGGCCGCGCTGGCTCGGCCCCGCCGAACTGGCCGGCTGCCCGGACGCGCGCCGCACCCCGTCGCCGGGCTTCTCCGTGGCCGTGCTGCCGCTCGGTCTGGCGGGCGGCGGCTGCCTGCTGGCCGTCAGCGAGCATCCCGGCGGCTTCGGCGCCGACGACCGGGCCTGCCTGGAGCTGATCGCCCGGGTGGTGGCGGCACCCGCCCCGACCGCCGCGGGCGAGACCGGTGAGCTGCCCGCGGACGCCTTCAGCCTGACCATGGACACCGGACGGGTGGAGGTCGGCGACACGATCCTGCGGCTGTTCGGGATCGCCCGGGACAGCTTCGACGGGCGGGTGGAGACCCTGCTCGGTCACGCGGTGCCCGAGGATCTGCCCGCGCTGATGTCCGTGGTCGAGGCCGACCACATGTCCATCGGCGACCGCGAGCTGGAGTTCCGCATCCTGCAGCCCGCCGGCCCGCCCAGATGGCTGCGGCTGCGCGGCCGGCTGCTGTCCGGCGGCAGGGGCCGCCCGGCCCGGCTCGTCGGCACCGTCGCCGACGCCTCCACCCAGCGCACCGGTGTCACCGACGTGGCCCGCGTCCAGCGCCTGGCCGCGGCGCTCGCCACGGCCGGCACCGTGAAGGACGTCGGTCAGGCCGTCGTCGACGCCCTGCGCCGGCCGCTGCAGGCCGACCGGATCGCCCTGGCCGAACTGGAGAACGACCGGCTGGTCGTCACCGTCCTCGATCCGCCCGAACCCGAGGCCTGGCCCGAGGTGTGGCGCAACGAGTGGCGCACCGAATGGCCCGACGCGCCGGTGCGGGCGATGCCCACCCTCGCCTCCGCGCTGCGCGAGGGCCGCTCCCGCATCTGGCCCGCGGGCACCCCGCTGGAACCCGCCCTCGCCGAGGTCGGCCCCGGCGGCCTCGCCGTGCTGCCGCTGCCGGCCGGCGGCCGCATGGCCGGCGCCTGCCTGATCGGCTGGGACCAGCCGCACGAGTTCGCCCCCGACGAGCGCGCCCTGCTCACCGCCTGCGCCGGTCTCACCGGCCAGGCCCTGCTGCGCGCCCACGCCTTCGACGCCGAGCACGAACTCGTCGGCATGCTCCAGCGCACCCTGCTGCCCCGCCGGCTGCCCCGGCTGCCCGGCGCGGTCGCCGTCGCCCGCTATCTGCCCACCACCGCCGGTCTGGAGGTCGGCGGCGACTGGTACGACGTGATCCCGCTCGCCGACAACCACGTGGCCCTCGTCATCGGCGACGTCCAGGGCCACAACGCGGGCGCCGCCACCCTGATGGGGCAGATGCGCACCGCCCTGCGCGCCTACGCCGCGGAGGGCCACTCCCCGGACGTCGTCGTCGCGCACGCCAACCGGCTGCTGCTGGACATGGAGACCGACCTCTTCGCCACCTGCGCCTACGTCGACGTCGACATGGAGCAGGGCACCGCCCTGTGCGTGCGCGCCGGCCATCTGCAGCCCCTGCTGCGGCACCCGGACGGCAGCACCGAGATCGTGCAGGCCGAGGGCGGCCCGCCGCTCGGCGTGCTCGGCCAGGCCGAGTTCCGCATGACCCCGCTCCGGCTCCAGCCCGGCACGGTCCTCGCGCTCACCACCGACGGTCTGGTGGAGTTCCCGGGCGCCGACATCGACGAGGGCATGGACCGGCTCGCCGCCGAGCTGGCCGCCGCCGACCCGGGCCATCTCGGTCTGGTCGCCGACGCCCTGCTCGCCGGCGCCCACCGCGGCGACGACGTCGCCCTGCTGCTGATGCGCTACGACGGCATGGCCGTACGCCCGCTGCGCGAGAGCTGGACCGTGTGGCGGGTCCCCGAGGCCGTCCGGCACGCCCGCCGCTTCACCCGGCGCACGCTGCGCACCTGGGGCGTCTCCCCGGACATCCTCGACGCGGCCCTCCTGGTCGTCTCCGAGCTGGTCACCAACGCCCTCGTGCACACCGGCGGGCCGGTCCGCCTCGACCTCAGCCTGATCAACCACCGGCTGCGGCTCGCCGTCGCCGACACCTCGCCGCGCAGCCCCGTGCAGCCGACCAGCATCGGCTGGGAGGCCACCGGCGGCCGCGGCATCCTGCTGGTGGCGGCGGTGTCGGCGGCCTGGGGGACGGTGCCGGTCAGCGGCGGCAAGCAGGTGTGGGCGGACCTCGTACCGCAGGACTGACCCGCCACTCGGGTACCGGTGCGGCCCGCGCACGGCAGGTCAACGGGCGCCGCGCGCCGACCGTGCCTAAGGTCGGTGGGGTGGCACACACCTTCGAGGAACTGGTGGCGAAGCGGCGCGCCGCCGACGCGGCGCACCGCACGGTCGGGGAACTCCGGGACGCCTACGGGCCGCCCGCCGGGCGGCAGATGACGGGCGCCCAGTCCGGTACCTACGAGACGGCCCTGCGCGCCTGGCGGGACCTGGACCGGGAAGTGCAGTCCGCGGTGAGCGAGTACGCGAAGGAGACCGGCAGGTCGCGGGCCGACATCGAGGCGGAGGTGGCGCGGGCGGCCGCACCGCAGGATTCGTGAGACACGGCCCCCGCGCGGCCGCCCGCGGCGCCGAACGCCTCGCCGACGCCGCGGACGCCCGCCTCCCGGTGCTGGAGGGCGGGTCGCTGCTGCGCAAGGCGTTCCCCGAGCACTGGTCCTTCCTGCTCGGCGAACTCGCCCTCTACAGCCTGCTCGTGCTGATCCTGACCGGGGTGTGGCTGACGTTCTTCTTCCAGCCGGAGATGCGCGAGGTCGTCTACCAGGGCTCCTACGTGCCGCTGCGCGGGGTGCTCATGTCGTCCGCCTTCGACTCCACCCTGCGCATCAGCTTCGACGTCCGGGGCGGACTGCTGATCCGGCAGATGCACCACTGGGCCGCGCTCCTCTTCGTCGCCGCGATCGGCGCGCACATGCTCCGGATCTTCTTCACCGGCGCCTTCCGCCGGCCCCGCGAGCTGAACTGGGTCATCGGGGTCACCCTGTTCGCGCTGGCGCTCGCGGAGGGCTTCGCCGGCTACTCGCTCCCCGACGACCTGCTGTCCGGCACGGGACTGCGGATCGCCCAGGGCATCATGACGTCGATCCCGGTGGTCGGGACGTACCTGGCCTTCTTCGCGTTCGGCGGCCAGGTGCCCGGCCACGACATCGTCACCCGGCTCTACCCGGTGCACATCCTGCTGATCCCGGGCGCGCTCGTCGCCCTCGTCTCGGTGCACCTGATCCTGGTCTTCCACCTCAAGCACACCCAGTGGCGCGGCCCCGGTCGCACCAACGGCAACGTCCGCGGCAAGCCGCTCGTCCCGCAGTTCAGCGCCTCCTCCGTCGGCCTGTCCCTGACGGTCGCCGGCGTGCTGGCGGTGCTGTCGGCCGTCGCCCAGATCAACCCGGTGTGGGTGTACGGCCCGTTCCGCCCGGACCAGGTCTCCACCGGCTCCCAGCCCGACTGGTACATCGGCTTCCTCGAGGGCGCCCTGCGGCTGATGCCGCCCTGGGAGACCGACTTCGCGGGCCACACGGTCATGTGGAACGTGCTGTTGCCGGCCGTGGTCCTTCCCGCGCTGATGTTCGCCGTGCTCTACGCCTATCCGTACGCCGAGCAGCGCCTGACGGGGGAGTGGCGCCAGGAGCGGCACCTGTGCGACCGGCCGCGCGAGCGTCCCGTGCGCACCGGACTGGGCGTGGCGGCCACCGTGTTCTACGCCGTGCTGCTGCTGGAGGGCGCCAACGACGTCAGCGCCCAGACGTTCCGCGTCTCCGTCAACGCGCTGACCTGGGTGTACCGCGTCTCTCTCGTGGTGGCGCCCGTCCTCGCCCTCCTGCTGACCCGGTGGCTGTGCCGGGCCCTGACGGCGGCCGAGCGTGAGCGCCTCGCCGAGGGCGTGCCGACCGGCGACATCCGGCAGAACGTCACCGGCGGCTACGAGAGCGACCACGAACCCGTGGAGTCGTTCCGGCCCGGAGCGCCGCGCAGGGAACTCACCGACGCGCGTACTGGAACACCATCCCGAAGACCCCGCGGGCCAGGACGCCGCAGCCGATGAGGAACAGCCACAACCCGTAGACGACACCGGTCGCCGTCACCGCGAAGCCCAGCGCGGTGACGACCGGCCACGGGCTCTCGTCCGGGAAGAACGCCACCGACCCCGCGCCGTCGGCCACTTCGGCGTCCTTGAGGTCCTGCGCCCGCCTCCCCTTGCGCCGGTACTGCACCAGGCAGAAGAACGACACCAGCGCCGCCATCCCGCAGGCGACCGCCAGCGCGGACGTGCCGGCCGGCTCGCGCGACCACACCCCGTACAGGGCGGCGGCCCCGCCGAAGAACACCGCCACCCCGCCGAACAGCATCGCCTCGGTCCTCATCGCTTCCCTTCCTCCTGGGCCGCGCGTACGACCTCCGGATGGTGCAGATCGAAGGCGGGCGACTCGGACCGGACCCGGGGCAGCGCCAGGAAGTTGTGCCGGGGCGGCGGGCAGGACGTCGCCCACTCCAGGGCCCGTCCCCATCCCCAGGGGTCGTCGATGTCGACGCGCTCGCCCTTGGCCGCGGTGCGCCAGACGTTGTAGAGGAACGGCAGGGTGGAGACGGCGAGGAGGAACGCCCCGGCGGTGGAGAGGCTGTTGAGCAGGGTGAAGCCGTCCCCGGGGAGGTAGTCCGCGTAGCGGCGGGGCATGCCCTGCTCGCCGAGCCAGTGCTGGACCAGGAAGGTGAGCTGGAAGCCCGGGAAGAGCAGCCAGAAGTGCACCTTGCCGAGGCGTTCGTCGAGCATCCGGCCGGTGAACTTGGGCCACCAGAAGTAGAAGCCGGCGAACATGGCGAACACGACGGTGCCGAACAGCACGTAGTGCAGGTGGGCGACGATGAAGTAGGAGTCGGTGAGGTGGAAGTCCAGCGGGGGTGAGGCGATCAGCACCCCGCTGAGCCCGCCGAGGAGGAAGGACACCAGGAACCCGCAGGACCACAGCATCGGGGTCTCGAACGACAGCGAGCCGTACCGCATGGTGCCGATCCAGGCGAAGAACTTGATGCCCGTGGGGACGGCGATCAGGAACGACATGATGGAGAAGAAGGGCAGCAGCACGGCGCCGGTGGCGAACATGTGGTGGGCCCAGACGACGGCCGAGAGCATGGTGATGGCGATGGTGGCGCCGATCAGCGGGAGATAGCCGAACAGGGGCTTGCGGGAGAAGACCGGCAGGATCTCGGAGACGATGCCGAAGAAAGGCAGCGCGACGATGTAGACCTCGGGGTGCCCGAAGAACCAGAACAGGTGCTGCCACAGCAGCGCGCCTCCGTCGGCCGCGTCGAAGACGTGCGCGCCGAACTTGCGGTCGGCCTCGAGGACGAGGAGGGCGGCGGTCAGCACGGGGAACGCAGGCAGGATCAGGATCGAGGTGAACAGCACGTTCCAGGTGAAGATCGGCATCCGGAACATGGTCATGCCGGGGGCGCGCAGGCACATGACGGTGGCGATGAAGTTGACCGCGCCGAGCGTGGTGGAGACACCGGTGACGACCAGCCCCATGACCCACAGGTCGCCGCCTGCGCCGGGGGAGTAGTAGGCGCTGTTGAGGGGGGCGTAGGCGAACCAGCCGAAGGCGGCGGCGCCGCCGGGGACGAGGAAGCCGGAGACCACCATCAGGCCGCCGAAGAGGTACATCCAGTACGACAGCGCGTTCAGCCGGGGGAAGGCCACGTCGGGCGCGCCGATCTGCAGCGGCATGACCGCGTTGGTGAACCCCGCGAACATGGGGGTGGCGAACAGCAGCATCATGATCGTGCCGTGGATCGTCACGAACTGGTTGTAGCCCTGCTCGCTGAGCACCTGCAGCCCCGGCCGCGCCAGCTCCGTGCGCATGCCCAGCGCGAGGAGCCCGGCGAGCAGGAAGAAGCAGAACGCCGTGACCATGTAGAGCCGACCGATGACCTTGTGATCGGTCGTCGAGAGCCAGCGCAGCAGGGTCCGGCCGGGCCGGGGAGCGGTGGCCGGGTACCGTGCGGTGATCTCCGCGATATCTGACATCTCCGGTGTTTCGGTCATCGCGGGCGACGCTACTCCCGGGACCGTCGGGCCCGCCCGCGCCACGCCCCGCACGCCCGCCGTCGGGTCCGCCGCCCGCTGCGCCGATCGGCGGAAGCGTCCCCGGCCAGGCATCCGGCGCGCGCTGCCGGGTACCCGCAGACCATGAACACTGCCACGTACGAAGCAGCCACAGGCGCTCAGGTGTTCGGGTACGTCCTCGTCCTCGTGGTCGGCGTCGCCCTCGTCGCCGGGCTGCTGTGGGCCTTCCGGCTGGGCGTCTCGGTCCGCCGGCGCGAGTCGGCCCCGCCCCGGCCCGAGGAGCAGCCCACACTGCCGCCGTCCGGTCCGGTCCGTGAGACGAGCGAGATGCGCGAGCCGGACGAGGTGCCCCGGGCCGAGGACGGGAACGAGCGGCTCACCCCCCATCAGCTCGGTAACGTCGGTTCCAAGCGGGCCGAGGACCAGCGGCGTCCGCGCTGGTCGCCCGGTTCCAGCGGCTCCTTCGGCGGCGGTGGCGGCGGCCGGACCTGAGCCGCGCCGCCGCGGGTTTGCGCGCGGCGGGCGCGGGGACCCGGGCGGACACACCGCAGGCGCCGGGCCGGCGGACCGGCCGGCCCGGCAGCAGGGCAGAAGAGAGAAGATGAGACACCGTGACCGCGCACATCAGTGAAAGGCCCGCGCTCCCCTACGCCGAGACCGGCTGGTCCAAGGCCCGCCGCGGGCGGGGCAGGAGCGTGCGCACCTGTCTGCCGGCCGTCGTCGACAGCACCGGTCCGCGGCAGGAGGGCGCCGAGCGGGACGGCAACATAGTGCGGGGCGAGGACTGAGGAACACCGGGGCGGGGAGCGGCGCCGCGGCGAGGATCCGGGGGCCGGCCCAATAAGGCGAACAAGGGTCCGGACCGGGCAGTCCGCCGTTAGGGTATGGCCAATATGAACCTCCTCGTCACCGGCGCCGCCGGGTTCATCGGCTCCCATTACGTCCGCGGCCTCCTCGCCGACGACTCGCCCGACGCGCCGAGCGTCACCGTGCTGGACAAGCTGACCTACGCCGGCACCCGCACCAACCTCCCGAGCGGCCATCCCCGCCTCGACTTCGTGCACGGCGACATATGCGACGCCGCCCTGGTCGACAAGCTCGTGGCCGGCGCCGACCAAGTGGTGCACTTCGCCGCCGAGTCGCACGTCGACCGGTCGATCGACGGGGCCGGCGAGTTCGTCCGGACCAATGTGGTGGGCACCCAGACCCTGCTGGACGCGGCGCTGCGGCACGGCGTCGGCACGTTCGTACACGTCTCCACCGACGAGGTCTACGGTTCCATCGAGTCCGGCTCCTGGCCCGAGGAGCACCCCCTCGCGCCCAACTCCCCGTACTCCGCCTCCAAGGCCTCCTCCGACCTGCTGGCCCTCGCCCAGCACCGTACCCACGGCCTCGACGTCCGGGTCACCCGCTGCTCCAACAACTACGGCCCGCGCCAGTTCCCGGAGAAGGTGATCCCGCTCTTCGTCACCAACCTCCTCGACGGCCTCCCCGTCCCGCTCTACGGCGACGGGCGCAACGTCCGCGACTGGCTGCACGTCGAGGACCACTGCCACGGCATCGAGCTCGTCCGCACCAAGGGCCGGCCAGGCGAGGTCTACAACATCGGCGGCGGCACGGAGCTGAGCAACAAGGAACTGACCGGACTGCTCCTCGAGGCCTGCGGAGCGGACTGGGGCCGGGTGGAGCACGTCCCCGACCGCAAGGGTCACGACCTGCGCTACTCGGTCGACTGGAGCAAGGCCCGCGACGAACTCGGCTACCGCCCGCGCCACGACTTCACCACCGGGCTCGCCGGCGCGGTCGCCTGGTACCGCGACAACCGCTCCTGGTGGGAGCCGCTCAAGCTGCGGAGCGGCCGATGAGGTGGCTGGTCACCGGCGCGGGCGGCATGCTCGGCCAGGACACCGTCCGGGAACTGCGCGAGCGCGGCGAGGACGTCACCGGACTGGGCAGCACGGCGCTCGACATCACCGAACCCGGTTCCGTACAGGGGGCGTTGGACACCCACCGCCCGGACGTCGTCGTCAACTGCGCCGCCTACACGGCCGTGGACGACGCCGAGACCGACGAAGCACGCGCGCTGCGCGTCAACGGCGACGGCCCGCGGCTGCTCGCCCGCGCCTGCGCCACCCACGGCGCCCGGCTGGTCCACGTCTCCACCGACTACGTCTTCTCCGGCGAGGCCCGCGACACCCCCTACCCCGAGGACCACCCCCCAGCCCCGCGCACCGCCTACGGCCGCACCAAACTCGCCGGGGAGCACGCGGTCCTCGCCGAACACCCGGGCGGCGCCGTCGTGTTGCGCACCGCCTGGCTGTACGGCGCCCACGGCCGCAACTTCGTGCGCACCATGCTCGAACTGGAGACCCGCCGCGACACCCTCGACGTCGTGGACGACCAGCGCGGGCAGCCGACCTGGAGCGCCGACGTGGCCGCCCGCGTCGCGGACCTCGGTGCCACGGACGTCCACGGCATCCTGCACGCCACCAACTCCGGCGAAACCACCTGGTTCGAGCTGGCCCGCGAGGTGTTCCGGCTGGCCGGCGCCGACCCGGACCGGGTGCGCCCCACCGACAGCCGGTCCTTCACCCGGCCCGCGCCCCGGCCCGCATACAGCGTCCTCGGGCACGCGCGGTGGCGGGGGACCGGCCTGGAACCGCCGAGGGACTGGCGGTCCGCCCTGTACGAAGCCCTGCCTCACATCCGCAAGGAGATGTCCCAGTGAAACGGCACGAGTTCCTGCGGGAGCTCCACAAGGTCACCGCGAACCGCAACTACCTGGAGATCGGCGTCAACGACGGCCGCAGCCTGACGTTGTCCCGGGTGCCCAGCGTCGCTGTCGACCCCGCGTTCAAGGTGGTCACGGAGATCCGCTGCGACGTTCACCTCGCCAAGGCGACCAGCGACGACTTCTTCGCCCGCGACAACCCCCTCGCGCACCTCAGGGGCGGCCGCCACCCGCTGCGCAACCTGGCCCGCAACCGCAGCCCGTTCGGCTACTGGCGGCGCACCACGCTGGACCTGTCGTTCATCGACGGCATGCACCTGTTCGAGTACGCGCTGCGGGACTTCATCAACATCGAGAAGCACGCGGACTGGGCGAGCGTCATCGTCTTCGACGACATGCTGCCGCGCAACGTCGACGAGGCCGCCCGCGACCGGCACACCGACGCCTGGACCGGTGACGTCTACAAGCTCGTCGAGATCCTGAACCGCCACCGCCCCGACCTGGTCACGGTGCTGGTCGACACCGCGCCCACCGGCCAGCTGGTGGTCTTCGGCGCCGACCCGTCGAACACCGTGCTCACGGACAGGTACGACGAGATCATCGCGGAGTTCGAGGTCCCCGACCCGCAGAAGGTCCCGGAGTCGGTCCTGGAGCGCACCACGGCCGTCAAGCCCGCGGACTTCCTCGGCGCCGGCTTCTGGAAGCCGCTGGCCGCGGCGCGCGACCGGGGCACCAAGCGGGCCCGCGGCTGGGAACCGCTGCGGCGCGCGCTGGAGCCCTACTCCGTCACCCGCTGAACCGGCCGCGCAGCCGCGCGTAGTGGGCGGAGCAGTCCGTGTAGGAGGGCAGCAGCCCGGACCGCTCCGCCTCGGCCAGCGTGGGCGCCTCGGCGTCCTTGGGCGACAGCACCGGCTCGATGCCCTCGGGCCAGGCGATGCCGAGGCCGGGATCGAGCGGGTGCACCCCGTGCTCCCGCCCCGGCGCGTACCCGGCGGAGCACAGGTACACCACGGTGGCGTCGTCGGTCAGCGCCATGAAGGCGTGCCCGAGGCCCTCGGCGAGGAACACCGCGTGCCGGGTGTCGTCGTCCAGCCGTACCGCCTCCCACCGCCCGAAGGTGGGGGAGCCGACCCGGATGTCCACCACCACGTCCAGCACGGCACCGCGCACACAGGTGACGTACTTGGCCTGCCCGGGCGGTACGTCCGCGAAGTGGACGCCGCGCAGCACACCCCGCCGCGACACCGAGCAGTTGGCCTGGGCGAGGCCCAGGTCATAGCCGGTGGCCTCGCGGAACTCCGTGCCCCGGTACCACTCGTGGAAGCTGCCCCGGTCGTCCGGGAACACCTTCGGCTCCAGCACCCACGCGTCCGCTATCTCCAACTGCCGCACCGGATCAGGCCTTTCGTGTAGTCGTCGGTCCCAGCACGCTGCCCAGCACGCGCCGGGCCCTCCCGAGCAGCCGCCGCAGCAACCCGCGCGGCGCCACCCGGACCACCCGCACTTCGTCGCGGCCCGCCCTCAGCAGCAGCGGCAGCGGCAGCGCGCGGCCGCCCGGCAGGAGGAGCGCCGTGCGCCAGGCGGCGTTCCGCAGCTCGCGCACCGGCACCCGGGCCGCGAGCAGGCCGTGAGCGCCGTCGGCGGGGGTCAGTACGGCCTCCGCGTCGAGCGTGCGGCCGGAGGCGGCGTTGGTCAGCCGGAGGGTGATCGCGGTGCGGTCGGGGACGTGCAGCGGCAGTGCGAGGGAGAGCTCCTCGCTGTCGGACAGCGCCGCGTCGGCGGGGGTGAGCCGGTGCAGGCCGAGGGACTTCACCGCCCGGTCCACGTCCAGGGAGAGGTTGGCGTACCCCTTCGTCCAGTAGGGCAGCACCACCCGGCCGTCGACGAGCCCGGCGGGCGGCAGCGCGCCGCCCTGCGCGGGTGCGGGCCCCAGCCGGCACTCCTTGGTCCAGCCGCCCAGTGTGAGCCGGACATGGGCGTCCCACAGCCCGCCGGTCAGCGGGCCGCCGCCCGCCGCCGTGGCCGGGTCGACGGTGGCCGTGCCGCGCAGCACCAGCCGGGTCCGGCCGTCGGCGGCCGGGACGCGTTCCCGGTCGGTCTCCACCGGCTGGAAGTAGGACGCGCCGGTCTCCCGGTCGCGCAGGATCAGGTCGGCGGTGGCCCTGCCGAAGCCGTCGGCGGCGGCCGTGGTCAGCCGGGACACGGCCTCGGCGAGGTCCGCCGGCGCCTCGTCCGCCGGGGGCCGGGGCCCGTCGGGGCGGACGGTCAGCGGGCCGTCGGCGTCGGTGTACTCGGCGGTGAAACGCACACGCAGGCTTCCGTCGTGCCACTCGACACCGGCCGGGGTGGCCCGGGGCCGGACGCCGGCCTCCCACTCGGCGTAGGCGACCAGGTCGTCGTAGCGGTCGTCCCGGATGAGCGCTGCGACCATCCGCTGGCCCGGCCGCATGCCGGGGGCGACACCGGGGCCGAAGCGCTCCTTGACCACCGCGTGGGTCTCCCGGAACACCTCACGCCGGTAGTCGTCCGGCATCGCCAGCAGCCGGCGCCCGCTCATCCGGTCGACGATCTCCACCCGCAGCCAGCGGCGCAGCAGCCGGTCGCGCAGCGCGCCGGGCTCGGTGTACCGCTCGACGACGTCCAGGGCCTCGCGGAGGTTCTGGAAGTAGCCGACCGGGTCGAAACTCTGGAAGCCGGCGTTGGCGGCGTCCTCGCGCTTGACGTGGTAGTAGCAGACGTAGTCGCTGAGCACGGAGACGTTGTCCGCGCGCAGAAAGGCCTCGGTGACGAAGACGTGGTCCTCCAGGCGGCGCCGGCCCTCGGGGAAGCGCAGCCCGGTGCGGTCCAGGAAGGAGCGCCGGAGCATCTTGTGCGGGGTGAGGCTGTCGATCAGCGGGGTGTTCGCGACCGTGGCGTGCGGGTGGTTGCGGCGGAACAGCTCCACCGGCACCGGGCGGCCCTTGCCGGCCATCTTGCCGACGACCACGTCGGCCTTGTTGGCCACGCCGTACTCGTACATCCGCTCCAGGGCCTCGGCGCCGAGGTGGTCGTCGTTGTCGACGAACATCACGAACTCGCCCCGGGCGGCGTCGATTCCGACGTTGCGGGGCTTGCCGGACCAGCCGGAGTTCTCCTGGTGGACGACGCTGAAGTGCGGGTGCTCGGCGGCGAGCGCGTCCAGTCTGGCCGGGGTGGCGTCGGTGGAGCCGTCGTCGACGAAGACGACCTCGAACTCGTCGGGGGGCAGCGACTGGCGCAGCAGCGAGGCCACGCAGTCCTCGATGTACGGCCCGGGGTTGTAGACGGGTACGACGACGCTGACCTTGACCGGCATCCGGTTTCCAAGCCCCCTTGGTTCGCTTTCCGTTGCCTGAATGGCACGGCGCGTGGCCGAATGTTAACCCGCTGCCTTGTGCGGGCGAAGTCAAGCCCGCACAAGGCACCTTGTCGGGTGATCAGGCGCGGGTCTTGGCCAGCAGCTCCAGGATCTCGGCCGTCGTGCCGCTCTCGCCGAGCCGCGGGAAGATCCGCTCGACGCTGCCCGCGTGCGCCGCGGGGTCGCTGTCGGTCATGGCGTCCGTGGCGAGGGTGACGTGGTAGCCGTGGGCGTAGGCGTCGCGCGCGGTGGACTCGACGCCGATGCTGGTGGCGATGCCGGCCAGCACGATCTGCGTGATGCCGCGGCGGCGGAGCTGCGTGTCGAGGTCGGTGCCGTGGAAGGCGCTCCAGTTGTGCTTGGTGACGCGGATGTCGCCGGGGTGGCCGGCCAGTTCGTCGACGACGACGTCCCAGCCCTCCGGGAAGGCGAGGCCGCGCGCCTGCCGCTCGGTCCGGCCGGGGACGGCGTCCGCCCAGTCGGGGGCGAAGGACACCCGGACCAGGACCACGGGAAGGCCACGGTCACGGAAGGCGCCGGCGAGTCCGGCGGCGCGGGAGACGACGTCGGCGGGGGCGTGCGGCTGGGAGGGCATGCCCACGATGCCGTTCTGCAGGTCGATCGCGACGAAGGCGGTGCGGGGGTCGAGCGTGGTGACGGACATGCGTCGATCAGGCCTTTCGAGGGGTGAGCCGGCCGAGGGAACGGTCGGGGAGGGTCGTCGCCAGCAGCAGAGCCGAGCCGGCGAGCATGAACAGGGCCAGGCCGTGCAGCCCGGCCGTGTCGGCGCGGTGCGGATAGAACGCCGCGGTGGCGGCGGACGCGCCCAGCGCCCCGAGGTACATGAAGGTCCGCAGCAGTCCGGCGGCCGACGCGATCCGTGCGGGATCGGCCTGCCGGTACAGGGCGTTCTGCGCGGCGAGGCCGACGAGGCCCTGCGGGACGCCGAGGAGGGCGCCGACGCCGAGCAGCAGCCACGCCGGACTGTCCGCGCCGACCAGTAGCAGGGCGGCGGAGCCGGCGATCTGGAGCGCGGAGCCGGTGAGCAGCTTGGCGCGTACCGCCTCGCGCCGCCCGGTGAGGGCGGAGACGGCGAGTGCCGTGGCCGACAGCGGCAGCAGCACCAGACCGGCCGTGGCGGCGCTCAGCCCGCGGCCCTGCTCCAGCCACTGCGTGTATCCGTACATGAAGGCGTAGGAGGTGGTGTAGGCGAGGAGCTGGCGCAGATACGTGGCGAGCAGCGGGCCGTTGCCGCCGAGGACCCTGAGATCGATGAACGGGTCCGGGGTGCGCAGCTCGCGCCGCGCGAACGCGGCGGCAGCGGCGGCGGCCAGCGGCGGCAGGTACCAGCGGTCGACGCGCGGGCCCATCAGGAACAGCATCAGCGCGACCAGCACGGCCGCGAACAGCGCCATGCCGGGCAGGTCGACGCTTCGGCGCCCGCCGCGGGGCGGTGGGATGCGCGGCAGCCGCAGCGCGCCGAGGACCAGACAGGCCGCGGACAGCGGCACGTTGACGGTGAACACGGCACGCCAGCCGCCCAGCCCGATCAGCAGCCCGCCGAGCGCGGGCCCCACCACGGCCACCGTCTGGGCGGCGACGGCCAGTGCGGCCAGTACACCCGCCGGGCTGTCCTGCCCGGTGCGCTCGGCCTCGGCGCGGGTCAGCCGCATCGCCGCCGGATACGCGGCCGACGTACCGAATCCGAGCAGCACACGGGCCGCGATCAGCGCGCCGAGGGAGGGCGCGAGCGCGCCCAGCAGACCGGCGACGCCGACCAGGGCGGTGCCCGTCAGATAGAGCGGGCGCGGCCCGTACGTGTCCACCAGCCGCCCGATCACGGGCTGGCCGACGGCCGTGGCGAGATAGAGCGCCGAGACCAGCCACACCGTCTCGGCGGGCGGTGCCCCGAACGCGACGCCGATCGGCACCAGGGCCACGGCGATCATCGAGGAGTTGACGGGGTTCAGCACCGAGCCGAGGACCATCGGCGCGATCAGCCGGCGGTCGAATCCGGTGGGGGAGGGGCGGGCGGCCCGGCCGGTGCGCGGGGTGAGCCTCGGTATCACGGCCGCGAGAGCCGTTCCAGCAGCTCCAGGGCCGTCAGGACCGTCTGCCGCTCCTCCTCGGTGTAGCGGTCCTCGAAGGCGCGGGCCAGCCACTCCTCGCGCAGCTGCTTGTTCCCCTCGACGCGGGACCGGCCGGCCTCGGTGAGGGTGACCAGCTGGCGGCGGCCGTCGTCCGGGTCGGGTGCGCGCCGGATCAGGCCGTCCTGCTCCAGGGCGGCCAGCGTGGTCGCCATCGACTGCGGCCGTACGCCCTCCGCGCCGGCCAGCGCGCTGGCCGTGGCCGCGCCGTGCTTGCCGACCAGGGAGAGCGCCGACTCCTGCGACGGGGTGAGGTCGGCGTCCTGCGCGACCTCGCGGATCCGGCGACGCAGCCGGCTGAACACCACGCGCAGGTCACGCGCGGTGCGGACGGCGGATTCGGAGATGACAGCCATGCCGTCACCCTAGGACCGGCAGGAGAGACTGTCCAGTCACAACTGTTAAGTTTTGCCTGTCGAAACAGCCGGGTGCCCGGCCGTCCCGGACCGGGGCAGGACAGCACCTGGGTGAGTTCAGGGAGCGCGGAGGACCGGGTGGGACATCTCCGGGCTGCGGGCAGCACTCGCCGCCGAAGAGGACGGCGAGGTCCGCCTCGACGCGGGCAGCCGCGGGGCCTGCGTCACCGACGGTTCGCTCCTGCGGCGCCTCGGTCCAGGCCTGCGGCAAGACCGTCGACACGTACGCCGCCCGGAGATCCTCACCTACGACGGACAGCGGGCCCAGGGCGCCCACGGGGCCTTCGACGACACCGCGCACGCGCGCTCCTGGGGAGAGACCCTCGCCCGGCACCCGGCCGCCACCGCCCTCGGCGCGAGCGCCGCCTGCTGGGCGCCGTACGCGGCATCCGCCACCTCACCTCCCCGGCTCCCTAAAGTGGCCGTGTGCGACTGCTCCTGATGTCCGACACCCACCTCCCCAGGCGCGCCAAGCGGCTCCCGGACCGGCTGCTCGCCGAACTCCCGGCCGCGGACGTGGTGTTCCACGCCGGGGACTGGGTCGACACGGCCACCCTCGACCTGCTGGAGGACCGCAGCCGCCGGCTCGTCGCGGTGTACGGCAACAATGACGGCCCCGAGCTGCGGGCCCGGCTCCCCGAGGTGGCGTACGCCGAACTGGGCGGCCTGCGCTTCGGCGTGGTCCACGAGACCGGGCCCGCGCGGGGCCGCGAGGCCCGGTGCGCCGCCCGCTTCCCGGAACTGGACGTCCTGGTCTTCGGCCACAGCCACATCCCCTGGGACACCGTCGCCCCCGGCGGACTGCGGCTGCTCAACCCCGGCTCCCCGACCGACCGCCGCCGCCAGCCGCACCACACCTTCCTCACCGCGGCCGTCGCCGACGGCGCCCTCACCGACGTGACCCTGCACCGCCTCACCTAGGGCTTCGTGTTCGGAACCCCTGTGGCAGGATGCGGCGATGATCTCCCGCCCCGGCGCACCCGCCGTCGTACCCGCGGGCCGGCTCGCGGCCGGCGACCAGCCCGTACTGCCGCTGAGCGGCCATCTGGAGCTGCGGCCCTGGCGGCTCGACGACGCCGACGCCGGTGCCCTGCTCGCGGCCGGCCAGGACCCGGACATCAGCCATTGGAACCTCTTCCGCGTCGACAGCCGTGCGGAGGCCCACGACCGGATCGAACGCATGCACCAGTGCCGCACCGCCGAGACCGGCGCGGTCTGGGCCGTCGCGCCCCTCGGCGGCGCGGCGACCGGGCTCGCCGGGCTCAACGACGTCGACCTCGCGGACGGCTCCGCCGAGGTCGTCTACTGGGTGCTGCCCCAGGCACGCGGCGGCGGCATCGCCGTCCTGGCGGCCCGGCGCCTCGGCCGGTGGGCCCTGGACGAGCTGGGACTGCGCCGGCTGACCCTGCGGCACTCGACCGCCAACCCGGCGTCCTGCCGGGTGGCCGAGAAGGCCGGCTACACCCTCGAAGGCACCCTGTGCGACGCCCTGGCGCACACGGACGGCCGGCACGACGTCCATCTGCACGTCTTGGCAACCGGCGGAGCCTGACCTCTGCCCAGGGGGATTGTCAGTGCCGTCCCCACACCGTGGCCCCGGGCTCGGCGTGCCTCCAGCGTGGCGGCCGCGGTCCTCGCCCCGGCGCTGCTGCCAGGAGCTCTGCTGCCTTGGCGGGGCCTTCGCGACGGGCGGTGACGCCTGCCGCACGGCCGCCGGGCCGTACGGGCAGGACCGTACCTGCCGGGCCGTACGGGCAGGACCGCTTCCGGCGCGGCTGCACACACCGTGGTCCTGGGTTCGACCTGCCCCTGCACGGCGGCAGCGCTTCTCGTCCTGCTGCCGGGAGCCCTGTTTCCCCGGCCGGACCGTCGCGGGAGGCGCTAACGCCTGCCGCGCGGCCGCCGGGCCCCGCGCCCGTGCCGGGAGCGGCCGCGGTGTCGGAGCCGGGTGGCCGCCAGCACCAGTAGGGCCACCACCGCCGCGGCCGCCAGGCCGCGCTTCGCCACCGGGAGTCCCGCGGTGCGCAGCAGGTCCAGGGGTTCCGCCTCCTCCCGCCCGGCGGCCGGCGCGGCCTCCTGCGCGGAAGGCCCGGGCTCCGGGCCGCCCAGCCGGTCCGCCAGGCACGCCGCGAACTGCCCGACCAGACGGTCGCCCACCTCCCCCAGCACCCCGCGCCCGAACTGCGCCGGACGCCCGGTCACCTTCAGATCGGTGTCCACGGCCACCGCCGTGCCGCCGTCCCGCTCGCTCAGCACGGCGGTGACCGTCGCCCTGGCCGTGCCCTGTCCCCGGGTCTCCCGGCCGCTGGCCGCGAGCACCATCCGGTGGGCCGCCGCGTCCTGCTCCTCGAAGACCGCGGTGCCCCGGTAGGTCACGGTGACCGGGCCGACCTTGACCTTCACCGAGCCGGTCACGGTCTTGCCGTCGTACTCCTCCACCACCGCGCCCGGCAGGCACGGCGCGACGCGTTCGATGTCGAGGAGCGCCTGCCAGGCCTCGTCGACGGGGACGGGGACGGTGAACTCGTGGTGCAGCTCCATGGTTTTCTCCTCGCGGTCAGGGGGCGGCGGCCGGATGGATGGCCCCGACGGTCGTGGTCAGCGGCGTGCCGCTGCCGCCCCAGCGCAGGGCGACGATCTCGGCGGCGACGGACACCGCCACCTCCTCCGGCGTCCGGGCCCCGAGATCGAGCCCGAGCGGAGAGCGCAGCCGGGCCAGCTCTGCCTCGGTGACACCGGCCTCGGCCAGCCGTTCGCGCCGCTCGTCGTGGGTACGGCGGCTGCCCATCGCCCCGATGTACGCGGCCGGCCGGCGCAGCGCCTCCTCCAGCAGCGGTACATCGAACTTCGGGTCGTGGGTGAGGACGCAGATCACCGTGCGCTCGTCGGTGCCGGTGGCGGCGAGATAGCGGTGCGGCCAGTCGACGACGACCTCCACGCCCTCCGGGAAGCGCTTCGGCGTGGCGAAGACCGGGCGGGCGTCGCAGACGGTGACCCGGTAGCCGAGGAAGGCGCCGATCCGGGCCACGGCGGCCGCGTAGTCGATCGCCCCGAAGACCAGCATCCGCGGCGGCGGCGCGAACGACTGCAGGAACACCGTGACGGAGTCCTCGCGGCGCTCCCCGTGCGGCCCGTAGTGCCTCAGCCCCGAGGCGCCGAGGGCGAGTTCACCGCGTGCGTCGGCGGTGACCGCCACGTCGAGCCCGGCCGCGCCCAGGGTGCCCTCGACGCCGTCCGGCCAGACCGCGCGAGCGGCCCCGCGCGGTGCCGGCCCGTCGACCACCGTGGCCACGGTCACCGGCTCGCCCGCGGTGACGGACGCCGCTACCCGGCCGAACGCCGGGTCCGAGCCGGACGTCACGGGCCGCACCAGCAGGGTGATCTCGCCGCCGCAGGTGAGCCCGACGGCGAACGCGTCCTCGTCGCTGTACCCGTAGGTCACGAGCCGCGCCTCGCCGTTCGCCACGACCTCCTGGGCGAGTTCGAAGACCGCCCCTTCCACACAGCCTCCGGACACGCTGCCCACGACCTCGTCGTCCGGCCCCACGGCCATCGCGGCACCCGGGCCGCGCGGCGTGCTGCGGCTGACCGCGACGACCGTGGCGAGCCCGAACGGCACCCCCGCCCGGTACCAGCGCTCCAGCGCCGGGAGGATCTCACGCACCTTTCGCTCCCTTCACCGGGATCCGGCCGTCCGCGGCCCCGCGCACCACCGCCGCCAGCCGTTCCAGCGCCGCGAGGCTGTGCCCCTCGACGAAGGCGTCCACGCTCGGCAGGGCGGCCGCCATCCCGGCGGCCAGCGGCGCGTAACCGGGCCGGGCCTTGCGCGGGTTGGCCCAGATCACCTGGTGGGCCAGGGAGTGCAGCCGGCGCATCTGCGCGCCGAGCAACTCGGGATCGCCCCGCTCCCACCCGTCCGAGAGCAGCACCACCACCGCGCCGCGCGCCATGCCCCGCTGCCCCCAGCGGTTCAGGAACTCGCGCAGCAGCTCGCCCAGCCGGGTGCCGCCGCGCCAGTCCGGCACGGCCGCCGCCAGGGCCGCCATCGCGAGGTCCGGGTCGCGGTGCGAGAGTTCCCGGGTCGCCCGGGTCAGCCGGGTGCCGATCGTGAAGACCTCGGTGCGGCCCCCGCGCACCGCCGCGTGCGCGAACCGCAGCAGCGCGTCGGCGTACGGCGCCATCGAGCCGCTGACGTCGACGAGCAGCACGACCCGGCGGGGCTGCTCCACGCGGGCGTGCCGCCGCAGGCGGGCCGGTTCCCCGCCGCGCCGCAGCAGCTCCCGCACGGTGCGGCGCGGATCGACCTGCCCGCGCCGGGCGGGCCGTCGCCGGGCCGAGCGCCTGCTCTGTCCGTGCAGCGCGAAGGCGGCCAGCAGACGGCGCAGTTGAGCCCGCTCGGCGGAGTCCAGGTCCGCGACGTCACGGTGCCGCAGCACCTCGGCGGAGCTGGCGAGCGTGGCCGCCGGCGGTCCGGACGGCTCGTCATCGCCGGGTGCGCCGGGCTCGGCGGAGACCTGACGGGCGACCAGGTGCAGCCGGGGCGGGGGAGCGGACCGCACCGTGCGCGGAGCGGGCTCGCCGGGCGACCCGAAGTACGCCGCGAACACCCGCTCGTACCGCGCCAGATCGTCGTGTCCCCCGCACAGCGTCGCCCGTCCCGCCCAGTACACGTCCGCCCGCGCTCCCGGCCCCAGCACGGCCACGGCACGCAGAAACGCGTGCACCCGCTCGCTACTGGCCTCGAGCCCCGCAGCACGCAACGCCCGCACGAACCCGAGCAGCACGGCATCGGCCCCCGGAGGCACGGCGCCTGCCCCGGGCGGTCCGGCGCCTGCCCCGGGCGGCCAGGCATCGGCCCTGGGTGGCTCGGCGTTCAGCCGTGGCGGTTCGGCGTCCGCTCCGGGTGGCTCGGCTTCCGCCGTCGGTGGCGTCGCGTCCGCTCCGGGTGGCCGGGCGTCCGGCTTCGGCGGTTCGGGGGCCGCCGTCAGCGGTTCGGTGTTCGCTCCGGATGGCATGGGAACGGGCTTGGGCGGTTCGGCTTCCGCCCTCGGTGGGGTGGCGTCCGACCTCGGGGGCTCAGCCTCCGGCCTCAGTGGCTCAGCGTTCGGCCTCGGTGGCGCCGCGTCCGCTCCGGGTGGCCGGGCGTCCGGCTCCGGCGGCGCGGCGCCTGCCCCGAGCCGTCCGGCGTCCACCCCGTGCGGGCCGGCATCGGTCCCCGGCACCCGACCCCCGAGGTGCGCCCCGGGTGGGCGGTGCGGCCAGCTGTCCGCCGTGTGCATTGCGTTCACGTCCCTCGGGCCGCAAGGACCGCGGTCAGGTCGAGGCCCCGGGCGCGGTCCGCGTCCTCGCGGTACTTCAGGGCCGATCCCAGCGTCGCCACGGCCAGTTCCGCGTCCACCTCCGTCGCCCCGAGCGCGTCCAGCGCCTCGGCCCAGTCGATCGTCTCGGCCACCCCCGGCGGCTTGAGCAGGTCCGCGCCGCGCAGGGTCTGGACGAGTGCGGTGACCTGCTCGGCCAGCCGGGCCGAGACCCTCGGCAGCCGGCGCCGCACGATGGCCAGTTCGCGGGCGAAGGAGGGGTGGTCGAACCAGTGGTACAGGCACCGGCGCTTGAGCGCGTCGTGCACCTCCCGGGTCCGGTTGGAGGTCAGCACCACCACCGGCGGCTCCTCGGCCCGTAGCGTGCCCAGTTCGGGGATGGTCACGGAGTACTCCGACAGCAGCTCCAGCAGGAACGCCTCGAACTCGTCGTCGGCCCGGTCGATCTCGTCGACCAGCAGCACCGACGGCTGCGTCTGCAGCGCCCGCAGCAGCGGCCGGGCGATCAGGAAGCGCCGGTCGTACAGCTCGCTCTCCAACCTGTCCGCGTCCTGGACCCCGGCCGCCTCCGCGGCCCGCAGGTGCAGCAACTGGCGAGGGAAGTCCCAGTCGTACAGGGCCTGGGAGGCGTCGATGCCCTCGTGGCACTGCAGCCGGATCAGCGGCGCGCCGAGCGCCTCGGCGAGGGCGGAGGCGAGCGCGGTCTTGCCCACGCCCGCGTCGCCCTCGCAGAAGAGCGGCCGGTGCAGTCGGAGCGCCAGGAAGCAGGTGACGGCCAGTCCCTCGTCGACGAGGTACCCCGTCTCCTCCAGGCGGGCCCGCACCTGCTCCGGGTCGTCCATCCGGGTGATCGGCGCTCACCCCATTCCGGTGGCGGTCAGCACCGCCCGCCGGGTCAGTACCCGCGCCAGATGCCGCCGGTACTCGGGCGTGGCGGCCAGGTCCTGCGACGGCTCGGTCCCCTCGGCGGCCGCCTCGGCGGCCCGGGCGACGGCCTCGGGCCCGTCGGCGCCGGACAGCGCCTCCTCGGCCGCCGTGGCCCGCAGCGGGGTGGCGCCCATGTTGGTCAGCCCGACGCGCGCCTCGGCGATGTGCCCGTCGTCGCGGCGTACGAGCGCCGCGACCGCGACGATGGCCCAGGACTGGGCGACCGGGTGGAACTTCTCGTAGTGGAAGCTCCAGCCGTCCGTCTTCGGGATCCGCACCTCCACGAGGAGTTCGTCGGGTGCCAGCGTCGACTGGAGGTAGTCGACGAAGAACTCCCGGGCCGGGATCGTGCGTCGTCCGCCCGGGCCGACGACGACCAGCTCGGCGTCCAGGGCCAGTGCCACGGCGGGCAGATCGCCTGCCGGGTCGGCGTGCGCGAGCGAGCCGCCGAGGGTGCCCCGGTGCCGTACGGCGGGATCGGCCACGGTGGCCGTGGCCTCGGCGAGCAGACCGGCGTGCCGGCGCACCAGCGGGTCGTGGACCACCTCGTGGTGCGTGGTCATCGCCCCGATGGCCAGGGTGCCGCCGTCCTCCCGGACGCCGCGCAGCTCCGGGATCCGGCCGACGTCCACCACGAGCTCCGGGAAGGCCAGCCGCAGCCGCAGCAGCGGCAGCAGGCTCTGCCCGCCGGCCAGCACCTTCGCGTCCTCGCCGGCATCGGCGAGCGCGCGCACCGCCTCGTCGACACTCGTCGGACGGGTGTACTCGAACGCGGGGGGAATCATGCCGAACCCTCCTCACCGGACGGGCCGTACTGTCCGACGTCGCCCGCCTGGGCCGCCTGCCCGGACTGGCCGGACTGCGCGGGCCCCGTCCCGCCGGCCTCCTCGGCCACGTTCGGGGCACCGGACCGGGCGGCCTGGATCGCCTGCCACACCCGGTGCGGCGAACACGGCATCCGCACCTCCCGCACGCCCAGCGGCCGCAGCGCGTCGACCACGGCGTTCACCACGGCCGGCGTCGAGGCGATCGTGCCCGCCTCGCCGACTCCCTTGACCCCCATGGAGTTCGAGGCCGCCGGCGTCTCCGTCCGGTCGGTCACGAAGTCCGGCAGGTCCGCCGCCGACGGCACGAGGTAGTCGGCCATGGTGCCGGAGACCAGGTTGCCGTCGTCGTCGTACACGGCCTCCTCGTACAGCGCCTGGGCGATGCCCTGGGCGAGCCCGCCGTGCACCTGACCCTCCACGATCATCGGGTTGACCACCCGGCCGACGTCGTCGACGCAGACGTACGAGCGGATCCGGGTCTTGCCGGTCTCCGTGTCCACCTCGACCGCGCACAGATGGGTGCCGTGCGGGTAGGAGAAGTTCTCCGGGTCGACCAGGGTCTCCGCGTTGATGGACGGCTCCACGCCGTCGGGCAGGTCGTGCGAGGTGAAGGTCTCGAAGGCGATCTCCTGGATGGTCTTCCGGGCCTCCGGGGACCCCTTCACGGAGAACGCGCCGTCCTTGAAGTCGAGGTCCCGCTCGCTCGCCTCCAGCAGATGCGCGGCGATCTTGCGGGCCTTCTCCACCACCTTCACCGCGGCCCGGTGCACGGCCTCGCCGCCGACCGAAAGCGAGCGCGAGCCGTAGGTGTCCATGCCCTGCGGGGCCGCCCTGGTGTCGCCGTGCACCACCTCGACGTCGTCGAAGGGGACGCCCAGCACGTCGGCCGCGATCTGGCTCCAGCAGGTCACATGGCCCTGCCCGTGCGGGCTGGTGCCGGTGACGACCTCGACCTTGCCGGTGGGCAGCATACGGATGCTCGCCGCCTCCCAGCCGCCGGCCGAGTACCGCAGGTCGCGCAGCACCCGGCTGGGCGCGAGCCCGCACATCTCCGTGAAGGTGGACACGCCGATGCCGAGGCGTACCGTGTCGCCGCGCTCGTTGCGCCCCCGCTGCTCGGCGCGCAGGTCGTCGTAGCCGAACAGGGCGAGGGCCTTGTCGGTCGCCGCCTCGTAGTCGCCGCTGTCGTAGGTCAGCCCGGCGATGGTGGTGTACGGGAACTCCTCGTGCCGGATCCAGTTGCGGCGCCGGACCTCCACCGGGTCGAGGCCGAGTTCGTGGGCCAGTTCGTCCATGGTCCGCTCGATGGCGAACGTGGCCTCGGGGCGGCCGGCGCCCCGGTAGGCGTCGGTCGGGGTGCGCGTGGTGAACACGCCGGTGCAGCTGAACTCGTAGGAGTCCATCTTGTAGATCCCCGGGTACATGAACGCGCCGAGGATCGGGATGCCCGGGGTGACGAGCATCAGATAGGCGCCCATGTCGGCGAGCAGGTCGACCTTCAGGCCCAGCAGCCTGCCCTCGGCGGTGGCCGCGATCTCGACGTCCTGGATCATGCCCCGGCCGTGGTGGGTGGCGAGGTAGCCCTCCGAGCGGGACTCCGTCCACTTCACCGGGCGGCCGAGCCGGCGCGCGACGGTGAGCGCGAGCGCCTCCTCGCCGTAGACCTGGAGCTTGGAGCCGAAGCCGCCGCCCACGTCCGGGGCGATCACCCGCAGCTTGTGCTCGGGGATACCGGTGACGACGGCCAGCATGACCCGCAGGATGTGCGGGATCTGTGTCGCGGAGTACACCGTGTACTCGCCGGAGGCGGCCAGCGGGGTGACGACGACCGCGCGCGGCTCCATGGCGTTGGGGATCAGCCGCTGCTGGTGGTAGCGGCGCTTCAGGGTCACCTCGGCGCGTTCCCGTACCGCGTCGAAGCTTTCGCCGGTGGCGAGCGGCCAGGTGTAGCAGCGGTTGGTGCCCTTGTCGGCGTGGACCAGCGGGGAGCCCTCCGCGAGCGCGGCCTCCAGGTCGAGGACCGGGGGCAGCGGCTCGTACTCGACCTCGATCGCCTCCAACGCGTCGGCCGCGGCGTACCGGTCGCGGGCCACCACGACCGCCACCGGGTCACCGGCGTAGCGGACCTCGTCCACGGCGATCGGCGGGTGGTCGGGCAGCACGATGTCCTCGGTCACCGGCCAGGCGCAGGGCAGTGAGCCGAGCCCCTCGGCGAGGTCGGCGCCGCTGAACGCCGCCACGACACCGGGGCGTTCCAGCGCGGGCGAGACGTCGACCGAGGCGATCCGGGCGTGGGCCATCGGGCTGCGCAGGACGGCCAGGTGCAGCAGCCCGGCGACCTGGATGTTGTCGGTCCAGTTGGTCTGGCCGGTGATCAGCCGGGCGTCCTCCTTGCGCAGCCGGGAGCGGCCGATCTCGTGTTCTACGGCCTGATCGGTCATGCCGTGGCCTCCTCGGTGACCTGTTGCCCGGAGGCGGCGAGGACCGCGCGGACGATGTTCTGGTAACCGGTGCATCGGCAGAGGTTGCCCTCCAGGGCCTGCCGGACCTCGTCGGCCGTGGGCCGCGGGTTCTCGCGCAGCAGATCGCGCGCCGCCATGATCATGCCGGGGGTGCAGTAGCCGCACTGCAGGCCGTGCCGCTCGTGGAACGCGCGCTGCAGGGGCGTCCACTCGCCGTCCTGCGCCAGCCCCTGGACGGTGGTCACCGTGCCGCCGTCCGCCTGCACGGCCAGCACCGAGCAGCTCTTGACGGTGGCGCCGTCCAGGTCGACCGTGCACGCTCCGCAGTTGGAGGTGTCGCAGCCGATGGTGGTACCGGTCAGACCGAGGCGGTCACGCAGATAGTGGGCCAGGAGCAGACGGGGTTCCACGTCGTCCTCGTAGGCCGTGCCGTCCACGTTCACCTTGATGTGGGTCATGCGCCCTCCAGACCGTTCGGGCAGGAGTGAAAGCTGGATGGATCCGTCAGACTGGCGTGACGTAGGTCACTCTAGGGCGGCGCAGCGGACCCGGCGAGCGCTGCGGTGGGTGTTTCGTTGAGTATTAATCCATTGCCCCGGCGGGACCGGCCCTGATGCACTGCACCGGTCGAGTCCCCGACCGGAACCAGGAGCGATCATGCGCGCGACGTTCATGTCCACCCAGGAAGGAACGCCCCCCTCACACAAGGACATGACGCTTCGTGCACCTGCTCAACCTCGGGATCCTGGCCCATGTCGACGCCGGTAAGACCAGCCTGACCGAACGGCTGCTGCACGCGGCCGGCGTGACCGACGAGATCGGCAGCGTCGACGCCGGCAGCACCCGGACCGACACCCTCGCGCTGGAGCGCCGGCGCGGCATCACCATCAAGTCGGCCGTCGTGTCGTTCCCGCTCGACACCGTGACCGTCAACCTCATCGACACCCCCGGCCACCCGGACTTCATCGCCGAGGTGGAACGGGTGCTCGGCGTGCTGGACGGCGCCGTCCTGGTCGTCTCGGCCGTCGAGGGCGTCCAGGCGCAGACCAGGGTGCTGATGCGGACCCTGCGCCGGCTGCGCATCCCCACCCTCGTCTTCGTCAACAAGATCGACCGGCGCGGGGCCCGGGACCGGGCCGTGCTCGACGAGATGGCCCGCAGGCTCGCCGTACCGCTCGTCGCCATGGGAACGGCCGCCGCGCCCGGTACCCCCGCCGCCCGCTTCGTCCCCGGTCTCGGCCCGTCGGCGCTCGACGCGCTCGCCGACCGCGACGACGCCCTGCTGTCCGCTTACGTCGACGGCCGGGTCACCGCCCGGCGGCTGCGCGCGGCCCTGGCCCGGCAGGCCCGGCGGGCGCTGGTCCATCCGGTCTACTTCGGCTCCGCCATCACCGGGGCCGGCGTGCCCGACCTGATCGACGGCATCGAGCGGCTGCTGCCCCCGGCCGGCGGCGACCCGGACGGCCCGCTGTCCGGTGCGGTGTTCAAGGTCGAGCGGGGTCCGGCGGGGGAGAAGGTCGCCTACGCGCGGGTCTTCTCCGGCACCCTGCGGGTGCGCGACCGCGTGCCGTTCGGCGCCGGCCGCGAGGAGGGCAGGGTCACCGCGCTCACCGTCTTCGACCGGGGCACCGACACCCGGCGGGACGGCGTCGTGGCGGGCCGGATCGCCCGGGTGTGGGGGCTCGGCGGCATCCGGATCGGCGACGCGCTCGGCGCGCCCGGGCGGGCCCGCGAGCACCACTTCGCGCCACCGAGCCTGGAGACCGTCGTCGTACCGGGCCCCGGCACCGACCGGCGCTCGCTGCACCTGGCGCTCACCCAACTGGCCGAACAGGACCCGCTGATCGGCGTCCGCCACGACGAGGTGCGCGGGGAGACCTCCGTCTCCCTGTACGGCGAGGTGCAGAAGGAGGTCGTCCAGGCCACGCTCGCCGAGGAGTACGGGCTGGACGTCACCTTCCGGGAGACCACCACCCTGTGCGTCGAACGCCTCACCGGCACCGGTCACGCGGTGGAGTTCAACAGGAAGGACGCCAACCCCTTCCTCGCCACCGTCGGCCTGCGAGCCGACCCCGCGGAGCCCGGCTCGGGCGTGGAGTTCCGGCTGGAGGTCGAGCTGGGCTCCATGCCGTACGCCTTCTTCAAGGCCGTGGAGGAGACGGTCCGCGAGACCCTCGGCCAGGGGCTGCACGGCTGGCAGGTCCCCGACTGCACGGTCACCATGACCCACTCCGGCTACTCGCCCCGGCAGAGCCACGCCCACCAGGGCTTCGACAAGAGCATGTCCAGCACCGGATACGACTTCCGCGGACTGACCCCGCTCGTGCTGACCGAGGCGCTGCGCCGGGCGGGCACCCTGGTGCACGAGCCGATGCACCGCTTCCGTCTCGAGGCCCCCGCCGACACCCTGGGCGCGCTGCTGCCGGCGCTGGCCCGGCTGGGCGCCGTACCGCGGAACACCGGGGCCCGTGGTCAGGCCTGTGTTCTGGAGGGAGCGGTGCCGGCCGCGCGGGTGCGTGAACTGGAACAGCGGCTGCCCGGGCTCACCCGGGGCGAGGGCGAGCTGGAGACCGCCTTCGACCACTACGCGCCGGTCGCCCGCGGTCCGGTGCCCGAACGGGCGCGCACCGACCACAACCCGCTCGACCGGAAGGAGTACCTGCTGAACGTGACGCGCAGAGTGGGCGACTGAGACCGTCCCCGCGGCGTCTTCGCCGGCGTGGCACGGCCTCCGGGGTCTTGGGGGCACCCCGGAGGCCGTGCGCGGCTCAGCTTCCGCCCGGGCCCGTCCAGCCGTCCCGCACCTGCCCCAGGCGGACGCGCTGCGGATGGTCGCCGACCGGGACCGACGTCACCTTCCGGCCGGTGGCGAAGTCGATCGCGGTGACCTGGTCCGCGCCGGACTCGGAGACCACGCAGTCCTTGCCGTCGCCGCTGACCGTGGCCCAGTACGGCTTGGACGCGGTGACCAGCGGGCCCTCCTGGAGAGTGGCGCGGTCGACCACCGTGGCGTAGTCGTCCATGGTGCCCGCCACGCACAGCTTGGTGCCCGCGGGATTCATCGAGAGCCCGTGGTGGCGTGAGTCGTTGACCCAGGTGGTGCGGTCCGAACTGGTCGCCGGGTTCTTCGGCAGGGTCTTCATCCGGGTGATCCTGTCGGTGGCGACGTCGTACTCCAGGAAGCCGTTGAAGAACGACACCTGGAAGTACAGCTTGGACTCGTCGGGGGAGAAGACGGCGGGGCGCACGGCGTCGGAGAAGTCCTTCAGCCCGTACGCGTCCAGCCGCTGACGCATGTCGACGACCTTGACCTGCTTGAAGGTCGTCGCGTCCACGACCGTGATGCGCCGGTCGCCCTTCGTCCAGTCCCAGACCGGGTCGTCCAGAGCGGTGTTGACGTCACCGATGGACATGTTCCAGATGTACTTGCCGTCCCTGGTGAAGATGTTCTCGTGCGGTTTGTCGCCGGTCGCGAACGAGCCGAGCTGCCTGCCGGTCTCGATGTCCAGCACGTGCACGGTGTTCGCGGTCGAGGCGGACACCGCCACACGGGTGCCGTCCGGCGAGACCGCCATGTGGTCGGCCCGGTAACCGGACACGGGGAAGCGCCAGTCGACCTTTCCGGTGGCCAGGTCGATCGAGACGACGTCCGCGAAGCTCGGGCGGGAGACCACGACGGAGCGGCCGTCCGGGGTGGAGTACATGTCGTCGGCGAACTGGTCATGGCCTTCGCCCACGCTGTTGCGGATGGCCTGGAAGTAGATCCACCTGATCGGGTCCGCGTTGATCTCCGCCATCCGCTGGTCCTTGTCCGGGACGACGTCGATCCGGCCGATCTTCGCGAAGTCGCCGGAGGACTTGATCACATCGGCGGTTCCGTCCCAGTTGTTGCCGACGAACAGCACCTCCCGCAGACCGGCGGCGTCCGGGGTGGCGGCGGAGGCGGCGGTCGCCGGGCCGGCGAGGGTCAGCGCGAGGGCGGCGGCCATGGAGCAAAGGTGCCTGGTTCTGGAGGCGGGCATGACTGCTCTCTTTCCTCGGGGAATCTGAACACGGGCGCTTTCACTGTGAACTTACTGAAAAGTAAGGAAGGGTCGGCCTTCTCGACAAGATGTGTGCACGACAAGATTGGGGGAGTGGTGGGAACGGGAGGGGACAGCGTGACGGGCAGGCTCAGGGCACCGACGGGCCGTTACGGCGGCAGGTCCGCCGAGGAACGGCAGGCCGAGCGGCGCCGCCGCTTCCTGGACGCCGCGTTGCGGCTGTTCGGCGACACCCCCGGCTACCGGGCGACCACGGTGGCCGCCCTGAGCCAGGCCGCCGGCCTGTCCACCCGCCAGTTCTACGAGGAGTTCCGCACCCTGGAGGACGTCCTCGCCGCCCTGCATCTGGAGGTCAACGGCTGGGCGGAACAGGCCGTGCTGGACGCGCTCGCGGCGGCGGAGGGGTTGCCGCTGGCCGAGCGGGTCGCCGTGCTGTTCCGCGCCTACGCCCGCGACGTCACCCGCGATCCGCGCCGCATCCGCATCGCCTTCGTGGAGATCATCGGCGTCAGCGCCCGGCTGGAGGAGCAGCGGCTCGCCCGCCGGGCCCGCTGGGTCGACCTGATCCGCGCGGAGGCCGACGCGGCCGTGGCCCGCGGGGAGGCGGCGGTGCGCGACTACCGCCTCGCGGCCACCGCCTTCATCGGCAGCGTCAACGGCCTGCTGCACGACTGGAGCGCCGGGTGGGTGGACGCGACCCTGGACGAGGTCGTCGACGAACTCGTCCGCCAACTGCTGGGCATCCTGCGCCCGGAGGGCTGGCAGGCCGGGCGGGGATGAGCGGGACAGGGGCCTGAGTCCGGGATGATCCTGGCCCCGGTCGAGGGGGGGTCCGGCCGCGGCTGAGGGCGGTTCCGGCGCCCGGTTCCGGCCCCGCCCGCGGTGGACCTGCCGGGCGCGGGCCCGGGCCGGACGGCCGGTGGGACGGGGCTCGGCGCGCGGCATCCGGCCGTAACTGCTCTGCTGGTTCAGGGGGCCGTCGTACCCGTTCTCCGGAGATGCAGATGAGTACCTACCGAGTCGCGCAGGTGACCGCCCCGGACGGCACGTTCGAACTGGCCGAGCGAGAGGTGCCCCGGCCCGGGCCCGGACAGGTCCTGATCGCCGTGGAGGCGTGCGGGATCTGCCACAGTGACGTCCTCTTCGTGAGCGGCGGACTACCGGGCGTGTCGTTCCCGGAGGTGCCCGGGCACGAGATCGCCGGGCGGATCGAGGAACTGGGCGAGGGAACCCAGGACCGCGGATGGCGGGCCGGTGACCGGGTGGCCGTCGGCTGGTTCGGCGGCAGCTGCGGCCACTGCGCGCCCTGCCGCGAGGGCGACTTCATCGTGTGCCGGAACCTGAAGGTCCCGGGCTGGGCGTACGACGGAGGCTTCGGCGACAAGGTGCTCGTGCCCGTCGACGCCCTGGCCCGGATCCCCGAGGGGCTGGCGGCGGGCGACGCCGGGCCCATGGCCTGCGCCGGCGTCACCACGTTCAACGGGCTGCGGCGCAGCTCCGCCAGGCCGGGCGACCTGGTCGCGGTGCTCGGACTCGGCGGTCTCGGGCACCTCGGGGTGCAGTACGCGGCCGCCATGGGCTTCGAGACCGTGGGGATCGCCAGGGGCGCGGAGAAGGCCGACTTCGCCAAGCAACTGGGCGCCCACCACTACGTCGACAGCACCTCCGGCACCCCGGTCGCCGAGGCCCTGCAGTCCCTCGGCGGAGCCAAGGTCGTCCTCGCCACCGCCGGGCACTCCGAGGCCATCACGGCCACCGTGGACGGCCTGGCGCACCGCGGCGAGCTGGTGGTCATCGGAGCGGACACCGAGCCGCTCGGCATCAGCCCGGTCCAGCTGCTCATGAGCGGCCGTGTCGTGCGCGGCCACCCCTCCGGCACCGCGAAGGACGTCGAGGACACCATGGCGTTCAGTGCCCTGCACGGCATCCGCCCGATGACGGAGTCCGTGCCGCTGGAGCAGGCGGACGAGGCCTACCGGAAGATGCTCTCCGGCCGGGCCCGCTTCCGGATGGTGCTCTCCACCGGCTGAGACGTCTTCTCACCGGCCGAAATGCCCTGGTGGCAGGGCTTCGAATTCCCCCTTTCGGGCAGCGGGGAAGGCGTTTCCGCGGGCGAAGTACCGAATCCGACCGGAACGAGCCAGTGCGCGTGTCAAGGAACGGTCGATTCCGTTCCCTTTCCCGCCGTTTCCTGGCTCGCGGCGCTGATCGGAAAGCGGAACCCGGGCCGCCCCGCGCGCTTTTCGGTCAAACTGCCCATGCCTTCTGTGGGCGAGTGAGGGGTGTCCCCTAGGATCAATTCAAAGCGCTGCGGGGTTGGGCCTGTGGTGCCCTATTTCCGAGGGAGACGCAATGGGCGAGTCGAACACCGACCAGAAGATCCTTGAGGAGATCGAGGACCTCGACTCTCTGGAGGTCCTGGAGGCCGAGGACCTGGACGACAGCGTGGCGTTCCACGCGTTCCGGTTCCGCAGCTAAGGCCGGCCCGGACCAGACATGAAAACGGGTGGGCGGCCCGGTTTTCCGGCCGCTCACCCGTTGTCGTCGTCCGGCTGATTTTCGCGGAATGAATCCCGGCGTTCTCGGCGAGAAAGGTTTCGCGCCCCCTGTGGCAATCTATGTACGGCTGTTGCGGCACCGGCGATTCGCCGGTCTTTGTTTTGGGCAGATGGTCTCCCTTCTCGGTGACGCGTTTTTTCCTATCATTGTCGTGGTGGCGGCCGCGAAGGCGGGCACGCCCGCCGAGACCATCGGCGCCGTCTTCGCCGCACGCTTCGTCGCGCTGGGCGGAGTGGTCCTGCTCAGCGGAGCCCTCCTGGACCGCTTCGACCCGGTCCGCGCGGCCGTCGTCGCGGACTCCACCCGCGTCGCCGCTCTCGTCGCGCTCGCCCTGGTCTGGGACGGCAGGCTGGACGCCGTCGTCATCGTCGTCGCCGTACTGATCGGACTGTGCGAGGCGGTCAGCGAGCCGGCGCTGCTCGTCGTCGCGCCCCGGATCCTCCCGGACCGGGCGGCCCGGAGCGCCGCCGACGAGGAGGACACCGAGGTCACCGCCGCCTACGGCCTGCTGGAAGGCATGCGCAACAGCGCCGGCATGGTCGGACCCACCCTGGCCGCCGCCGTCGTCGGCGCGCTCGGCGCACCCACGGGCGCCGTGCTCGCCGCGTTCGCCTTCGGTGTCTCCGCCGCCGCCACCCGCTGGGCGGGCGCGCACATCAGGACCCGGTCGCAGGCCGGCCCCGCGGAGGCGGAACAGGCGTCCGCAAAGGCCGGTTCCGAGCCGGACGGCCCGCCGGGCGACCCGCGGGGCGAGGACGCGGACGAAGCCGAACCGTCCCTCCTGCGCACCGCCCTCCAGGGCCTCGCCGTACTGTGGCGCATCCCGTGGCTGCGCCATGTGCAGCTCCTCGCCGTCGTGCACGTGGTGTTCGCCGTCGGCCCCTGGATGGTCGCCCTGCCCGTCTTCCTGATCGAGCGCGGTCACAGCGCCACCGTGTACGGGTTCGTCCTGGGCGCCTTCGCGATCGGCAACGCCCTGGGCGCCCTCGTCGGCGGCCGGATCAACGGCCGTCACCGCGGCCTGTACGCGCTGGCCCTGCTCGCCCTGTACGGCGCGACCGTGCTGGCGCCCGTGGTGACCGGGTCCGTCGTGCTGCTCGCCGCCGCCTTCTTCGCGGGCGGCGTCGGGCAGCAGGCCTTCGACATCGTCAAGATGACCGGACTGCGCCGGGACGTGCCCGAGGACCTGCACGGCCGCGCCTTCTCGGCGGACTTCTTCTTCTCCTTCGCCTCCCTGCCCCTCGGGCAGTTGCTCGGCGCCGGACTGCTCCGCTTCGCCGACGCCCGCACGATCATGCTGTGGGGCGGCACCCTCGTGCTCGTCTCCACCGCAGCGGTGGCCGTGCGGCCGGACGTCCGCCGGTTCGCCTCCGCGCCGCCCGCGGACACCGTCCCCGCACCGGGCACACCTCTCATGGAACGGTCACCGGATGCCGGCACACGTTGATCTCTTCGAAGAGCACGGCGAGGTCGCGGCACTGTGGTCCGCCCGCCCCTACAGCGGCCGCACGGTCGTGTGTTTCGACCGCCACCTCGACCTCAAACCCCTGGCTCCGGGCGGCGCCGAGGCGCTGCGGGCCGTCGCGGACGACGGCAGCTCCCCGGCCCCGCTGGTGCGCCGGCTCCCGGTCCGCGGAGTGCCCGGCGCCTTCGGCCTCGACGACTTCTGGTCCGCCGCCGCGATCACGGCCGGCCTCACCGACCTGGTCTGGGTGCCCAGTTGGCGCTCCTCCGACGGCTGGGTCGAGCACGCGCTGGACGCCGTCTCGCTGATCCACACCGCGGGCGTACCGGCCGAACCGCGGGCGGAGCACTGCTGCCTCGCGGTCACCCTGTGCGGGGTCCGGCTGTCCGTCGTACCCCCCGACCTCCTCGTCGACCACCTCGACCGGCACGTGCGCTCGGACGTCGTGACGGACATCGACCTGGACTGGCTGGTGGACGAGCACGGCCGGTCCGAGCACGGCACGGACGAACTGGCCCGCCTGGTCGACGCCTGCGGAGGCGAACTGACCGCGATGACCTGGTCCACCCGGTCGGGCTTCCTGCCGTCCGAGTACCGCACCGTGGGCGCGGACGTCGCCGCGCGGCTCGGGCTGCGCGCGCGCCGGTCCTCGTACCTGCCCGCGACGCCGTGGCCGGAGGACCTGATGCTGCGCGTCCACCAGGGCGCCGAACCGCCCGGACCCGAGACGGGCGGCGACGGACCGGAAGCGGGCATCGTCGCCGCCCTGCGCGGCCTGGCACACACCACGCAGCGGCCCGAAAGAGCGGAGAGGTGCTTCGAGTCGGCCGCCGCGCACGGCTATCGCTCCAGCTGGCTCGCCTACCGCATCGGAGCCGCCCACTTCGCCCTGGGCGACCATCGCACCGCGCGCTCGTACCTGCGGGAGGCGGCGGCCATCGACCCCCAGGACACCCTCGGCGCACACGCCCGGATCATGGGAGCGCGGGCCACCCTGCGACTGGACGGCGAGGGCGCCGCCCTGGACGAGTTCCGCGCCCTCGCGGCCGAACTGCCGTTGCGCAAAGGGGTCTGGAAGACGCTGCGCGTACTCGCCCGCGACCAGGGCGATCCGGACACCGAGGAGTGGGCCGCGCGGGAGCTGGGGCGGCTGGCCCGCCTGACCGGGCCCGGCGTCGCCGCCGGGCCGGAGGCGGATCGGCCGTGATCGACGTACTCCTGGTGATGCCACCGGTCAGCGAGGCCGTGCAGTTCCCCTACCTGGCCCTGCCCCAGCTCACCGCGGCCTGGACAGCCCAGGGGCGCCGGGTGCGCACCCTCGACCTGAACCTGGAGTACCGCGACGAGGTGCTCCTGTGCCGCTCGCCCGCCCCGGGGCAGAGGGATGCCGACGACACGTCGACCGCCGCCGCCGTCTACCGCGGCGTCAGCGAGGAATACCGGGCCGCCCACGGGGACCTGCTGCTGCGCACCGCCCGGGACCGCTCCGCCGGCTTCGCCCAGGAGACGGCCATCACCGCGACCGGCCGCTACGTCCTGCTACAGGCCGCCCGGGACGGGTGGATCCTCCCCGGGACACCCCGGCTGGGGCGGATCGACGAGCTGGTCGAGGCGTCCCTCGACACCTGGTCCGCCCACTGGTGCACCGACCGGCTCGAAACGCTTCTCGCCGAACACCGGCCCCGCCTCCTGGCCTTCACCGTCCCGTTCTTCAGCCAGGTGGTCCCCACCCTCGCGCTGACCACACTGATCAAACGGCGCCGGCCGGACGTACGGATCGCCCTCGGCGGACCGACCGTCCAGATGTGGGCGGCCCTGCTGCGCCGCCGGACCGCGGCGGCCGGCTCGGTCGACCACTGGTGCGTGGGCCACGGCGAGGACTTCCTGACCGACGTACTCGGGACCGGCCCGGCCCGCACCCGTGAGGTGCCGGAGCGGCCCGCGGACGGCCTGCGCGACGGCTTCGTCCTCAACCACCAACCCGCCCCCGACTTCCGGCAGTTCGACTTCGCGGACTACAGCAACCAGGCCCACCAGTTCCCCTACCGCCTGACCGTGGGCTGTTACTGGGGAAAGTGCACGTTCTGCTCGTACGGCAACCGCTACCGCGACGCCCGGGCCTTCCAGCAGATCGACCCCGGCAACGCGGCCCGGCACCTCGTCGGACTCGCCCGCCGACTCGGCATCACCGATGTGGCCGTGGCCGACGAGAACACCGGCCTGCGGCACCTGTTACGGGTCATGGACGCCGTGCGCCGCAGCGGAGCGGACCTGACCTTCCGGGTCCGGGCCCGCCTGGAGCCGGAACTGGCCGACCCCGGCTTCTGCCGCCGGCTGCGCGAGGCCGGCTGCGTGCAGATCTCGACCGGTTTCGAGACGGCCCACCAGGACATACTCGACTCCCTGCACAAGGGACAGGACGCGGCCCACGCCGAGCGGGCCGTACTCAACCTGACCGGCGCGGGCATCGTCACCAACCTCTCCTTCATGGACGGCTACGACCACCCCGGGGCCGTCGAGGGCCATCACGACACGGTCGGCGTCATCCAGCGCCACCCCGCGGACATGGGCCTGGACACCCTGCAACTGGTCGTCGCCGAACCCGGCAGCTACCTGTGGGCGGACCGGCGGCGCGAGGACGACGACCCGCTAGTCACCAACGACGGACTGGCCTTCGCCGCGGGACGCGTCGGCGGCGCGGTCCTCGACGGCACGGGGACCGACGAGGCCCGCGACCGGCTGCTGCGGATGACCGTCGAGGCCGTGCCCGACGCCGAACGCGCCGGCCGCCCCGACCTGCCGCAGCACACGGCCGGCCGGCCGGACGCTACCGGGGATCCGGTGACGGCGGCCCGGCCGCGGTTCGCCGTCGCCCTGCGGCGGGTGGGCGGCCGCTGGTTCCTGGCCGACGTGGCCTGGCCGCGGATGGCGGCCGTGCCCGCCGCCCTGACGCCCACCCCGGACGGCCGGTTCCGGGCCGAGGACCGGGACGGCCGGCGCTGGCTGCACCGGATGCTCGACAAACGCCTGCTGGAGCCCGACGGGCCGGACACGTCCACGGCACCCGGCACCCGCCGGGCACCCGCGGCGTCCGAGGCCCTCGGAGGGAGGAGCGTGTGATGGAGAAGCTCGGACTGGGGCTGGGCATGGACCTGGTCTGGGGGGAGCGGATCGGTTTCGAGAAGACCGGCTCCGGCCGGCCCACCGACCAAGTGGCCGCCTTCCTGAGACACAACGCCCCCGCCTACGACTACATGTTCGTCGCCTTCCAGCCCATCGACTACGGACCGCTCGCCCCCGAGCGCTACTTCCCGGCGTACGACCGGCTCTTCGAACTGTTCGGCGCCGAGCGGCCCCGCGCCTTCCACCACACCATGCTCAACACCGGGAGCCCGGAACGCTACCGGCGCGCCGAGATCGCGGACTTCACCAACGCGCTCATCGAACGCTACGGATTCCGCTGGGTCATCGAGGACCTCGGCATCTGGTCCCTCGCGGGCCGCAGCCTGCCCTACCCCATGCCGCCCGTCCTCACCGCGGAGGGCCTGGAGCACTGCGTGACCGGTGTGGCCGACTGGGTGGGGCGACTGCGGGCGCCCCTCTCCGTGGAGTTCCCCGGCTTCACCGAAGGCGGCAGCTTCCTCGTCGGCGATCTCGACGCCTTCACCTTCTACGACACGGTGATCCGGGAGACCGGCGCGCTGGCGACCATCGACATCGGGCACATCCTCGCCTACCAGTGGCTGACGGGACGTACCGGACCGCGGATGTTCGAGGGCCTGGACGCGCTGCCCCTCGACCGCTGCCACGAAGTGCACCTGTCGGGCTGCCAGATCGTCGACGGGCGCTTCCGCGACCTGCACCACGGAGTACTGCTCGACGAACAACTGGCCCTGCTGGAACACCTGCTGCCGCAGATGCCGAACCTGACCGGAGTCACCTACGAGGACCCCAAGTTCTCCGCCGACGGACAACTCGTCCCGAAGTCGCGGCCCAACGCGGAGCGGCTGTTCGCCCTCGTGCGGTCCTGGAAGGAGGGCGGCGCCCGTGCCGCATGAATCCCCGGCACCCGTCCTCACCCCGCCCACGCGGCACGAGCGGATCCTGAAGGTCCTCGACCGGCTCCTGTACGACAGGGACTTCCGCGAGGCGTTCACCACCGACGGCCCCACCAGTGACCGGCTGACGCTCGACGCCGACCTCGTGGACGCCTTCGGCCGGGTGGACGTACACGAACTGGCCCTGGTGGGACGGAACATACGCTCCGAGGTGGTCTCCGGAGGCACCGGCACCGGACCCGGCCTCAAGGGGGCGTTCCCCCGCACCCTGGACGAGCTGCGGGAACGGCGCGGGGTGGCGGTCAACCAGGTGGCGGAGCAGTTCATCGCCTCGCCGACCTTCCAGCGGTTCCGCGACGTCCCGTTCTCCCCGTACGGCCGCGGCACGACGCTGCCCGAGTGCTTCCACCGCTTCATGGCCGGCCGGCCACCGGCGCTCGACCCGCTCGGCGAACTGGAGCCGCTCGTCCACCACGAGGCCGCCGCCGCCGTCGTCCGCGCGGTCGCCACCGGCGCCCACGCCACCTTCGACGTCACCCTCGGCCACATGGCCTTCCACGGCGGCGTCCTGTGCGGGTTCCGCGCGTACGACGAGACGCCCGAGGCATGGCTGCTGAAGCCGACGATGTTCCTGGCGGGAGGCGGCCGCTGCGTGATCGGCCCCGCCCGCCGCCCACTGTACGAGGCCCTGACCACCTTCCTGGACGGGCGCCTCGACGCGCTCGCACCGCAGGTGAGGACCTCACTGGAGGACCGAGTGCGCGCGTGGGGGCTGCGATGAACACTCAGCGAACCGAGCGGACGGACACCCACCGGCCGGACGAGACCGACCGGCTCGACCTCGACCGTTTCCACCGCGACCACTGGCGCCGCCGGCCCGTCGTCCTGCGCGGCTGCGGCCCGCGGTTCCTGGCACCGGCGCTGACCTGGTCCGACGTCACGGCACTGGAGGCCCGCCTGGAAGGGGACACCTCCGGAGCGGGCGTGCACCGGCGCCCCGACGGGACCGTGCTGTTCGTCAACCAGGCACAGCACACCGTGCCCCAACTGGCGGCCGCCTGCGGCAAGCTGGCCGCTCTCTTCGGTTGGGAGGAGTGCACGGCGGACCTGTCCGTCACCCGCGGTGGCGGCGCCGGCATCGGCTGCCACTTCGACCACAGCGACAACTTCGTCGTACAGCAGCAGGGCTCCAAGAGCTGGCGCGTCGGACTGCCCGAGCACACCAGCCGCGAGCGGCAGCGCAGACGCATGCTGGAGACCAAGGGGTTCGTCCCCTCGGGCCGGCTCCCGCAGCGGCCCTGGGAAGTGGTGCTGCACCCCGGAGACGTGCTCTACCTGCCGCTGTTCGCACCCCACGAGGGGGTCGAGAACCCGGACGGCGCCGACGAGGGCTCGGTCAGCGTCTCCTTCTCCTGCAACGCGCGCAGCGCGCTGGGCACCCACCTCAAGCCGCTGCTGCGCGCACTGGCCGCGCAGGACGCCTGGTGGGAGCCGCTGCCCCTGGACGGGGCCGACCCCGAGCGGCTCGAGGCGGCACTCGTACGGGCCCTGCGCACCATCACGCGCCCGGCGCCGGAACCGGCGGAACCGCCGGAACAGCGCGCGGAAGCCGCGAGACACGCGGAACCGCTGGATCAACACGCGGAACCGGCGGCACGACGGGCGGAGCCGGCGGGACAGGGGGAAGCATGAGGCTGAAGGAACTCGCGGCGGACAGGTCGGCGGCGGGACTGCCCGATCTGTCGCTGATCGTCCTGGCCGAGGACGACGCCGCCGTCGCCGCCGGCGAACAGGTGCGCCGGGTCGTGGCCCGGCAGTACCTCGTACGGCTCCTGCGCGCGGTCAGGACGCTGCGCGAGGACCGTCCCGACGCGCCCGAGGTCGCCCGCGCCCTGGAACTGCTGGACGCATGGGACGTCGACGAGGCCCTGGACCGGGCGCTGCGCCCGGACATGACCGGCTGGATCTGGCGCGGCACCAGGCCCGGCACCGACCCCGAGGCCCTGCTCACCCGGCTCGGCCGGTGCCTGGACCCCGAGCGGCCGGGCGCGACGGCCCACGTGGGCCTCGGCGCCCGGCGCCCCGCGGCACCGGTCGTCACCACCGCCGCCGGAAGCCGCGCCGCCCAGCTGTTCGGATGGGCCAGCGAAGGCGACGAGGACCCGCTCGACCTCGCCCCGGAGCGGGCGCGGGAGTTCGCCGCGACCGTGCAGCGGGGAGCCGACGCGCTGGCGGCCGTGTGGCCCGAGGGCCGGGAGATGGCGGCGATCGACATCCAGGCGTTCGCGGCACTGGGCGGCCATCGCGGGCTTCGCCCCCTGAACTTCAGCATCCACGGCCTGCGGGGCCTGGTCCTGACCAGCGAGCGGCCCGCCTACATGCTGGCCCAGACCCTGGTCCACGAGGCCACCCACCAGCGCTTCAGCGGCATCCTCGACTGTGTTGCGGTGGTCCGCAATCCCGAGGCCCGGCACCACTCGCCGTTCGTCGACGCCGAGCGCCCGCTCGGGCACATCGTGCACGGCATCCTCTCCTTCATCAACGACGTCCACGTGGCCGGCCGCCACCTCGAGGTCGAGCGCGACCCGGCCGAACGGGCCCGCATCCAGCGGTACCTCGCGCTGAAGACCGATCAGCTGCGGGTCGCCGAGAAGAACCTGCTCGAGGTCGCCGAGCCCACCGAGCACGGCGCCCGGCTGCTCGCGGGGTGCCGGAGCGCGATCGACCGGCTCGACCGTGGCTGACCAGGAGCCGCACGGTCCGCCCGCCGCCCTGGCCGGCCCCGGCGAGGACGTCGTCGGCGCGGCACTGGCGCGGGCCCGCGCCCGGCTCGGCCCCGCGGCACACGTCGACCGCGACGAACACGACGGGCTGTGCCGGGTGCGGATCCGCCTCGGCCCGGCCCGGCACGGCCACACCCCGCAGTGGGGCGTCGCCGCCCACGACAGCGCCTACGTGGCGGCAGAGCTGGACGGCGGTGTGGCCCGGCTGCTCGACGACGGCGCGCTGCTGGCCCGGCGCCGTCCGCTGTCCGGCCCGCTGTCGGGTCCGGCGCTGCTCACGCCCCCGATGGCCGGGATCCTGGTGCACGAGTGTTTCGGGCACACCAGCGAGGCCGACAACTACCTGGCCCAGCGGCAGGCCCTCGGCCGGTCCCTCGGCGACGCGTGGACCCGGGCCCCGCTGACGGTACGGGACCGCCCGACGGCCCGTCCGTACGCGGGCAGCTACCTCCGGGACGACGAGGACACCGCCCCCCGGACCGTCACGCTGGTCCGCGACGGCCGCTGGAGCGCGCTGCTCACCTCCCGGGAGACCCGGGCCCTGAGCGCGGGCAGCAGCACCGGACACGGCCGCGGTGCCCGGGGCGCGGTCGTACCGCGCTGCAGCGTGCTCGACGTGGAACCGGGCCCGCACGCCCAGGCGGAGCTGCTCGAACGGGTCGGCGACGGCTGGCTCCTCGGTACCGCCGTCGGCGGCTTCTCCGTGCGCGAACACCTCATCCTCGAGGCGCTGTGGGCACGCCGGGTGCGCGACGGGCGGCCGACGGACGACATCGTGGGGCCGGTGGCCGTCTGCGCGCCGAAGGCGGCGCTGGCGCGGCAGATCACCGCGGTGGGCAGCGACGTACGCGTGCACAGTTCGCCGTACGCCTGCGTCAAGGACGGTCACGAGGTCGGCTCCACCCTCATCAGTCCCTCCCTGCTCCTGACCCGCTGCGTGGTACGGCCACTGGAGCAGGTGCGGCGACTGGTCCGCCGTGCGCGGCCTCCCGCCTGAGCCACTCCGTGACACGAAAGGCGCCGCTCAGGTCTGCCGGGCGTTCACCGGACTGTTGGCGACCTCGTCCGGGCATTTCCGGCGCGGCCCGCGTATCCGCCGGTCCCGCCGCCAGTCGGACGTCGCGAGGGCCAGGGAGGCCGCCATGCCGACGAGGGCGGCGCCCAGCGCGGCGAAGAGGGCACCGCGGTAGTCGTGGCTCCTGCCGAGCACCAGGTAGAAGAGTCCGGGCAGGGCGGCGGTGCCCACCGCCGCGCCGAGCCGCTGGCCGGTCTGCAGGGCGCCGCCCGCCGCGCCCGCCATGCGCACCGGCACGTCCCGCAGGGTCATGGTGATGTTGGGGGAGACGACGAAGCCTCCGCCGACGCCGCCCAGGAACAGCAGCGGGGCGGCGAGCCAGGGAGCGGCGCCCGCGGGCCCGTACCGCAGCAGCAGCGCGGTGCCGCCGAGGCCGAGGAGCACGCCCGTGAGACCGCACACCGTGAGCAGCCGGCCGAACCGCTCCACCAGCCGGCCGGCGACCACCGCGCTGATCGACGAGCCGACGGCGAACGGGGTCACGGCCAGGCCCGACCGCAGCGGGGAGTAGCCGAGGCCGTGCTGGTAGAAGAGGGCGAAGGCCAGCCAGACGCCGCTGAATCCGATGAAGTACAGCGTGCCGACGCCGGCCCCGACGGCGTAGCCGCGCACGGTGGTGAACAGACGCGGGTCGAGCAGCGGCTGCGTGCCGCGGACGACGAGGCGCCGCTGCCACCGGGCGAAGCCGGCCAGAACCGTGACTCCGACGGGGAACAGCCACCACAGCTGCCCGATGCCGCCCGAGTCCGCCTGCACCAGCGGATACATGAGGCAGAGCACGCCGAGACCCAGCAGCAGGACCCCGGGCACGTCCACGTGCCCACGGTCGGACCACCGGGTACGGGGCAGCAGGCGCCGCCCGAGCAGCACCGCGAGGATGCCGATGGGGACGTTGACGTAGAAGATCCACCGCCAGCCCTGGGCGCCGGAGGCGAGGGCGAGGATGACACCCCCGGTGATCGGGCCCACGGCCGAGGAGATACCGACGGTCGAACCGAAGAACCCGAAGGCGCGACCGCGTTCGGCGCCGCGGAAGAGCTGCTGGATGAGCGCGGAGTTCTGGGGGGCCATGAAGCCCGCCGCCAGGCCCTGGGCCAGCCGGGCCGCCACCAGCAACGTGATGTCGGGAGCCGCGCCGCAGGCCGCGCTGAAGATCACGAAGCCGCTGAGGGCCAGCAGGAAGATGCGCCGCCGGTCCAGGGCGTCGCCGAGCCGCCCGGCGGTGACGAGCGCGAGGGCGAAGGTGAGGGCGTATCCGGAGACCACCCACTGCACCTGCGCGGCGGAGGCGTGCAGCTCGCGCTGGATGGTGGGCAGGGCGACCGCCACGATCGTCACGTCCAGCAGGCTCATGAAGCCGGCCACCAGAGTGACCCACAGGGCCCGCCACCGGCGCGGATCCGGCTCGTACGCGGCATCCTGCGCGTCCGGGCCCTGGGCGTCCGGGTCCCGACCGCCCGCCGCCGACGCTGTCACAGGGGCTGCTCCTCTCACGCGCCCGAACCAGGTTCCCCCGCCGGGCGCGCCGCACACATGGCCACCATGGGTGAGGCGCCAGACCCTGGTGCTGTGGCCGGAAAGGTTGACCGGCTCGCGACGCCCGGCACGGCACTTCGCCGCGTTGCCGCATCACCCGGGTACATCCGGTACGCGGGCGATGCTCCGCCTTGCGACGCACCGCACCGGACGCCGCGAGCCTTCCGGCAGACCTTTCCGGCCACACCACTAGGCGGCCGCCAGGACCAGCAGGCCCGCCGCCGTGAGGGCACACCCGAGGACGCACCAGGCCGCCAGCCGCAGGCGCAACCCGCGGTACCTGCTCTCGTAGGTGAGCCGCAGTTCCTCGGCGCGCTTCGCGGTGCGCCGCCACGAGGCGCGGGCCAGCGTCAGGTACTCCGCCTCGAACTGCTGCTCCAAATCGTCCCGCTGGGTGTCGGTGAGCCAGCCCAGCCGGGCCGCCAGTCGGACCGCCGCCGCACGGCCCTCCTCGCGTGCGGCGGCGAGCAGCAGATGGCCCTCGATCTCCTGGACCAGCGTCCGGCCCTCGTCGGCGCTCATCGCGCGGTCAGCTCCCGTTCCCGCGCCGGGACGCGCGGATGGTGCAGGTCGAACGCCGGGGACTCGCTGCGGATCCGCGGCAGGGTGAGGAAGTTGTGCCGCGGCGGCGGGCAGGAGGTCGCCCACTCCAGCGAGCGGCCGTAGCCCCACGGGTCGTCCACGCCGACCGGCTCGCCGTACCTGGCCGTCTTCCACACGTTGTAGAAGAACGGGAGGATCGACGTGCCGAGCAGGAACGAGAAGACGGTCGACACGGTGTTGAGCGTGGTGAGCCCCTCGACCGCCAGGTAGTCCGGGATCCGGCGCTGCATTCCGTTCACGCCCAGCCAGTGCTGGACCAGGAAGGTGCCGTGGAAGCCGGTGAACAGCGTCCAGAAGGTGATCTTGCCCAGGCGCTCGTCCAGCATTCTGCCGGTCATCTTCGGCCACCAGAAGTGGAAGCCCGCGAACATCGCGAACACGACGGTGCCGAAGAGGACGTAGTGGAAGTGGGCGACGACGAAGTAGGTGTCGGAGGTCGGGAAGTCCAGCGGCGGCGAGGCCAGCATCACCCCGGTCAGTCCGCCGAAGACGAACGTCACCAGGAAGCCCATCACCCAGAGCATGGGCGTCTCGAAGGACAGCGAACCCTTCCACATCGTGCCGATCCAGTTGAAGAACTTCACACCGGTCGGTACGGCGATCAGGAACGTCATGAAGGAGAA
>NZ_JBHVUH010000014.1:0-268998 GCF_042884245.1 Streptomyces sp. NPDC058145 | reverse complement strand
ATGTCGGCGCCCAGGCCCGGGCTGCGGACCGCGTCCGACAGCGGGCTGTAGGCGAACCAGCCGAAGTCGGCCGCGCCCTGCGGGGTGAGGAAGCCACCGACCGCGATGGTCGAGCCGAACAGGTACAGCCAGTAGGCGAACATGTTCAGCCGCGGGAACGCCACGTCGGGCGCGCCGATCTGCAGCGGCATGATCCAGTTGGTGAAACCGGCGAACAGCGGCGTCGCGAACATCAGCAGCATGATCGTGCCGTGCATCGTGAACGCCTGGTTGAACTGCTCGTTCGACATGATCTGCAGGCCCGGACGGGCCAGCTCGGCGCGCATCAGCAGCGCCATCACGCCGCCGATCAGGAAGAACGCGAACGAGGTGACCAGATAGAGCGTGCCGATCGTCTTGTGGTCGGTGGTCGTCAGCCACTTGACCACGACGTTTCCGGGCTGCTTGCGCCTGACCGGCAGCTCGTTCTCGTACGAGTCCTCAGCTGCCGCGGCACCCTGGGGTTCGTTGAGGATGCTCACAGGTTGTTCGTCTCCCGGTTCTTCTCGTGGCTCGTCTGCGCGATGCCGGCGGGAATGTAACCGGTCTGCCCCTTCTTGGCGAGGTCCTTGAGGTGCTGCTGGTAGCGCTCGGGGGAGACGACCTTCACGTTGAACAGCATCCGGGAGTGGTCGACGCCGCAGAGCTCCGCGCACTTGCCGAGGAAGGTGCCCTCCTTGTTGGGGGTCACCTCGAAGGCGTTGGTGTGGCCCGGGATGACGTCCTGCTTCATCAGGAACGGCACCACCCAGAAGGAGTGGATGACGTCACGCGAGGTCAGGACGAAGCGGACCTTCTGCCCCTTGGGGAGCCAGAGGGTCGGCCCGGGGTTGCCCGTCTGCGGGTTCCGGGTGCCCGGGGTACCGACGTCGTAGACACCGCCGGCGTTGGCCGGGAAGGCATCCTTGAACCGGTTCGGAATGGCGGACAGGTTCGGGTCGGTCTTGGCGTTGCCGGTCGAGCCGGGAACGCTCTCGATGTAGTTGAAGCCCCAGCTCCACTGGAAGCCGACCACGTTGACCGTGACGTCGGGCTTCTTGGAGAGGCTCAGGAGCTTCGTCTCGTCCCGGGCCGTGAAGTAGAACAGCACCGAGATGATGATGATCGGGACCACCGTGTACAGGGCCTCGATCGGCATGTTGTACCGGGTCTGCGGAGGTACCTCGACCTTGGTGCGGCTGCGCCGGTGGAACATGGCGCTCCACAGGATCAGGCCCCACACCAGCACGCCGACGGCGAGCGCAGCCGCCCAGGACCCCTGCCACAGGGAGAGGATCCGCGGAGCCTCTTCCGTGGTCGGGGTGGGCATACCAAGGCGGGGGAAGTCTTCCCAGTTGTACGAGCAACCGGTGGCTGTCGCCAGGACCAGGCCCGCGGTCAGTGCCTGCAGCAGCTTCCGCCGCATCGGGCGCCGCGGCGAGCGGTCGGAGCCGTTGGGACTCACGTAGCGCCTTCCCGAGAGTCTCGCCCGCGCTGTTCGGCTGCGGCCTTCTCGCTGGTCGGTCGCCGCCCTGCGTCGGGCAGGGGTTTGGATGTTTATGCGGACCAAACCCTAGCCGACGCTCTCCGGGGGTTCGCGGGGAGGGTGCCATACGCGCCGCCGGTCACTCTGAAGAGGTTGGATGCGGCGCCTAATAGCTCGGGTTGTCGGGGTTTGGACTGCGAGTGCGGGTGCGTTGTGGCTGGTCGCACCCCGTGGCGGAGCCGCAGATGAACACAGCCCCGCGCCCCTGGAGTCACTCGCCCCGCTGAAGTTCTACCGTTGCCGTGTGCCCTACTTCGACTCTGCGTCCGCAGCTCCCCTTCATCCTGTCGCCCGGCAGGCGTTGTTGGCCTCCCTCGATGACGGGTGGGCCGATCCGGCTCGGCTCTACCGGGAGGGGCGGAAGGCGCGGATGCTGCTCGACGCGGCCCGGGAGGCGGTGGCCGAGGTCGTGGGGTGCCGGGCGGACGAGGTCGTGTTCGGCTCCTCCGGGACGTGGGCGGTACATACGGGTGTCGCCGGAGCGTTGGCCGGGCGGCGGCGGGTGGGGCGCCACCTGATCGTGTCAGCCGTCGAACACTCCTCGGTCCTCCATTCGGCTGAAGCGTTCGAGGCGGAGGGCGGTTCGGTCCACCGGGTGGCCGTGAACCGGGCCGGGGCGGTGGATCCGTCGGTCTACGCCGCCGCTCTCCGGCCGGACACCGCGCTGGCCTGCCTCCAGTCGGCCAATCACGAGGTCGGGACCGTGCAGCCGGTGGCGGAGGTGGCCGAGGTGTGCCGGGCGGCCGGGGTGCCGTTGCTGGTGGACGCGGCGCAGTCGCTGGCGTGGGGGCCGGTCGAGGGCGACTGGTCACTGCTGGCGGGCAGCGCGCACAAGTGGGGCGGCCCCTCGGGCGTCGGACTGCTGGCCGTGCGCAAAGGGGTGCGGTTCGCGCCGCAAGGGCCGGTGGACGAGCGGGAATCGGGGCGGGCGCCCGGCTTCGAGAACCTGCCGGGGATCGTGGCGGCCGCCGCCTCCCTGCGGGCGGTGCGGGCCGAGGCGGCTCAGGAGGCGCTGCGGCTGCGGGAGCTGACGGAGCGGATCCGGGCGCGGGTGCCGCGGCTGGTGCCGGATGTGGAGGTGGTGGGCGATCCGGAGCGACGGCTGCCCGGGATCGTCACCTTCTCCTGTCTCTACGTCGACGGAGAGGCCCTGCTGCACGAGTTGGACCGGGAGGGTTTCTCGGTGTCGTCCGGGTCCTCCTGCACCAGCGGCACGCTGACGCCCAGCCATGTGCTGAGGGCGATGGGCGTGCTGAGCGAGGGGAACGTGCGCGTGTCGCTGCCGGCGGGGACGGCGGAGGACGACGTGGAGCGGTTCCTGGAGGTGCTGCCCGGGGTGGTGGCGGGCGTCCGGGAGAAGCTGGGGGCCCCGGCGGCCGCACCCGCGACGGCCGTACGGGCGGAGGAGCTGGTCGTGGACTCCCTCGGCAAGCGCTGCCCGATCCCGGTCATCGAGCTGGCCAGGGCCTTCGGGGACGTGCCGGTGGGTGGGACGGTCCGGGTCCTGTCGGACGACGAGGCGGCCCGCCTGGACATTCCGGCGTGGTGCGAGATGCGGGGCCAGGAGTACGTGGGCGAGGAGCCCGCGGAGCGGGGCTCGGCCTATCTGGTCCGCCGGGTGAGCTGACGAGGGGGCGGGAGGCCCGCCCCCCAATCTTGCGAGCGCTCAGCTCAGGTGGGCGCGCACCTCTTCGGCCGCGTCGTGCCCGTACGCCTTGGTGAACCGGTCCATGAAGTGGGCCCGGCGCAGCTGGTACTCCTGGGTGCCGACCGTCTCGATGACGAGCGTCGCCAGCATGCAGCCGACCTGGGCCGCGCGCTCCAGGGAGACGCCCCAGGCGAGACCGGAGAGGAAGCCGGCCCGGAAGGCGTCGCCGACGCCCGTGGGGTCGGCCTTGCGCTCCTCCTCCGCGCAGCCGACCTCGATCGGGTCCTCGCCGGACCGTTCGACGCGGACGCCGCGCGAGCCGAGGGTGGTGACCCGGTGGCCGACCTTGGCCAGGATCTCCGCGTCCGACCAGCCGGTCTTGGACTCGATCAGGCCCTTCTCGTACTCGTTGGAGAACAGGTACGTCGCGCCGTCCAGCAGTATCCGGATCTCCTCGCCCTGCATGCGGGCGATCTGCTGGGAGAAGTCGGCGGCGAAGGGGATGTTCCGGGAGCGGCACTCCTCCGTGTGGCGGAGCATGGCCTCCGGGTCGTCGGCGCCGATCAGGACCAGGTCCAGGCCCCCGACACGGTCGGCGACGGTCTTGAGCTCGATGAGGCGGGCCTCGCTCATCGCGCCGGTGTAGAAGGAGCCGATCTGGTTGTGGTCGGCGTCGGTGGTGCACACGAAGCGGGCGGTGTGCAGGGTCTCGGAGATCCGGACCGATTCGGTGTCCACGCCGTGGCGGTCCAGCCAGGACCGGTACTCGTCGAAGTCGAAGCCCGCGGCACCGGCGAGGATCGGCTTCGTGCCGAGCTGGCCCATGCCGAAGGCGATGTTGGCGCCGACGCCGCCCCGGCGGACGTCCAGGTTGTCGACCAGGAAGGAGAGCGAGACCGTGTGCAGCTGGTCCGCGACGAACTGGTCGGCGAAACGGCCGGGGAAGGTCATGAGGTGGTCGGTGGCGATGGAGCCGGTGACTGCGATGCGCACGGCTTGGACTCTCCTGTGGAGTTAAGTGGGGGCGCGCGATAGCGCTCGTTGGAAGAGGCTGACAGTTCACGCTACCCGGTTGGCGCGGGACGCTGAAGCAGGCAAAACTACCTGATAGTAGGTCTTTCTTCGTCGCTCCCACGTGCATACGGTGCCGCCATGACAAACCTCAAGGTCCACACGCCCGCTCCGGCCGATCTCGAAGGCGATCTCGCCTCGCTGCGCGGGGACTGCGCCCGGATGGCCCCGCACTGGGCGCCTCCGCGGCACGCCGGTTCGCGTCCGGTGCCGCCGTCGCTGATCCACGGGGTGACGGTGCCGACGCGGTCCGCGCGGCTGCTGGACGCGATGTCGGACTACGGCGACTGAGCCGGGGCGCGCGGGCGGGAACCGTGCGCTCCCCTGGCGCGTCCCATGGGCGTTCCCCCTGCCGGGGACGCGGGACACGAGCCAGCGAGGAGCGATGCGGTGAACACCGAGCGACCCGAGAACCCCGAGGAGCCCAGGGATTCCGCCGAGCCGGAGGTCTCCGGCGGCGGGACGGCAGGGGCCGGCGAGGCGACGGCCGGCGAGGTCCGCGCGGCTGCCGACGGGGATGCCGGTGAAGCCCGCACGAAGGCCGACAAGGACGCCGGTGGCATCGGCGCGGCGACCGGCGCGAACACCGGTGGGGCCCGTGCGGAAACCGACGCGAACGGCGGTGACGCCCACGCGAACGCCGGCAGGGATGCCGGTGACATCAGCCCGGCCGCCGACGGGGACGGCGGTGAGTGGGCCCGGCGGAGCCGCTCGCGGGTGGTGATCGTCTCGGTCGCCGCGGCCGTTCTGCTGGTGGGTGGCGGGGGCGCGTACCTCGCCGCCGCCGGCGGTGGTTCCGGCCACCGTGCGGACGCCGGCGCGTCCGGTGGGGGCGCGACTCCCCCGCCGCTCCGCCTGGACGGGTGGACGCGGGGCGGTACGGAGGGCATCGCGCCTGGGGAGCCGAATCCGTACGGCGCGACCTATGTGGCGGTGGGCGAGTTGCCGGACGGCCCCGGCTCGGCACCGGTGTACGTACCCGGGGGCGAGGTCGGCAAGGAGCGGGTGGCCCGGCTGGCCGAGGCGCTCGGTGTCGAGGGGGCGCCGGTGGCCGAGGGACGCGCCTGGCGGGTCGGTGGGAAGGACGGGTCCGGGCCGGTCCTGCGGGTGAACCGGGACGCGCCGGGCGACTGGACCTTCAGCCGGTACGCGCCCGGCACCGACGACTGCCGGAAGGTGACCGTCTGCGCGCACGAGCCGGCCGCTCCGGCCGCCGACCCGGTGAGCGTGGCCGCTGCCGAGAAGGCGGCGGCGCCGGTGCTGAAGGCGCTCGGCCAGGACGACGCCAAGATCGACGCGAGTCAGGTCATGGGCGCGCAGCGGGTGGTCGACGCCGACCCGGTGGTGGGCGGTCTGCCCACCTACGGCCTGACGACCGGCCTGACCGTGGACGCGAAGGGCGGGCTGGCCGGCGGCCACGGGCAGCTCACGGCGCCGGTCAAGGGCGACACGTACCCGGTGCTCGGCGCGGCCAGGACGCTGGAGCTGATGAACAAGGGGCCGAAGAGCACCCACCGCATGGGGATCGGCGGCTGCGCCAGTCCGGTGCCGCTGAAGGACCGTGACGAGCAGCCGTGCGGCGGGTCGACGTCGGTGCCGAAGGCGGCGGCGGACGAGGTGAAGGTGGAGAAGGCGGTGTTCGGGCTGGCCGCCCGCTCGTCCGGCGGCCGCCAGGTGCTGGTGCCGGCGTGGCTGTTCGAGGTGCGGGGCCCGACGGCGCGCGGCGCCTTCACGGTGGCGTACCCGGCCGTCGACCCGAAGTACCTGGTCGGGCAGTCCCCGGCCATCGACCCCGGCGCGCTGACCTCGCCGGGCGGGTCGGCCGCCTCCGAGCCGAGCGCGCGGACCCGGAGCGTGAAGGCGGACGGCTACAGCGCCGACGGCCGTGAGCTGAGTGTGAGCTTCACGGGCGGCGTGTGCGCGCAGTACCGGGCGGCGGCGAAGGAGAGCGCGGGCCGGGTGACGGTGACGGTGACGGAGAGGTCGCGGCCGGGCGAGATGTGCATCGCCATGGGCAAGCTGTACGCGAAGACCGTGCGCCTCCACGCGCCGCTCGACGGCCGCGAGGTGGTCGGCAGTGACGGTCGGCGGCTCCCCCAGGTGAAGCAGGCGGAGCTGCGGCCGCGGACCGCCCGTTAGCACCCCGCACCCCCCGGCGGCGCACGGAGCGCGACGGACGGAGCGGCGGCCCCCAGGAACGGGGGCCGCCGCTTCGTCCGTCAGGGCGTGGCCGGTTCAGCTGAAGGAGTCGCCGCAGGCGCAGGAGCCCGTCGCGTTCGGGTTGTCGATCGTGAAGCCCTGCTTCTCGATCGTGTCCACGAAGTCGACGGTGGCGCCCCCGAGGTACGGAGCGCTCATGCGGTCGGTGACGACCTTGACCCCGCCGAAGTCCTTCACCACGTCGCCGTCGAGCGAGCGCTCGTCGAAGAAGAGCTGGTAGCGCAGGCCGGAGCAGCCGCCGGGCTGGACGGCGACACGCAGGGCGAGGTCGTCGCGGCCTTCCTGGTCGAGCAGGGCCTTGACCTTCGACGCGGCGGCGTCGGTCAGGATGATGCCGTCGGTGACGGTGGTGGTCTCGTCCGATACGGACATCTACATCTCTCCCGGGTTGTACGGAGACTGCTTGCCGACGAGTGCAACCGGCGCTTCCGCGGATTCATTCCGGGCCGGGCATTCGCGTGGTCGCGCTTCTGGTTCTCTCTTCATGCTCGCATACGCGCGTGGACACGGACAGCGGCCCGTGGAGCGACCCGGCGGGATTCACGTCACATGGACGCTATGGCCGTCGTCAAAGTGACGTGAAGCGGCTATGATAGATAGCGTCAGTTAGACGAAAAGTAGAAAGGGTGCGTGTCGTGACCACCGCCCAGACAACGGAGCTCGACGTACAGCCGACTCCGCTCGCCCTGCTGCTGCTCGGCCGCGAGGCCGACCCGAAGAGCGAGCGGGGTGTCGAGTGCCCCGGCGACCTGCCCTCGCCGTCCGATCCGGACCTGGTCGAGCGCGCCCGCGCGGCCAAGGAGAAGCTCGGTGACAAGGTCTTCGTACTCGGCCACCACTACCAGCGCGACGAGGTCATCCAGTTCGCCGACGTCACGGGCGACTCCTTCAAGCTGGCCCGGGACGCGGCCGCGCGCCCGGAGGCCGAGTACATCGTCTTCTGCGGTGTGCACTTCATGGCCGAGTCGGCGGACATCCTGACGTCCGCCGACCAGAAGGTGGTCCTGCCCGACCTGGCGGCCGGCTGCTCCATGGCCGACATGGCCACCGCCGAGCAGGTCGCCGAGTGCTGGGACGTGCTGACCGAGGCCGGCGTGGCCGGCCAGGTGGTGCCCGTCTCGTACATGAACTCCTCGGCGGACATCAAGGCGTTCACCGGCAGGCACGGCGGCACCATCTGCACCTCGTCCAACGCGAAGCGGGCCCTCGACTGGGCCTTCGAGCAGGGCGAGAAGGTCCTCTTCCTGCCCGACCAGCACCTGGGCCGCAACACCGCGGTGCGGGACATGGGCATGTCCCTGGACGACTGCGTGGTCTACAACCCGCACAAGCCGAACGGCGGGCTGACCGCCGAGGACCTGCGCGCCGCGAAGATGATCCTCTGGCGCGGTCACTGCTCGGTGCACGGCCGCTTCAGCCTGGACTCGGTGAACGACGTCCGTGAGCGCATCCCGGACGTGAACGTCCTCGTCCACCCCGAGTGCAGGCACGAGGTCGTGGCCGCCGCCGACCACGTCGGCTCGACCGAGTACATCATCAAGGCGCTCGAGGCCGCCCCGGCCGGTTCCAAGTGGGCCATCGGCACGGAGCTGAACCTGGTCCGCCGACTGGCGAACCGTTTCGCCCCCGAGGGCAAGGAGATCGTCTTCCTCGACAAGACGGTCTGCTTCTGCTCGACCATGAACCGCATCGACCTGCCCCACCTGGTCTGGGCGCTGGAGTCCCTGGCCGAGGGCAACCTGGTCAACCGGATCGAGGTCGACAAGGAGACGGAGAAGTTCGCCAAGCTCGCCCTGGAGCGGATGCTGGCGCTGCCGTAACGGTTCACCGGCGAACAGCAGGGCCCGGTCCACGGACAACGTGGACCGGGCCCTGTCGTTCGCTCACACGCCCGCGGTCTCCAGCACCTCGGACTCGGGCTCCCGCTTGGCCGCCTTCTTCTTCGCGCGCCGCTCCTTGCGGAGTTCGAGCATCGCGTAGAGCGTCGGGACCAGGAGGAGGGTCAGCAGGGTCGAGCTGATCAGGCCGCCGATGACGACCACCGCCAGCGGCTGCGCGATGAAACCGCCCTCCCCGGTGACGCCCAGGGCCATCGGGAGCAGGGCGAAGATGGTCGCCAGCGCCGTCATGAGGATCGGGCGCAGCCGGTGCCGGCCGCCCTCGATCACGGCCTCCACGACACCGTGGCCCTGCCTGCGGTACTGGTTGATCAGGTCGATCAGCACGATCGCGTTGGTCACCACGATGCCGATCAGCATCAGCATGCCGATCATGGCCGGGACGCCCATCGGGGTGCCCGTGGCCACCAGCAGGCCGATCGCGCCCGTGGCCGCGAACGGGACGGACACCAGCAGGATCAGCGGCTGGACCAGCGAGCGGAACGTCGCCACCAGCAGCATGAAGACGATCGCGATCGCGGCCAGCATGGCAAGGCCCAGGTTCTTGAACGCGTCGTCCTGGTCGGAGGAGACACCGCCGATCTCGGCCTTGGCGCCCGCCGGGAGCTTCAGGGCCTTGATCCGCGATTGGAGCTGGGTGCTGACCGCGCCGGTGTTGTCGCCGGTCGGCCGGGCCGTGACGGTCGCCGCGCGCCGGCCGTCGATGCGGGTCATCGACACCGGGCCGTCCACCAGCTTGACGGTGGCGATGTCACCGAGCTTCACCGGGCCGAGGCGCAGCGCCTTGAGCTGGGCGAGCGTGGTGGCGGGCTTGGCCGACTTCACGACGACGTCGCGCTCGGTGTCGTCGAGGATCGCCTTCGCGGCCGTCGTGCCGCGCACGGCCTGTGCGACCGCGGCGCCCAGCTTCTGGTCGTCGAATCCGGCCGCGGCCGCCTTTGAGTTGGCCTTGACCGAGATCCGCGGCACGCTCTGGGCCAGGTCGCTGGTGACGTCGGTGACGTCGTCCAGGCCGGCCACGGTGGAGCGGACCCGCTCGGCGGCCTCGCGCAGCGCCCCGGCGTCGGCGGCCTTCACCACGACGCTGAGGTCCTGGCTGCCGAAGCCGTCACCGGCGGAGACCGTGGTCGTACCGATGCCGTCGAGCTTCCTCAGGCCGTCCTCGAGGTGCTTCTGCACGTCGTCGTAGGACGCCGAGTCCTTCAGCATGACCTGGTACGACGCCTGGTTGGTGTCGGTGCCGCCGCCGAAGGCCGCCATGAAGCCGGAGGAGCCGACGGTGACCTGGTAGTCCTTGACTCCCTCGGTGGAGGCGAGCAGCTTCTCCACCTTCTTCGCCTGCGCGTCCGTGGCCGCGAGGCTGGTGCCGGGCTTCAGCTTCTGCTTGACCGTGAGGACCTCCTGCTCGCCCTGGTCGAAGAAGTTCGTCTTCAGCAGTCCGGACATGCCGAACGTGACGACCAGGACGGCCACCGCGATCAGCACGCTGGTGAGCCGGCGGCGGGTGGCGAAGCGCAGGACGGGGACGTAGAAGCGCTGGAGCCGGCTCTTCGCCTCCTTCTCCTCGGCCAGTCGGCGCGCCTCGTCGGCGTCCTCGGGGGTGCCCTTGGGCGCGCGCAGGAACCAGTACGACAGGACCGGCACGACCGTCAGCGACACCAGCAGGGAGGCGAGCAGGGCCGCCGTCACGGTGATGCTGAACGAGCCGAACAGGGCACCCACCATCCCGCCGACCAGGCCGATCGGCAGGAACACGGCGACCGTGGTGAGGGTCGAGGAGGTGACCGCGCCGGCCACCTCGCGCACCGCGTTGAGAATGGCCTCCCGGCGCTCCTCGCCGTAGCCGAGGTGCCGCTTGATGTTCTCCAGGACCACGATCGAGTCGTCGACGACCCGGCCGATGGCGATGGTCAGCGCGCCGAGCGTGAGCATGTTCAGCGACAGTCCGCGGGTCCACAGCACGATGAGCGCGAGGACCACCGACAGCGGGATGGACACCGCCGTGACCAGCGTCGAGCGGATCGAGGCCAGGAAGACCAGGATGATCAGGACCGCGAAGAGCAGACCCAGCGCGCCCTCCGTCGTCAGGCCCTTGATGGACTTGGACACGGCCGGGCCCTGGTCGCTGACGACCGTGAGCTCGGAGCCCGAGCCGAGGTCCGCCCGCAGGCCGGGCAGCTTGTCCCGGACCGCGTCGGAGATGGAGACCGCGCTGCCGTCGTGGTCCATGGTGACGTTGACGGCCAGGCTGGGCCGGCCGTCGGTGCGGGTGATGGAGTCCGCCGGGGCCGGCTGCTGCTTCACGGTGGCCACGTCACCGAGGCGAACGGGCTCGTCCACGCCCTCGCCGGTGACCCTGAGGTCCTGGATCTGCTTCAGCGAGGTGAAACCGCCGCCGACCTGGACGGTGCGGTTGGCGCCGTCCTCGTCGAAGGAGCCGGCCGGCACCGTCGCGCCGCCCGCCTGCAGGGCCTGGCCGAGGGCGGCGGAGGTGAGTCCCGCCTTCGCCAGCCTCGCGTCGTTCGGGGTGACGGCGACCTGCAGGTCCCGTGCGCCGGTGATCTGGACGCGGCCGACGCCGTCGATGTCCTTCAGGGCCGGTACGACGGTGGTGTCGAGCTGGTCGGCGAGGGCCTGCTGGTCCTTGTCGGAGGTGACGGCGAGGACCACGGTCGGCATGTCGTCCGTGGAGCCGGAGACGACCTGCGGGTCGACGTCGTCCGGAAGCTGGTTGCGGGCCCGGTTGACGGCCTGCTGGACGTCGGAGACGAGCCGCTTGGTGTCGTTGCCGTAGTCGAAGGACGCCATGATCACGGCGTTGCCCTCGCTCGCGGTGGAGGTGACCCCGGTGACGCCGTCGACGCCCTGGAGGTTGTTCTCGATGGGCTCGACGACCTGCTTCTCCACGACGTCGGGCGAGGCGCCCTGGTACGGCGCGATGACCGACACCATGGGCAGTTCGATGGTGGGCAGCAGTTGCTGCTTGATCTGCGGTATCGCGATCAGCCCGAAGACGAGCACGATGAGTGACATCAGGCCGATCAGGGCCCGTTGTGCGAGGCTGAATCTCGACAGCCAGGTCATGGGTCAGGGGTCTCTCTTCTGTGAGCGGCAGAAGCTGCTGCGGGGCGCGGATGAGCGCCCACCCCACCACCTTGGGTCATGCCGGACGGCGGTTCCGTAGCCCCCAGGTCCATTTCCTTATCCGGCGCCTACTCCGCGCGCAGTACACGCGGGTGGAGATCAGTCCATCCTCGGACGTACCAGGCCCGACTCGTACGCGATGACGACGAGCTGCGCCCGGTCCCGCGCGCCCAGCTTGGCCATGGCCCGGTTGACGTGCGTCTTCACGGTCAGCGGACTGACCTCGAGGCGTTCGGCGATCTCGTCGTTGGAGTGGCCGCCGGCGACCTGCACGAGGACCTCGCGCTCCCGGCCGGTGAGCGCGCCGAGCCGCTCGGAGCGGGCCGGGTCGCGGCCGTCGTCGTCGCCCTGGGCGAGGAAGCGGGCGATCAGGCCCTTGGTGGCGGCCGGGGAGAGCAGCGCCTCGCCGCCGGCGGCGATCCGGATCGCGTTCAGCAGTTCCTCGGGTTCGCTGCCCTTGCCGAGGAAGCCGGAGGCGCCGGCGCGCAGCGACCGCACCACGTAGTCGTCGACCTCGAAGGTGGTCAGTATGACCACGCGGACCTGCGCGAGGGCGGGGTCGGCGCTGATCAGGCGGGTGGCGGCGAGGCCGTCGGTGCCGGGCATGCGGATGTCCATGAGGACGACGTCGGCGCCCCGCTCCTTGGCCAGCCGGACCGCCTCGGCGCCGTCGGCGGCCTCGCCCACCACCTCCATGTCGGGCTCGGAGTCGACCAGCACCCGGAACGCGCTGCGCAGCAGCGCCTGGTCGTCGGCGAGCAGGACACGGATCGTCATGCGGTCTCCCCAGGAGCCGTCGTACGGGTCGTGACCGGCAGGATCGCATGGACGCGGAAGCCGCCGCCGTAGCGGGGCCCGGTGGTCAGGGTGCCGCCGACGGCGGTGACCCGCTCCCGCATGCCGAGCAGCCCGTGCCCGCCACCGTCCCCGGGCTCTCCGCCCGCGCCCGCGCCGTCGTCGACCACGGTGACCTCGATGTTCCCGCCGACGCGTACGACGCTGACCTCGGCGCTGACCTCGGTGCCGGCGTGCTTGCGGACGTTGGTCAGGGCCTCCTGGATGCACCGGTAGGCGGCCAGGTCCACGGCGGCCGGGAGGTCGGTGCCGTGGTCGGTGCGGGCCACCTCGACCGGGAGTCCGGCGCTGCGGAAGGTGCCGGCGAGTTCGTCGAGGCGGCTGAGGCCCGGGGCGGGCTCGGTGGGTGCCTCCGGGTCGCCGGACTGGCGCAGCAGGCCGACGGTGGCGCGCAGTTCGTCGAGCGCGCGGCGGCTGGCCTCGCGGACGTGGGCGAGCGCCTCCTTGGCCTGGTCGGGCCGCCGGTCCATGACGTGCGCGGCGACTCCGGCCTGCACGTTGACCAGCGCGATGTGGTGGGCGACGACGTCGTGCAGATCGCGGGCGATGCGCAGCCGCTCCTCGGCGACCCGGCGGCGGGCCTCCTCCTCGCGGGTCCGCTCGGCGCGTTCGGCGCGCTCCCGGATGGCCTGCACGACGGCGCGGCGGCTGCGCACCGCGTCCCCGGCGGTGGCGCCGATGCCGGTCCAGGCGAGCAGGCCCAGGTTCTCCTGGGCGTACCAGGGCAGGGGGCCGGCGAGCATCGCGGCCCCGGTCAGCACGGTCATGGTGAGCAGGCCGACGCGCCAGGTGGTGGTGCGGTCGGTGGTCGCGGCGACGGTGTACAGGGCGACCACGGCGGCCATCGCGACCGGGGCGCGCGGGTCTCCGGTGAGGCACTCGACCAGGGAGATGGTGCCGGTGGCGGCGAGGACGCCCTTCGGGAAGCGGCGGCGCAGGACCAGCGCGGCGGCGGCGAGGACCATCAGGACGAGGCTGAGCGGGTCCGGGGTGCGGATGCCCCAGGTGACGCCGTTCGCGCCGTGGGGCACCGCGAAGGAGCCGGCGACCATGCACGCCAGCACGCCCGCCGCGATGGCCGCGTCCAGCGCGAGGGGGTGTGCCTTGAGGCTGCACCGGGCGCGTTCGAGAGTGCTCACCCGTTGAACAGTACGGGGCCGGATGGGGGGCCGGAACACGTCGAGGCGCAGCTCAGGGCGACCGGTACGGCTCCGCCGCCGCCACGGCGGACGGGCAGACCCCGAAGCAGGTGGACGGCTTCGGCGTGGGGGGACCTGGAGTTCGCACCGGGCTCCATCACCACCGCCCACGTCGGCTTCAGCGCCCCGCTGGTACCGCCCGCGGGGCGGCGGCAGGTCGCTGATCGTGCCGGTGACCAACATGGTCCGGGTGGTCGAGGGCGCCCGGGCGACCACCGGAACGCCGATCGAGCCGGACCTCGGCGGTCTGTCCGTGCGGACCAGGAAGCCCGGGGGCGGGATCAGCCCGGGATCAGGCCGTCGTCGCCGAGCAGTTCCCGGACTTCCTCCAGCGTCGCGTCCGGGGACGGGAGGATGAGATCCGAGGGTTCCAGGGCGTCGTCCGGGAGCGGGGTGCCGAGGCGGCGGACGGCGTCCAGCAGGGTGGAGAGCGTGCGGCGGAAGCCCGCCCCGTCGCCGCCCTCCATCTCCGCGAGGAGCTCGTCGTCCAGCTTGTTCAGCTCGGTGAAGTGGGCGTCGTCCAGCTTCACCTGCCCCTCCCCCATGATCCGTACGATCACGTCGGCCTCCTCGGCTCGGGGTCCCGGCGCCGGGCTACTGCTTGTCGAAGCGCGGGGTGTCCTGCGGCTGCTGCTGGGACTGCGCCTGGCCGGTGCCGCCCTCGATGGCCTGCTGCGGGGAGCCGCCGGCCAGCTCGGCCTTCATGCGCTGCAGTTCCAGCTCTACATCCGTACCACCGGAGAGCCGGTCCAGCTCGGCCTGGATGTCGTCCTTGGCCATGCCGGAGGAGTCCTCGAGGGCGCCCGAGGCGAGCAGTTCGTCGATGGCGCCGGCCCGGGCCTGGAGCTGGGCGGTCTTGTCCTCGGCGCGCTGGATGGCGAGGCCGACGTCGCCCATCTCCTCGGAGATGCCCGAGAAGGCCTCCCCGATGCGGGTCTGGGCCTGGGCGGCGGTGTAGGTGGCCTTGATGGTCTCCTTCTTCGTCCGGAAGGCGTCCACCTTGGCCTGCAGCCGCTGGGCCGCGAGGGTGAGCTTCTCCTCCTCGCCCTGGAGGGTGGAGTGCTGCGTCTCGAGGTCGGTGACCTGCTGCTGGAGGGCGGCGCGGCGGGACAGCGCCTCGCGGGCCAGGTCCTCACGGCCCAGCGCGAGCGCCTTGCGGCCCTGGTCCTCCAGCTTGGAGGACTGCTGCTGCAACTGGTTGAGCTGGAGTTCCAGGCGCTTGCGGGAGGTCGCCACGTCGGCGACCCCGCGGCGCACCTTCTGCAGCAGCTCGAGCTGCTTCTGGTACGAGTAATCGAGGGTCTCGCGAGGGTCCTCGGCCCGGTCAAGGGCCTTGTTCGCCTTCGCGCGGAAGATCATCCCCATACGCTTCATGACACCGCTCATGGGCTTCGCGCGCCCCCTTCTGACGGACTCCGGCTCACCGATCCAGCGACAGAACCCACAGTACGGGCCCTGACTCCATTACCGCACTGTTCGGGGAACGATGCGCTCATCCCCAAGGACGACTGCGGACCCCACCGCTCCGGCGTGAGGAGTAGGTGATCCCCGGGGCGGGCCGCTCGGGCCCTTCCGGTGACCTCCGGGTGAAGCGTCCGCGACGTCCCCTCTGTCCCCCTACAGACGTCCGGTGTTGCCGGATCGTTCCCGGCCGGGCTGGGGTCCATGCCGGTGCAGCCCGTACCCTTGGGTTTTGTGTTCCGTAGCCGTTCCAAGGAAGAGAAGGCGTCCGCCGACAAGGCGGCCGTGAACTTCTCCAAGCAGCCCCGTGACCCGCAGGCCCCCAAGGGCAGGCCCACTCCCAAGCGCAGTGAGGCCCAGTCCCAGCGCCGCAGCGTCGCCAACACGCCGACGACCCGCAAGGACGCCGCCAAGCGTCAGCGCGAGGATCGCCGTCAGGCGCTGGATCGCCAGCGCCAGGCGCTCGCCGGTGGTGACGAGCGCTATCTGCCGGCCCGCGACAAGGGCCCGGTCCGCAGGTTCGCGCGCGACTGGGTGGACTCGCGGTTCAACATGGCGGAGTTCTTCCTCCCCTTCGCCGTGGTGATCCTGGTGCTGAGCGTGGTGCGGGTGCCGTCGATCCAGGCGCTGGCGCTGTGGCTGTGGGCCGTGGTGATCGTGCTGATCGTGGTGGACGCGGTGATCAGCGGCTTCCGGCTGAAGAAGCGGCTGGCCGAGCGCTTCCCCGACCAGAGCCGCCGGGGCGCGGTCGCCTACGGTCTGATGCGCTCGCTGCAGATGCGCCGGCTCCGGCTGCCGAAGCCGCAGGTCAAGCGCGGAGAGCGGCCCTGAGCGCAGAGGCTTTCACCGGGGGTGCGGCCGACGCCTGGCTGGACAGGCTGGGCGGGCTGCGTGATGTCGTACGACAGGAGCTGGTCGCCCGGCAGCTCGACGAGCAGATAGCCGGGCGGTTCCCGGTCGGGCAGCGGCTGCGAGTGCTCGACGTGGGGATGGGCCAGGGCACGCAGGCGCTGCGGCTGGCCCGGCTCGGTCACCAGGTGACCGGGGTCGAGCAGGACGCGACGATGATCGCGGCCGCGCGCCGGGCCCTGGCCGGTGAGCCCGAGGGCATCCGCGAGCGGGTCCGTCTGGTGCAGGGCGACGGCCGGGACACCGGGGTGCACTTCCTGCCCGGCAGCTTCGACGTGGTGCTGTGCCACGGCGTACTGATGTACGTGGCGGAGCCCGACCCGCTGGTGGCGGGCCTGGCCCGGATGCTCGCGCCCGGCGGACTGCTGTCCCTCCTGGTGCGCAACGGCGACGCGCTCGCCATGCGGCCGGGCCTGTCCGGCGACTGGCCGGGCACGCTGACGGCCTTCGGCACCACCACCTACCGCAACCGCCTCGGCCTCGACGTACGAGCCGACCGCCTGTCGGCCCTCACCGCCACCCTGGCCGGCATCGCCGCCCCGCTGCACGCCTGGTACGGCGTACGGGTCTTCACCGACACGGCGGCGGACGAGGCGGAGATCCCGGACGACCTGCAGACCCTGCTGGCGGCCGAGGAACGGGCCGGCCGCACGGACCCCTACCGCTCGGTCGCGGCACTGCTGCATCTGTGCGGGGTGCGCGGCTAGGGCCCGAACCGGCGATCGTCGCCGGCGATGTCCGGGTCCGTTCGGGGGTATTCGGCGGGCCCGGGGGGTTCCTCGTGGAAACACTCGGGGCATGGACGGTTCCCTTGCCCGTGCCCGTCGTAGGGACGTACGTGTTCCCGTGCTCGTCTGTGCCGTGCTTCTCGTCGCCGGCTGCACGGCGTCGGCGACGCCGGCGGAGCGGCCCGGCGCGTCCGACCGGGCGGCGCTCCCGCCGGCGCTGGACGACGTGCAGGGCCGGTACCTGAAGGTGATCAAGGAGGTCCTGCCGTCGGTCGTGCAGATCGAGGCGAGCCGTGATCTGGGCTCCGGAGTGGTGTACGACGGCCAGGGGCACATCGTCACCAACGCGCACGTGGTCGGGTCCGAGAAGACCTTCCGGGTGACCACGGCCAACGACGAGGAGCCGCTCACCGCGAGCCTGGTGTTCTCCTACCCCGAGCAGGATCTCGCGGTGATCAAGCTGGACCGGGTGCCGGCCGGGCTGCGGGCGGCGGTGTTCGGGGACTCCGAGACGGTGCGGGTCGGCCACATGGTGCTGGCCATGGGCTCGCCGCTGGGGCTGTCGTCCAGCGTGACCCAGGGCATCGTCTCGGCGACCGGACGGACCGTCAGCGAGGGCGGCTCGGACGGGGGCACGGGCGCCACCATCGCGAACATGGTGCAGACGTCGGCCGCCATCAACCCGGGCAACAGCGGTGGGGCGCTGGTGAACCTCGACGGGCAGGTCATCGGCATCCCGACGCTCGCCGCGTCCGATCCCGACCTCGGGGGCGGCGCCGCTCCCGGCATCGGTTTCGCCATCCCGGCGTCGATGGTGCGGACGGTCGCCGACCAGATCGTCAGGAACGGCAAGGTCGTCGACTCGGGGCGGGCCGCGCTCGGCGTCACCGTGCGGAGCGTCGTGGACGACGGCTACCGGCCCGCCGGGGTCGCGGTGGTGACCGTCAGCGACGGCGGTGCGGCCCAGCGGGCGGGACTGCGGCCCGGCGATGTGATCACCAGGGTGGACCGCACCCCGGTCACCTCCGCCACCGCGCTCTCCGAGGCGCTGGCGACCCGGCGGCCGGGGCAGCGGGCCCCGGTGACCTTCCAGCGCGACGGCGCGGCGAAGACGGTGGAGGTGACACTGGGTGAGCAGTGATCAGTTGAGCGACGGGCAGTCAGCAATGGCAGTGAGGAGGGTGGTGGCAGACCCCTCCTCACTCCCCGGCCGGATTACGACGCCTCGGCGTGCAGGCTCATCGGGCCGTAGATCTCGCTGGTCTCCTCGAACAGGCGCACCTGGTCCGCGCCGCCCTCCTCCAGCGCCTTCCAGTGCTCACCGATCCAGGACTCGGCGTCCCCCTGGGTGGTGAACTCCTCGGGCTGCACCGCGGGCTGGATTTCCGTCCCGTCGGCCTTCTCGAACCGCCACGTCCATGCCGTCATATGGGCCTCCTCTGATCCAACTCTGCCCCGGAAGACTAGCCGGAAGCGCAAGACCTGCTGGGACGGGTGAAAATCGGTCCGTGGAAGTCACTCTGCTCGGCACCGGTGCCCCCGCGGGACTGCCCCGCCCCGACTGTCCCTGCGCCGTCTGCGCGACCGCGCTGGGCCCTGACACGCGGGCGGCCACCGCGCTGCTCGTGGACGGGGCCCTGCTGCTCGATCTGACCCCGGGCGCGGCGTTCGCGGCCGCGCGGTCCGGGCATTCGCTGGGCGGAGTACGGCAGGTGCTGCTGTCGCATCCGCACGACGGGCCGGCGGTGGAGGTGCCGGCCGGGGTGCCGCAGCCCGGCCGGGTACCGGACGGGCGGGAGTTGGCGCTGCTGACGGGGCATCGGGTGCGGGCGGTGGCGATGGACGCGGGCGGCACCGGGTACGCGGTGACCGGGCCGGACGGGCAGCGGCTGCTGTACCTGCCGCCGGGCGGGGCGCCGGCCGGTCTGGAGGAGGCGACGGCGGAGTCGTACCAGATGGTCCTCGCCGATGTGGTGGGACGCCCGGACGCGCTGGCCCGGCTGCGGGCGGTGGGTTCCGTGGATCCGACGACCGACGTCGTCGCCGTCCATCTCGACCACGACGTGCCGCAGGGCGCGGAGCTGCGGCGGCGGCTCGCGGCGGCGGGGGCGCGGGCGGTCCCGGACGGTACGACGCTGATGGTCGGGGCGTACGAGGAGGTGCCGGACGTGCCGCGCCGGACGCTGGTGCTCGGCGGGGCGCGCTCAGGCAAGTCGGTGGAGGCCGAACGGCGTCTGGAGGCCTTCCCGGACGTGCTGTACGTGGCCACGGGCGGGACGCGCGGCGGGGACACCGAGTGGGCGGCGCGGGTGGCCGCGCACCGGGAGCGGCGGCCGGGGTCGTGGCGTACGACGGAGACGACGGACCTGCTGCCGCTGCTGGCCGAGGACGGGCCGCCGGTGCTGATCGACTGCCTGTCGCTGTGGCTGACGGACGTCATGGACTGCGTCGGGGCATGGGACGACGCGGAGTGGGCGGGGGGCGGGGAGAGGGCGCTGCGCGAGCGGGTGCGGGAGTTGACGGCGGCGGTGCGGGGCGCTCGGCGGACCGTGGTCGCGGTGTCCAACGAGGTGGGGTCGGGGATCGTGCCGGCGACTGCCTCCGGACGGCGGTACCGGGATGAACTGGGGCGGTTGAACGCGGGGTTCGCTGGTGAGTGTGAGCAGGTGCTGTTGGTCGTTGCGGGGCAGGCGGTGGTGCTCCGCGGTTGAGGTGCGGGTGGGCCGGTGCCGGGGCTTCGGGCATCCGCCGTTGGGGTCATGTCCGTTCCCGGGTGCGGGCACCCCCCGTTGGGGTCATGTCCGTTCCCGGGTGCGGGCACGCGGTGGCTGGTCTCGCGGTTCGCCGCGCCCCTTCGACCTGGCCCCCGATGCCGACGCGCCCCACTCAGGGCAGCGGCTGAGCGGCAGCGTCCGTGTTCTTGCGGGCCACGAGGCGGTAGGCGTTGGAGAAGGGGGTGTGGCGGGTCAGGGGGGCAAGGGTGTGGTCCAGGGCCCAGGCCAGGTCGGTCAGCGGGGCTGCCGCGACTCGCAGGAGGGGGCGGGTGTGGGACAGGGCCAGGGTGAGGGCCGCTGACAGGTCATAGGGGGCGTGGGGGGCGCTGCGGTCCGTGACGAGGATCGTGCAGCCCTGCCGTTCCAGCTCCGCGCGGAGGTTGGCCAGGGGCGGCAGGTGCAGGTTGCGGGGCTGGCCGTAGGACCACCACCATCTGCCGAGGAGCGCGGCGAACGCGCAGCGCGGGTCGGGGACTTCGACGACGAGGTGGCCGCCGGGGCGCAGGACGGTGAGGGCGGCGCGGATTTCGGCGCGGGGCTCCGGGGCGTGCTGCAGGTGGTGGAACATGCTGACCACGTCGTAGCGGGCGCGCAGGCGGGCCGCCGTGCCGGGGGTGCTCAGGTAGCCGCGGTACGCCTCCTCGACGCGGCCGTCCAGCAGGGCCTGTTCGACGCGGGCCGTCGGGTCCAGGCCGTCGAAGCTGGTGTACGGGAAGAACTCCTTCGCCGCCTCGGGGAAGTGGGCGTGTCCCGTGCCGACGTCCAGCCAGCTTTCCGGGTCGGGCAGCGCCGACAGCGCGTGGGCGGCGGCGCGGTGGCGGCGGCGGACCGTGCGGGCGGAGCGGAGGCGCTCGGCGAACTCCTCCAGCTCTCTCTCGTAGAAGTCCCGGTGGTAGAAGGCGAAGCCCTCCGCCGTGAGCCGGGGGTTCTGGAAGACGTGGGCGCAGTCGCCGCACTCGTCGAGGGCGTGGCTGCCCGGCCGGTGCCGCAGCGGGTCGGGGGCGCGCAGCCGGGTCCGCAGGCGCCGGGAACCGCACCAGGGGCAGTCCCCGCGGCGCGGTTCCAGGAAGGGGTCGTAGGGCTCGGTGACCTGCGTGGTGGAGAGCGAGGGCTGCATGGACGGCTCCCAGGGCGACATTCCGCGGCAAACCGGAACGTATGGGATACCGCCCCCGGGTGCAAAGACGTCGTCACCGCGTGGTGGCGATGTGGCGCCGGAGCGTTCGTCCGCTGCCGGTACTGTTCGGCGAATGAGCAGCCTTGAACTGGACGACTTCACCGATCTGATCGAGCGCCCGGACGGGGGCGTTCGCCGTGACGCCGAGGCCCGGCGCGAGCGCCAGATCGTGCCGCCCGGGTCGCTCGGGCGGCTGGACGAGCTGGGCGAGTGGCTGTCCGCCGCACAGGGTGCCGTGCCGGTGCGGCCGGTCGAACGGCCGCGCGTGGTGCTCTTCGCCGGTGATCACGGTGTCGCGGAACTCGGCGTCTCCGCACGGCCGGCGGGCGGCGCCGAGCGGCTGGTGCGGGCGGTGCTCGAGGGCGGCAGCCCGGTGGCGGTGCTCGCGCGCCGGCTGGACGTCCCGGTGCGCGTGGTGGACATGGCGCTTGACTGCCCGCCGGAGGTCTTCCCGCAGGACGTCGTGCGGCACCGGGTGCGGCGCGGCAGCGGCCGTATCGACATCGAGGACGCGCTCACCGCGGACGAGGCCGAGGCCGCGTTCCGGGCCGGCGTGGCGGTCGCCGACGAGGAGGCCGACTCGGGGACGGACCTGGTGGTGCTCGGTGATCTGAGCGTGGGCGGGACCACGGCCGCGGCGGTGCTGGTCGCGGCGCTGTGCGGTACCGACGCCTCCGTGGTGACCGGGCGGGGCGGGCTGCCCATCGACGACCTGGCGTGGATGCGCAAGTGCGCGGCGATCCGGGACGCGCTGCGGCGGGCGCGGCCGGTGCTCGGGGACCAGTTGCAGCTGCTCGCCACCGTGGGTGGTGCCGACCTGGCCGCGATGACCGGGTTCCTGCTGCAGTGCGCCGTGCGCAAGCTGCCGGTGATCCTGGACGGCGTGGTGGCCGCCGCGTGCGCACTGGTCGCCCAGCGGGTCGCGTTCCGGGCGCCGGACTGGTGGCTGGCCGGGCACGACAGCGGGGAGCCGGGGCAGGCCAAGGCGCTGGACCGGATGGCGCTGGAGCCGCTGATGGAGCAGGGCGTGAAGGTCGGCGAGGGGGTGGGGGCCCTGCTGTCCCTGCCGCTGGTCCGGGCCGCGGCCGCACTGGCCGCGGAACTGCCCGAGAAGGCGGAGCCCGAGGCGGCCGAGAAGCCGGAGCCGGAGACGGACGAGAAGGCGGAAGCGGAGGCGGAGCCGGAGACGGAGTAGCCGGTCGTGGTCGGCTGCACGGTTCGCGGCAAGGGCGCACATATGATCCCCTCTCATGGGAGATGCCCGAAATGCCGTAGAGCAGCAGGCCGAGTCGGGGCGGCGGTCCGGCGGTGCCTCCCCACGGGCCGCCGCGTTCGCCGTCTGGTACCTGCGGGCCGTCGCCTTCGTCAACTTCCTGAGCGCGGTGTGGGTTTCGCTGGGGCAGGACGTGCGCCGGCACAACCAGGAGAACTTCTTCACGCCGTATCTGCTCACCGCCGGCTTCGCCTCGGGCGTGTTCACCACGTTCCTGGCGATCACCATGCGGCGGCGCAAACGGGCCGCCTGGATCCTGAACCTGGTGCTGAGCGGGTCGTTCCTGGTCCTGTTCGCCTTCGCCATGGCGTTCCCGGAGATCCGGCAGTACGCGCAGAACTGGATCTCCCTGGCGCTCACGGCCGTCTTCACCGGGGCGCTGCTGGCCGGCCGGCGGGAGTTCTACGCCAAGGGTGACCGGTCGAACCCGCGGCTGGCCGCGACCGTGGCGGTGGGCGGCGGTCTGCTCGCCTCGCTGCTGGCCGGAGTGCTGGTCACGGTCACCAACCAGGCGCCGGACGCGGCCCGTTCGACCTTCCTGGAGCGCTGGTACTACGGCACGCTGCGGCTGATCTCGGTGGCCGCCGACGAGAGCCGCTTCCCCGGGATCGACCCGCCCAACTGGGCCAACGTGGCCGTCAACGTGCTCAGCACGGTGCTCGTCCTGGCCGTCTTCTACGCCGCCTTCCGCTCCCGGCGCGCCGTGGACCCGCTCACCGAGGACGACGAGAAGCGGCTGCGGGCGCTGCTGGAGCGGCATGGGGAGCGGGACTCGCTCGGCTACTTCGCGCTGCGCCGGGAGAAGAGCGTGGTGTGGTCGCCGACCGGGAAGGCGGCCGTGGCCTATCGCGTCGTCGGCGGGGTGAGCCTCGCCTCCGGCGATCCGCTCGGCGATCCGGAGGCGTGGCCCGGGGCCATCGCGCCGTGGCTGACCGAGGCGCGGGCGCACGGGTGGATCCCGGCCGTGATGGGGGCGAGCGAGGAGGCGGGGACGGTCTACGCCCGGCACGGCCTGGACGCGCTGGAACTCGGCGACGAGGCGATCGTGGAGGTCGCCGAGTTCACCCTCGAGGGGCGGGCGATGCGGACCGTCCGGCAGGCGTACAACCGGGTGCGGCGGGCCGGGTACCGGGTGCGGATCCGGCGGCACGAGGACATCCCGGCGGCGGAGATGGCGTACCTCGTGGAGCGTGCCGACGACTGGCGGGACGGGGCCACCGAGCGCGGCTTCAGCATGGCGCTGGGGCGGCTCGCGGACCCCGAGGACGGCCGGTGCGTGATGCTGGAGTGCACGGACGCCGAGGGCAGGCTGCGGGCACTGCTCTCCTTCGTGCCCTGGGGGCCGCACGGGCTGTCCCTCGACCTCATGCGGCGGGACCGGGACTCCGACAACGGGCTGATGGAGTTCATGGTCATCGAGCTGCTGCGGCGGTCCGGGGAGATCGGGATCACGCAGGTCTCGCTGAACTTCGCGATGTTCCGCTCGGTCTTCGAACGTGGCGCGCGCCTCGGTGCCGGTCCGGTGCTGAGGCTGTGGCGGTCGCTGCTCAGCTTCTTCTCCCGCTGGTGGCAGATCGAGTCGCTGTACCGCGCCAACGCCAAGTACCGGCCCATCTGGGAACCGCGGTTCCTGCTCTTCGAGAAGAGCGCGGACCTGCTGCGCATCGGCCTCGCGTCGGCGCGGGCGGAGGGGTTCCTGGGGGGCCTGGCGTCGGATTCCCGTCGTCCGCCCGGAGGGCGGGCCGCGCGGCGTCTGGTGCGTGCGATCGCAAGGCGCCGGAGCGCCCGCGTGGCTCCGCCACGAGGGCGGTTCGGCAACGCGGCATGGGGGTCCCCCCGCGCGAGCGAAGCCGAGCGTCGGGGAGTGCGTGCCGGACGCCGCGCGGCGGGCGGGAATCCGACGACAGGCCCCACGGCCTCTGGACTGCCGAAGTGGCTGCACCGCAGGCACTTGGAGACGCACAGATGAGGAACGCCTTATGGAGAGGCTCGCCCGCTGGGCCCGCGCCGAGTGGGGGCCGCTGTACGTCGCCGTGCGCGACCCGCTGCGCGAACGGCGGCTGCGGGCGGCGCCGATGACGGTCGGGGCGGTGTGCCTGACCGCGCTGCTGCAGTACGCGCAGAACCAGCCGTGGGGTTACCGGTTCGTGCAGGGCGTGGGCGCGGTACGGGCGGAGGACCCGCTGTGGCAGGCGCTGTTACGCACGCCGCTGTCGCTGTTCGTGCCGGCGCTGGACCTGCCCGTGTGGGGGGCGCTCGCGCAGATCCTGTTCGTGTTCGGGGTCGCCGAGTTCTGCCTGGGCCGGTGGCGCACGCTGGCCGTCGCCTACGTCGCCACGCTGGCCGGGACGCTGTACGCGCGCATCGGCATCGCCCTCGGCCCGCACGCCGCGTTCGGTCTGCCCGCCTCGGACGCCCTGGTGGTGGACACCGGCCCCTCGGCGGCCGTGGTCGGCCTCGCCGTGTACGTGGCCTGGCGCTACGGCGCCCATGTCACGGTGGGCGCGGTGACCACGGCGATGGTGGTCGAGGTGCTGCTGAAGGAGAACCTGGCCGGCAAGGAGCACCTGGCCGCCCTGATGGGCGTCGGCACCCTCTGCCTGGCCGCGGCCCTGCACCACCGCCACACCTACCGCACCCTCACCGCCGCACCTCCCGAGCCCAGCGCCACCCCACCCCCTCTCCGTCCCTGAACACCGCACCGGGCCCCGAGGTTGCGGGGCACGCTCAGGTGGCCCGGCGCGGCCGAAACCGGGCGGGCTCTTCGATCCAGTCCTGAACGGCACACCGATCCCCGACCGGCGGCGAACGCACCATGCCACCAAGACACCGTCACGTCCCGCGCGAAGCGCCCAGCGACGGCCCGGCAGGCGGACCGAGCCCGGTCCGTCCCGGCCCCTGAACGCCGTACCCGGCCCCAGCCCGACGACGAACGCGTCGACGGCCACCGGCCGCCACCCCGCTCCGCTCCGCACGGAGTACCCGGCGGCGGCCAGGCAGGCGAACCGGGCCGGGCCGGGCGCGAGGCTCAGGGCGGCGAACGGCGCCGCCGCGCCCCCGAACGCCCGCCCCCGAACGCCCGGAGCGGCACGCCCGGCGCGGCTCGGGCGGCGGCTCGGAAGGCGGGCCGAGCGGAGGGGCCGGGCCGCCCCACCAGGCCCTCGACGCCGCACCGGTCCCCGGCCCGATGGCGAGCACCAAGACGGGCACCGAGCCGCGTCCCGCCCGGCGCGGAGCGCTCAGTGGGGCCCCGGCAGGCGGCTCGGGCGGGGGTCGGGCTTTCCGCCGATCCAGTCCTGGACGGCGCGGCGGGGGCCGGACCAGCGGCGGTCGTGGCGGTAGGCGCGCAGGGCGGCCTTGGCGCGGGCGCGGGGACGGCGGCCGTAGAAGCGCCGGGCCCACAGGGAGCCTGGGCGGGCCAGGCGGATCGCGCCGACGAGCGCGACCAGCGGCACGACCGCGCCGAAGACCGCGATGCGGGCCTTGCCCTTGCTCAGGGCGATCAGCGCGAAGAGGAAGTTCATGGCGATGGTGCCGATGACGCTGCCCCGGTCCTGCAGCTCCTGTTCGGACAGGTCGTTGACGCCGAACGGCACGAAGCCGGCCAGCAGCAGGCCCACCAGGGCGGCGGTGAGGACGACCGCCTCGACGCTCTTGCGGCCCTCCGCGGTCCAGTAGACGTCGTCGAGGTGCAGGATCAGCGCGAACTCGTCGAGGACCAGCCCCGCGCCCATCCCGAAGACCACGGCCGCGACACCCCCGCCGGCGCCGTGCCGGTCGCTGGCGACCGCGCCGAACCCGCCGACGACGGTGAGCACCACCCCCGGGACCACGTGGTGGATGTGCAGCCCGCCCGCCTTGACGTTCCCGAACGGGCCCTTGCCGGCCCGGATCAGCCGGGTGATGACCCGGGTGACGACGAAGGTCAGCATGAAGGCGGCGAGGGCGAGCAGCAGCGGGAGCTTGCCCGGCTCAAGGATGTTCCGCTCCCACCAGTGCCCCATGTGCGCACATTACCCGGAATTGCCCCAACCCTCAGTGCCGTTCATCCGATCACCCGCCGGGAGCCGGGCCGGCGCCCGGTACCCTGCGCCGGTGTCCAGGACCCCCTCTCTCCACGGCCTCCGCTTCGCCTTCGGCACGCTCACCGTGCTGCCCGTCCGGGTGCACCGCTGGGACCGGGATGCCGCCCGCGGGGGCATGCTGAACGCCCCCGTGGCCGGACTGGCCGTCGGCGTCGGCGCGGCCGGGCTCGGACTGGTGCTGCTCCTGCTGGGCGCCGGCCCGCTGCTCGCCGCCGTGGCCTCGGTGGCCGTACCGGCCGCGCTGACCCGTGGACTGCACCTCGACGGGCTCGCCGACACCGCCGACGGACTGGGCAGCGGCAAGCCGGCCGAGGACGCGCTGCGGATCATGAAGCGGTCGGACATCGGGCCGTTCGGCGTCATCACCCTCCTGCTCGTCCTGCTGGCCCAGGTCGCCGCGCTGGCGCAGCTCTACGGCGACTCCTGGACCCGGGGCGCCACCGCCGCGCTGACCTCGGCGGTCACGGCCAGGCTGGCGCTCACCCTGGCCGCGCGCACCGGGGTGCCGGCCGCCCGGCCCGAGGGGCTGGGCGCGGCGGTCGCCGGGGTGGTGCCGGTGCCGGGCGCGCTGGCCGTCGCGGCCGCCGTCACGCTCGTCTCGGCCGCCTGGGGCGCGGCTCTCGGCCCGTACGGAGTCCTGCGCGCCGCGGCGGCCGTACCGCTCTCCCTGGCGGCCGCCGAACTTCTGCTGCGCCACTGCACCCGACGCTTCGGCGGGGTCACCGGCGACGTGTTCGGGGCCCTCGCGGAGACGGCCGCGACGAGCGCCCTCGTGGTGCTGTCCTTCGGTCGCTAGTCTCTTCGCCCGTACACGGACGGACAGGATCGATCGGGGGGATCATCCGTGCTCACCATTCGCCGTGCCCTGGCCTGGTTCGTCGACTTCGCGCTGGTGCTGACGGCGGCCTGGCTGCTGGCCGCGCTCACCTTCCACCGGATCACCGCGCTCGTCACCGACGTGCCGGAGCTGGCCACCCGCGGCGGTTTCGACCTGCTGACCTCGCGCGGTGACGTCCTCGACGCCTCCGAGACGGTCGGCCTCTCGCTGTGGAACGAGGCGGTGCTGGACGTCGAGGAGGCCTTCGGGGCGCTCGTGCTCGCCGCCTTCCTCTACCAGTGGGCCTGCCTCGCGCTGCTCGGCCGCACCCTCGGCAAGGGCCTGCTCGGCCTGCGGGTCACCCCGCGCCTGTCCCGCCGGGCGCTGCGCCGGGCCGCCGTCACCACCGCCGCCGACGTCGCCGTGTACGCCCTGGCCTGCGTGCTGCTGATCGAGGGTCAGTTCCCGCTGTCCGTGCTGGTGTGGGCGGCAGCCGTGGCGCTCTTCCTGGTGAACGCGCTGCCGGTGCTCTCCCCCGGCCGCCGCTCCCTCGCCGACCGTCTGGCCGGCACCTCGGTCGCCGCGGTGGCCCTCCGCGCCGGGGATATCGGGGATAGGGATTACCCGAAGGCATGGCCTAGGGATTACCCGAAGGCATGGCCCGGGGACCACCCACAGGGCTGAGGGAACGGGCGTACGCGCGTAGTCTCGTTCCGGGTGTTCGCCGACAGGGTGAAGGCCCCGGTTGCCACCTGACTCCAGGTCTGGGCCTAGGGTCGGCTGTCGGGCCCGGTCGACCCACCCCTTTTCGGCCACAGCAACTTCACATCGGAAGCGAGATCTCACCACCGTGACTGCTCTGACTCTCAGCACCGCCGCGGCGCCCGGCCTGCGGGCCGACGCGATCGTGATCGGTGTCGCCAAGGGCGCCAAGGGCCCCGTCGTCGCGCCGGGCGCCGAGGCCGTGGACAAGGCTTACGACGGCAAGCTGGCCGGCGTCCTGGAGACCCTCGGTGCCTCTGGTGCCGAGGGCGAGCTGACGAAGCTGCCCGCCCCGGCCGGCTTCAAGGCGCCGCTCGTGGTGGCGGTGGGCCTGGGCGCGGAGCCCGAGAAGGACGCCGGGTACGACGCCGAGGCCCTGCGCAAGGCCGCCGGCGTCGCCGCCCGGGCCCTCACCGGGGCCCGCAAGGCCGCGTTCGCGCTGCCCGTCGACGACTCCGGTGCCATCGGCGCGATCGGCGAGGGCGTGCTGCTCGGCGCGTACGCCTTCGACACGTACAAGGAGAGCGCCAAGGACGCGCGGGCCAAGAACGGCAAGGCCCCACTGGCCGAGGCCGTGGTGCTCGGCGGCAAGCCGCGCGACGCCGCCCACAAGGGTGCCGTGGCGCGTGCCGTGGCGGTCTCCGAGGAACTGAACCGCGCCCGCGACCTGATCAACATGCCGCCGAACGACCTCACCCCGCAGGCGTTCGCCGGTGTCGCGCAGGGCGCGGCCAAGGAGCACGGCCTCAAGATCCAGGTGCTCGACGAGAAGGCCCTCGTCAAGGGCGGCTACGGCGGCATCCTGGGCGTCGGCGGCGGCTCGGCGGCGACCCCGCGGCTGGTCAAGCTGTCCTACTCGCACCCGAAGGCGGACAAGCACCTCGCCCTCGTCGGCAAGGGCATCACCTACGACTCGGGCGGCATCTCGCTGAAGCCGGCCGGCCACAACGAGACGATGAAGTGCGACATGAGCGGTGCCGCCGCCGTGTTCGCCGCGGTCGTCGCCGCCGCCCGGCTGGGCCTGCGGGTCAACGTCACCGGCTGGCTGGCGCTGGCCGAGAACATGCCCTCGGGTTCCGCCGTCCGCCCCGGCGACGTGCTGCACATGTACAGCGGCAAGACGGTCGAGGTGCTCAACACCGACGCCGAGGGCCGGCTGGTGCTCGCCGACGCGCTGTGGGCGGCCTCGCAGGAGGCGCCGGACGCGATCGTGGACGTCGCCACGCTGACCGGCGCGATGGTGCTGGCGCTGGGCAGCCGGACGTTCGGCATCATGGCCAACGACGAGGCGTTCCGCTCCGCGCTGCACGAGGCGGCCGAGGAGGTCGGCGAACCCGCGTGGCAGATGCCGCTGCCCGAGCACCTGCGCAAGGGCATGGACTCGTCCGTCGCCGACATCGCCAACATGGGTGAGCGTATGGGCGGCGGACTGGTCGCCGGGCTCTTCCTGCGCGAGTTCGTGGGCGAGGGGATCACCTGGGCACACCTCGACATCGCGGGTCCCGCGTTCAACGAGGGCGGCCCGTTCGGCTACACCCCGAAGGGCGGCACCGGTTCCGCCGTCCGCACGCTGGTGCGGCTCGCCGAGCTGACCGCGGCGGGTGACCTGGGCTGATGAGCGCCCAGTAGACCAGGCCGCCCCCTCGCGGGGCGGCCGCGGGAGCGTGGGGACCGTTCGCGCGGTCCCCGCGCCCGAACCCCTGCGCGCCTCCGTTTGCAGGGGTACGTGGGGTGTCTCACACTCAGGCCCCGCGTCTCGTCCGCCTCGAACAAGTGCAAAGATGGAGCCCGGCAGGACAGGGCCCCCAGGGCCGAAGCATCAAGCGGCCGGACACCAGCCGCCCGCCGGTCATCGGAGATCGGCGCAAGGCGCACATGCATGGAGGACGTGACGTGGCGAACGACGCCAGCACCGTTTTCGACCTAGTGATCCTCGGCGGTGGTAGCGGTGGTTACGCCGCGGCCCTGCGCGGGGCGCAGCTGGGCCTGGACGTCGCCCTGATCGAGAAGGACAAGGTCGGCGGCACCTGCCTGCACCGGGGTTGCATCCCCACCAAGGCTCTGCTGCACGCGGGCGAGGTCGCCGACCAGGCCCGCGAGAGCGCGCAGTTCGGCGTCAAGGCCACCTTCGAGGGCATCGACATCGCCGGGGTCCACAAGTACAAGGACGGCGTCATCTCCGGCCTGTACAAGGGCCTGCAGGGTCTCGTCGCCTCCCGCAAGGTGACGTACATCGAGGGTGAGGGCCGGCTGTCCTCCCCCACCTCCGTCGACGTGAACGGTCAGCGGATCCAGGGCCGCCACGTCCTGCTGGCGACCGGCTCCGTGCCGAAGTCGCTGCCGGGCCTGGAGATCGACGGCGACCGGATCATCTCCTCCGACCACGCCCTCGTCCTGGACCGCGTGCCGAAGTCCGCGATCATCCTGGGCGGCGGTGTCATCGGCGTCGAGTTCGCCTCGGCGTGGAAGTCCTTCGGCGCCGACGTCACGGTCGTCGAGGGCCTGAAGCATCTCGTCCCGGTCGAGGACGAGAACAGCTCGAAGCTGCTCGAGCGCGCCTTCCGCAAGCGCGGCATCAAGTTCAACCTGGGCACCTTCTTCCAGAAGGCCGAGTACACCCAGGACGGCGTGAAGGTCGTACTCGCCGACGGCAAGGAGTTCGAGGCCGAGGTCCTGCTCGTCGCCGTCGGCCGCGGCCCGGTCTCCCAGGGCCTGGGCTACGAGGAGCAGGGCGTCGCCATGGACCGCGGCTACGTCCTGGTCGACGAGTACATGCGCACCAACGTTCCGACCATCTCCGCCGTCGGTGACCTGGTCCCGACGCTCCAGCTCGCGCACGTCGGCTTCGCCGAGGGCATCCTGGTGGCGGAGCGTCTGGCCGGTCTGAAGACCGTCCCGATCGACTACGACGGTGTCCCGCGGGTGACGTACTGCCACCCGGAGGTCGCCTCCGTCGGTATCACCGAGGCCAAGGCCAAGGAGATCTACGGCGCGGACAAGGTCGTCGCTCTGAAGTACAACCTGGCGGGCAACGGAAAGAGCAAGATCCTCAACACCGCGGGCGAGATCAAGCTCGTCCAGGTGAAGGACGGTGCCGTGGTCGGCGTCCACATGGTCGGCGACCGCATGGGTGAGCAGGTCGGCGAGGCCCAGCTGATCTACAACTGGGAGGCGCTGCCGGCCGAGGTCGCCCAGCTCATCCACGCCCACCCGACGCAGAACGAGGCCCTCGGCGAGGCGCACCTGGCGCTGGCCGGCAAGCCGCTGCACTCCCACGACTGAGCCTTCGGTCAACGGGCGCGACGACACAGACTTTCCGCAATTCGTAAGGAGCAACCGAAACCATGGCGGTTTCCGTAACCCTTCCGGCGCTCGGTGAGAGCGTCACCGAGGGCACTGTCACCCGCTGGCTGAAGGCGGAGGGCGAGCGCGTCGAGGCCGACGAGCCGCTGCTCGAGGTCTCGACCGACAAGGTCGACACCGAGATCCCCTCGCCCGCCGCCGGCGTGCTGGCCTCCATCAAGGTCGCCGAGGACGAGACCGTAGAGGTCGGCGCCGAGCTGGCCCTCATCGACGACGGCTCCGGCGCCCCCGCGGCAGCTCCGGCCCCGGCCGCCGCCGAGGCCCCCGCCCCCGAGACCCCCGCCGCTCCGGCGGCCGAGGCCCCGGCCCCCGCCCCGGCCCCCGAGGCCCCGGCCGCCACCGCCGCTCCGGCCGGTGGCGCCGAGGGCACCGACGTGGTCCTGCCCGCGCTCGGTGAGTCCGTCACCGAGGGCACCGTCACCCGCTGGCTGAAGTCGGTCGGCGACTCCGTCGAGGCCGACGAGCCGCTGCTCGAGGTCTCCACGGACAAGGTCGACACCGAGATCCCGGCGCCCACCTCCGGCGTGCTGCTCGAGATCGTGGTGAACGAGGACGAGACCGCCGAGGTCGGCGCCAAGCTCGCCGTCATCGGCGCCCCGGGTGCCGCCCCGGCCGCCGCTCCGGCTCCGGCCGCCCCGGCGCCCGCCGCCGCCCCGGCTCCGGCCGCTCCCGCCGCCCCGGCTCCGGCCCCCGCCGCCCCGGCGGCCCCGGCCGCTGCCGCTCCGGCTCCGGCCCAGCCCGCGGCTCCGGCCCCCGCGCCGGCCGCCCCGGCTCCGGCTCCGGTCACCCCGGCGGCCGCGCCGACCGCGCCGACCGCCACCCAGGCGACCGACGAGGGTGCGTACGTGACCCCGCTGGTGCGCAAGCTCGCCGCCGAGAACGGCGTCGACCTGGCCGAGGTCAAGGGCACCGGCGTCGGCGGCCGTATCCGCAAGCAGGACGTCCTCGCCGCCGCCGAGGCCGCGAAGGCCGCCTCCGCGTCGGCCCCCGCCGCCGCCCCGGCCGCCGCGCAGAAGGCCCCGACGCTCGAGGTCTCCCCGCTGCGCGGCCAGACCGTCAAGATGCCCCGCATCCGCAAGGTCATCGGCGACAACATGGTCAAGGCCCTGCACGAGCAGGCCCAGCTGTCGTCGGTCGTCGAGGTCGACGTCACCCGTCTGATGAAGCTGCGCGGCAAGGCGAAGGACTCCTTCGCCGCCCGTGAGGGCGTCAAGCTCTCCCCGATGCCGTTCTTCGTCAAGGCCGCCGCCCAGGCGCTCAAGGCCCACCCGGTCATCAACGCCCGGATCAACGAGGCCGAGGGCACGATCACCTACTTCGACGCCGAGAACATCGGTATCGCGGTGGACTCCGAGAAGGGCCTGATGACCCCGGTCATCAAGGGCGCCGGCGACCTGAACATCGCGGGTATCGCCAAGGCCACGGCCGACCTGGCGGGCAAGGTCCGCGCCAACAAGATCACCCCGGACGAGCTGTCCGGTGCGACCTTCACCATCAGCAACACCGGCTCGCGCGGCGCGCTCTTCGACACGATCATCGTGCCGCCGAACCAGGTCGCGATCCTCGGCATCGGTGCCACGGTCAAGCGTCCGGCCGTCATCGAGACCGAGGAGGGCACGGTCATCGGCGTCCGCGACATGACCTACCTGACCCTCTCCTACGACCACCGTCTGGTGGACGGCGCCGACGCCGCCCGCTACCTGACGGCGGTCAAGGCGATCCTGGAGGCGGGCGAGTTCGAGGTCGAGCTCGGCCTCTGACGTCCCTGATCAGGCAGTGCGGCACCCCGTCCGGAGCGTTCCGGGCGGGGTGTTCGCGTTTGTCGGGGTGCGCGCCGTGTAAGCCTCGTCTCACCTGCGTCAAAGCACCCCGCGCGCCCTCTCCGCGGCGCGAACCCGCCGTATTGTCTAAACGTCAGCCCCTGGGAGGAGCCCCCATGACCGCGCCCGTCGTCCACTCGCTGCGCGAACAGATCCGCGAGCACATCGTGGAGGGAATCGTCAGCGGGCGCTGGCAGCCGGGCGAGCGCATCGTGGAGCGGCGGATCGCCACCGAGCTGGAGGTCAGTCAGACGCCGGTGCGGGAGGCCCTGCGCGAGCTGGAGTCGCTTCGCCTGATCGAGTCGGCCCCCAACAAGGGCGTGCGCGTCCGCAGCCTCACCGCCGCCGACCTGGAGGAGAGCTACCCCGTCCGGGCCGGCCTGGAGGCCATCGCGGCGGAACTGGCGGCCGACCGCCTCGCCGGGGACTGCTCGGCCCTGGAGCCGCACGTCCTGGCCCTGTACGAGGCCGACCGCGAGGCCGACGGCACGGCCCAGGTGCGCCACACGGTCGGCTTCCACCGGGAGCTGGTCCGCGCGGCGGGCAACTCGGTGCTGCTGCACACCTGGGAGGGCCTGGGCATCGAGGTGTTCACGGCGCTGTCCATCCGCTGGCTGGGCACGGTCCAGCAGAGCTACGCGGAGGAGCACGAGGAGCTGGTGCAGGCGTTCAAGCGCCGTGATCCCCGGATCGCCGAGCTGGTGAAGGCCCACGTCCTGGGCTGCGCTCCGCGTCCCTGACGCAGTCGAGCGCACCCCCGCTCAAACGCCTTCCCACCTGCGAAAACCCGCGCCGGCCACGACACTCGGTGCCCCCGCCCGAGGCACCGCGTGCCGACTTTCTCGATATCGAGAAGTTTTCCCCTTCACCCCTTTGATCGATCATCGATCACGGAGTTAGAGTCTCGGGCGGACCTCCACCGAGGGCCACTGCCCTGTCCTGCCAAAGACCAAGGGCAACCCCGAACCCTTAACGATGAGGGAACCCCCTTCGACTGAGGAAGGCGGCGACATGACCGACCCCAACGCCATCCAGCCGAGCGCGCTCGACCAGCTCCCGGACCGCGACCCGGAGGAGACCGCCGAATGGCAGGCCTCCCTGGACGCCGTGGCCAGGGAGGCCGGGCCGCACCGCGCCGCCTACCTGATGCGGCGCACGCTGGAGCGTGCCGAGGCGGGCGGCGTCGCGCTGCCGAAGCTCCTCGAGACGGACTACGTCAACACCATCCCCACCTCCGCGGAACCGGGCCTGCCCGGTGACCCGGAGATGGAGGCCCGGATCACCGCCTGGAACCGCTGGAACGCGGCCGCCATGGTGACCCGCGGCGCGAAGCACGGCGTCGGCGGCCACATCGCCACCTTCGCCTCCGCGGCCTGGCTCTACGAGACCGGCTTCAACCACTTCTTCCGGGGCAAGGAGCAGGACGGCTCCGGCGACCAGCTCTACATCCAGGGCCACGCCTCCCCCGGCATCTACGCCCGCGCCTTCCTCGACGGCCGGCTGAACGAGGCGCACCTCGACAACTTCCGCCAGGAGGCCGGCGGCAACGGCCTGCCCTCGTACCCGCACCCGCGCCGGCTGCCCTGGCTGTGGGAGTTCCCGACGGTGTCGATGGGCCTCGGCCCGCTCTCCGCGATCTACCAGGCGCGCTTCAACCGGTACCTCACGAACCGCGGCATCAAGGACGTCTCCGCCTCCCACGTCTGGGCCTTCCTGGGCGACGGCGAGATGGACGAGCCCGAGTCGACGGCCGCGCTCGCGCTGGCCGCCCGTGAGGAACTGGACAACCTCACCTTCGTCATCAACTGCAACCTGCAGCGTCTCGACGGCCCCGTCCGCGCCAACTTCAAGATCGTGCAGGAGCTGGAGGCCCAGTTCCGCGGCGCCGGCTGGAACGTCGTCAAGTCGCTGTGGGGCTCGGCCTGGGACGAGCTGTTCGCCCTCGACACCACGGGCGCGCTGGTACGCCGGCTGCGCCAGGTGCCGGACGCGCAGGTCCAGACGTACCAGACCCGCGACGCCGCCTACATCCGCCAGGACTTCTTCGGTGCCGACCCGGCGCTGGTGGAGATGGCGAAGCTGCTGAGCGACGACAAGATCCTCGAGTGCTTCCACCTCTCCCGCGGCGGTCACGAGGCCGGCAAGGTCTACGCCGCGTACAAGGCGGCCGTCGAGCACAAGGGCGCGCCGACGGTGATCCTGGCCCAGACGGTCAAGGGCCACACCCTCGGCAGCGGCTTCGCGTCGAAGAACGCCAACCACCAGATGAAGAAGCTCTCGGTGGACGAGTTCAAGGCGATGCGCGACCTGCTCGGCCTGCCGATCAAGGACAGCGACTTCACCGACGGCGTCGTCCCCTACGGCCACCCGGGCGCCGATTCCCCCGAGGTCCGCTACCTCCAGGAGCGCCGCGCGGCCCTCGGCGGTCCGGCCCCGGCCCGCCGGGTCCACCCGCTGGCCCCGCTGCCCGCCCCCGCCGACAAGGCCTTCGCCGCCTTCGACAAGGGCTCCGGCTCCCAGAACGTCGCCACCACCATGGCGTTCGTCCGCCTGGTCAAGGACCTGGTCCGCGACAAGGAGACCGGTAAGCGCTGGGTGCCGATCGTCCCGGACGAGGCGCGCACCTTCGGCATGGAGAGCCTCTTCCCCTCCCTCGGCATCTACTCGCCGAAGGGCCAGACGTACGAGCCGGTCGACCGCGACCAGCTGATGTACTACAAGGAGGCCAAGAACGGCCAGATCCTCAACGAGGGGATCACCGAGGCCGGTTCGATGGCCGACTTCATCGCCGCGTCCAGCGCGTACGCGACGCACGGCGAGGCGATGATCCCGTTCTACATCTTCTACTCGATGTTCGGCTGGCAGCGCACCGCCGACCAGATGTGGCAGCTCGGCGACCAGCTCGGCCGCGGCTTCCTGGTCGGTGCCACGGCGGGCCGTACGACGCTGACCGGCGAGGGCCTGCAGCACGCCGACGGCCACTCCCCGGTGATCGCGGCCACCAACCCGGCCGCGCTCAGCTACGACCCGGCCTTCGCCTACGAGGTCGCGGTGGTCGTCCGCGAGGGTCTGCGCCGGATGTACGGCGAGGCCAAGCCGGGCGAGGACCAGAACGTCTTCTACTACCTCACCGTCTACAACGAGCCGCTGCCGCAGCCGGCCAAGCCGGCCGCCCCCGGCGTCGACGAGGGCATCGTCAAGGGCCTGTACCGCTTCAACACGGCGGAGTCCGCGGGCGTGACCGCCCCGGCCGACGCCCCGCGCATCCAGCTGCTCGGCTCGGGCACGGCGATCCACTGGGCCCTGGAGGCGCAGAAGCTGCTCGCCGAGGAGTGGGGCGTGGCCGCCGACGTGTGGTCCGCCACCTCCTGGGGCGAGCTGCGCCGCGACGCGCTCGACGCCGACGCGGCCCTGCTGCGCGGCGAGGAGCGGGTGCCGTACGTACGGCAGGCGCTGCAGGGTGCCGAGGGTCCGGTGCTGGCCGTCTCCGACTACATGCGCCAGGTCCCGGACCAGATCGCGCAGTGGGTGGAGCAGGACTGGTCCTCGCTGGGCGCGGACGGCTTCGGCCTCTCCGACACCCGCGAGGCGGCCCGCCGCCACTTCGGCGTCGACGCCCAGTCGATCGTCGTCGCCGCGCTCGCCCAGCTCGCCAAGCACGGCGAGGTCAAGGCGACGGCGGTGAAGGAGGCCCGGGAGAAGTACGGGCTGTAAGCACCAGCTTCTCGCGGAAGGGGTACGGCGGTCGCCGTACCCCTTCCGCTGTCAGTGCCCCCCGGCATCATGAAGCCATGCGCGCCGCCCGCCTCATCAAGATGGTGCTCCTCCTACAGTCCCGGCCCTCCATGACCGCCGCCGAACTGGCGCGGGAGCTGGAGGTGTCGGAGCGGACGGTCACCCGGGACACGCAGGCACTGTCGGAGGCCGGCGTGCCGGTGTACGCGGACCGGGGGCGGGCCGGCGGGTACCGGCTGGTCGGTGGGTACCGGACGCGGCTGACGGGGCTGGCGCGCACCGAGGCCGAGGCGCTGTTCCTGAGCGGGGTGCCGGGCGCGCTGCGGGAGATGGGGCTGCAGGACGCCGCCTGTGCCGCCCGGCTGAAGGTGTCCGCCGCGCTGCTGCCCTCCCTGCGGGACGCCCCGGACAGCGCCGCCCGGCGGTTCCACCTGGACGCGCCCGCCTGGTTCCAGGAGCCGGAGACACCCGCGCCGCTGCCGGTGATCGCCGAGGCCGTGTGGGCCGACCGGCGGATCGGCGCCGTGTACCGGCGCGGGGAGCGGTCGGTGGAGCGGGAGCTGGAGCCGTACGGGCTCGTGCTGAAGGCCGGCGTCTGGTACCTGTGCGCGCGGGTGGCCGACGGCGGTGCCTTCCGGACGTACCGGATCGACCGGTTCGGCGCCGTCGACGCCCGCGAGGAGCGCTTCGACCGGGTGCCGGACTTCGATCTGGCGGCCTTCTGGGCCGGGCAGGCCGAGCGGTTCGCCCGCTCGATCCTGCGCACCGCGATCGTCGTACGGCTGTCCCCCGAGGGCGTGCGCAGGCTGCCGTACGCCGTGGACCCCACGGCCGCGCGCGAGGCGCTCGCGGGCGCGGGCGAGCCGGACGGCGAGGGGTGGGTGACGGTGACCGTGCCGGTGGAGTCGGAGGAGGTGGCGCACGAGCAGCTGACGGCGCTGGGTCCGGAGGCGGAGGTGCTGGCGCCGGCGGGTCTGCGGGAGCGGTTCGCGGCGGACGCGGCCCGGCTCGCCGCGCGCTACGGGCGTGCGGACGGCGGATAACGATCCGCCACACTCCACGTGCGCCCCACCGGTGAAGGCCCGATGCTGGTGCCGTGATGGACGAGACGGAGTTCTGGGAGCTGATCGACGCGACCCGCGAGGCCGCCGAGGGCGATCCCGAGGAGCAGGCGGACCTGCTCGTGGAACGGCTGCTCCAGTTGGAGCCGGAGCTGGTCCTGGACTTCGCCCGTCACTTCGAGGCTCGCTACAACCGGGCCTACCACTGGGATCTGTGGGGGGCCGCCTGGGTCCTGCTGGACGGGGCCAGCGACGACGCGTTCGACTACTTCCGGTGCTGGCTGATCGGCCAGGGCCGGGAGGTCTTCGAGGGCGCCCTGCACGACCCGGACTCCCTGGCCGACCTGCTGGAGGACTTCGACGAGGAGATCGACGGGGACGGCGAGGAGCTGGGCTACGCGGCGGATGAGGCGTACGAGCAGCTCACCGGCACCGTCGCCCCGGACCTCGGCATCGCTCCGGCGCCGGCCGAGCCGGAGGGCACCGCGGTCGCCTTCGAGAACGAGCGGGTGCTCGCCGAGCGCTATCCCCTGCTGTGGGAGCGCTTCAAGGAGTAGCCGTGCCCGGCGCGGGCGGCACCGGGCCGCTCATGCGCCCGTGCGCCTTCGGGCGGTGTCCGACGGCGGCCGGGCGGCCGTGTCGGCCCTGACCGGGTGGTGCGGGGGCGCGGCGTTGGCCTGGTCGAGGGCGGAGGCGGTGACGGCGGCCGGTCCGAGGACGACGGTCGCGACCGCGCACACCACCGCCCAGGGTCCGCGCGCCGCCCGGGCTCGTTCCGCCCGCTCCATGGACCGCCCGCGCCTGCCGCTCATGATCCCCGCCTCCACTCGTCCGGCCCCGTGCCCGGCGCCTCGTCCTGTGTCCTGCCCGGCGCGTGGTCCCGCCGTGCGCGGCGCGTCGTCCCGCGCCACGCCCGACGCTAGGGCGCGCGGCTCGGAGCGGGCCGCGGGCCGGCTATGGCCTTGCTGTGGGCGTCCTGCCCTGGAGCCGGGCCGCCGTCCGCCTGATCTCCGGCAGCCGGGCAGTCAGGGCGGCGCCGGGGCAGGTGGTCATGAAGCCCTCGTTGTGGCCGGCCACGGCGGGCAGGGTGGTGGCGGTGCCCGCCTTGAAGCGGCTGTGTCCGTTGCTGGAGGTCAGACGGGCCCGGGCGCGCGGATCGACGTCGGCGAGGCCGAGCTTCCAGGCGGCGAGGGCGGCGATCGCGTCGGTCATGGCTTGCGGCACGGGCACGCCGGCGGTGAAGGTGCCGAGGGCGGCGATGCCGGCGGTGCGGTGGTTGAAGCCCTGGGCGTGGGCGCCGGTGACCGGCCGGTCCACACCTCCGGCGCGGCCCTCGTAGATGGTGCCGCAGCGGTCGACGAGGAAGTTGTAGCCGATGTCGTCCCAGCTCCGGCTGCCGGTCTGGCCGGCGTACAGGGCGCGGATGATGCGGGGCGCGTCGGCGCAGTCGTACCGGTTGGGCGAGTCGGTGTGGTGGACGAAGACGGCGACCACCTTGTCGTCGTAGCGCGGGGGCGGCTGGCTGCGCGGGGCCGCCGGGTCCAGCCAGACGGTGCGGGACAGGATGCGCGGCCGGGCGGCGTGGTGGGCCGTGGCCTCCCGGTCCGCGCCGGGCCGGGCGAGACGGACCGGTGCGGCGCTCTCGACGCCCCGGGCGCACAGGGCCAGCGCCAGGACGGCGGTCAGGCCGGGGAGGCAGCCGAGCAGCAGCAGGACGGCACCGGGGACACGGGCGGGCCGCCGTCCGCGTATTCCCGGCGCTCTTCGCAGGACGCGCATGGTCCCACTGTCGCCGCGCCGCGCCGTGCTCGCGATGTGGGGTGTGCCACCTGGTGGAACCATCGTCCTTGTCCAGGCCGTTTCTGGGGATATACGCACACGTGGCCGGTTGGCGGTTCGGGTGGCCGCTCACGCACGCGCGTGACTGATCACCGGGGCCGTCCGGCCCGTATCTCAGGGGGTCCGAGAGAAAGGCGGCTCCGTGGACCTGCTCGACCTGGTGCTCGCACTGGTGGTCGTCGTCTATGCGGCGTCCGGTTACCGGCGCGGGCTGGTGGCCGGCTGCCTGTCCCTGGCCGGGTTCGTGGGCGGCGCGGCGGTCGGGGTGTGGGCACTGCCCTGGGTGACCGGGCTCGCGGCGCGCGGATCGGCGACGGCGACCGTGCTGGCGGTGCTGACCGTGCTGGTGCCGGGGGTGGTGGGGCACGAGTTGGCGGGCCGGCCGGCGCTGCGGCTGCGGCGTGAGCTGGACCGGGAGGGCCGGGGCCCGCTGCGGGTGGCGGACGGGACGGGGGGTGCGGTGGCGAACTCGGTCGCCGTGCTGATCGTGGCCTGGGTCGCGGCGAGCGTGCTGGGCGCCTCCTCCTCGCAGACCGTGACCACGGCGATCCGGAACTCGGCGGTGCTGGGCGCGGTGCAGCAGGCGATGCCGGAGACCACCCCGGTGTGGTTCTCGCGGGCCACCTCCGCGCTGACGGAGGCGGGTTTCCCGCAGGTCTTCAACCCGTTCGAGAACGAGTCGACGGCCCAGGTGGCCCGGCCCACCGGCGACAGCGTCACGTCCGCGGCGGCGAACGCGGCCAGACGCAGCTCGGTGAAGATCGAGGGCGCCCGCGGCACCGAGGGCCGGGAGGGCAGCGGCTTCGTGTACGCGGCCCGGCACGTGATGACCAACGCGCACGTGGTGGCGGGCATCGCCCACCCGAGCGTGCGGGTGGGCGGGATCGGGCCGGCGTACCGGGCCCGGGTGGTGCTCTTCGACCCGGACCGGGACGTGGCGGTGCTGTACGTGCCCCGGCTGCGCGTCCCGGTGCTGCGGTTCGACCACAGCGCGGTGCGCGGCGAGCCGGCGGTGGTCGCGGGCTATCCGCAGGACGGCGGCCTCGACCTGCAGGCGGCCACGGTGGCGAACCGGGTGCGGGCGCGGGGCCAGAACATCTACAGCACCCGCACGGTCACCCGGGAGATCTACTCGATCCGCTCGACGGTCCGGCCGGGCAACTCCGGTGGCCCGCTGCTGTCGGCCGACGGCCGGGTGTTCGGCATGGTCTTCGCCCGGTCCACCTCGGACGCCGAGACGGGGTACGCGCTGACGGCCGACGAGGTGGCGGGCGACGCCTCGAGCGCGGCCACGGCGACGGCGCCGGTCGACACCGGCCACCTCGTCACGTCGTAGGACGCACGGCCCGGGCGCGCTCCGGGGGCAGGAACCTCAAAGGGCGCGTCCCATGAGCACGTCGTCGACGAACGCGCCCTCGATCAGCCACTCCCCGGGCAGCACGCCCTCGACCGCGAAGCCCTGGGACTCGTAGAGCCGCCGGGCCGGGGCGTTGTGCCCGAGCACGCGCAGGGTGAGGCGGCGCGCGCCCCCTGCCCGCGCCGCCTCGACGGCGGCCCGGACCAGCGCGCCGCCGACGCCCTTGCCGCGGGCCGCGTCGGAGACGACCAGGCCCTGGATCTGGCGGACGTGTGCGTTGGCGGCCAGCGCGGTGGGCAGGACGAGGCGGATGTAGCCGGCGACGCGCCCGTCCAGTTCGGCGACGAGGTAGTCCCCCGGCCGGTGGCGCTCGTCGAAGAAGGGCGGGTACGGCGGCCGCGGTGCGGGCAGTACGGCGTGCAGCGGGGACCAGGCGGCCCGGTCGAGGATGGCCAGCTCCTCCTCGTCGGTGGGCAGGGCGATGCGTATGGACGGCATGGAGGTCACCTTAAGCAGGCCTGGGAGGAACGGCCGCGGCGGGGAAGGATGGCCGCATGGAACGTTCGCGAATCGCGGTGGCCGGTGCGTCCGGTCTCATCGGCAGCGCCCTGGTGCGGTCCCTGACCGCGGACGGGCACGAGGTGGTGCGCCTGGTCCGCCGCGCGCCCCGGGACGGAAGCGAGGTCCGCTGGGACCCGGAGCGGCAGCAGGTGGACGCGGCCGGGCTGGCCGGCTGTGACGCGGTGGTCAACCTCGCCGGGGCGGGCATCGGCGACCGGCGCTGGACGCCGGAGTACAAGCGGCTGATCCGGGACAGCCGGGTGCTCGGCACGGCCGCGCTGGCGGAGGCGGTGGCCTCGCTGGACACGCCGCCGCGGGTCTATGTGAGCGGCAGCGCGATGGGCATCTACGGCGACACCGGTGACCGTGCGGTGGACGAGGACGCGCCGCCCGGGGACGGCTTCCTGCCCTCGCTGTGCGTGGAGTGGGAGGAGGCCGCGGCGCCCGTGCAGGAGGCGGGGGTGCGGACGGTGTTCCTGCGCACGGGTCTGGTGGTCGCGCGGGGCGGCGGGGCCTGGGGCCGGCTGTTCCCGTTGTTCAAGGCGGGGCTCGGGGGGCGCCTGGGGAGCGGGCGGCAGTACTGGTCGTACATCGCGCTGCACGACGAGGTCGCCGCGATCCGGCATCTGATCGACGACGACACCGCGTCCGGGCCGTTCAACCTGACCACGCCGCAGCCGCTGACGAACCGTGAGGTCACGGAGGCGATGGGGCGGGTGCTGCACCGGCCGACGGTGTTCGCGGTGCCGGAGCCGGTGCTGCGGGCGGTACTGGGCGAGATGGCCGGGGACGTGCTGGGCAGTCAGCGGGTGCTGCCGAAGCGGCTGCTGGAGTCGGGGTTCGCGTTCGCGTTCCCGGGCATCGAGGACGCGATCCGCGCGGCCTGACCGGCTGTCAGGTGCCCGTCGGCGTTTCCCGGGGTCTCGTGTGATCTGTTGAGTTCTCTTGTGACCGTATGCGACCGCCGTGCGACCGTGCCCTGTCGATGCGCGGACTGCCCCTGACCGGTCAGGGCCTAACCTCGAGCCGAACTCGGGTATCCCTGGAGCCAGTTGGGGGCATGACGTCTCCACCGGCCGCGCAACCACAGGAGGGGCCTCGTGCTTGAGCCCGCGTACCAGGTGGACGTCGTCATCGTGGGAGCCGGGATCGCCGGACTCTCGGCGGCTCACCGGCTCACCAGCGCAGGAGTAACCACCGCAGTCCTGGAGGCCGCCCCTTGTGTGGGCGGCCGTATGTCGACCGAGAAGGTCGACGGCTTCCGGCTCGACCGCATAGGACAGCTGCTGTCCACGTCGTATCCCGAACTCCGCCTGACGCCGGGGCTCGATGCGCTCGCCCTGCGCCGGTTCGCGCCGGGCGTGCTGCTGCATCGAGACGGGCGCACGCACCGCGCGGGCGCTCCGGCGGCCGGAGGGAGCGCAAGGGGCGCACTTCACGTGGTGCGCGCCCTGGCGAGCGCCCCCCGCGGTCCGGCGGCCTCGCCGGGCCGGGCCGGCGCGCCGCTCGGCGGCGCGGTCGACCAGGCCCGGCTCGGCACCGCCCTGGGCCGGATCGCCGCCACCCCGGTCGAACGCCTGCTGTCCCGGCCCGAGCTGCCCGCGGCGCAGGCGCTCGCGGCCCGGGGAGTGCCGGCGCGCACCATCGAGGGCTTCCTGCGCCCGCTGCTCGCCGCGCTGCTGTGCGACCCGGAACTGACCACGTCCAGCCGGTGCGCGGACCTGGCGCTGCGCGCCTTCGCGAGCGGCCTGCTGTGCGTGCCGGAGGGCGGCGCCGAGGCGCTGCCCGAGCTGCTGGCCCAGACGCTGCCGTCCGGCACCGTGCGCACCGGGGTGCGGGTCACCTCGGTGTCCACGACCTCGGTGACCACCGCCGAGCACGGCGAGATCCGCTGCCGCGCGGTGCTGCTGGCGACCGACGCGCGGGCCGCGGCGGAGCTGCTGCCGGGCCTCAGGGTGCCGGACTTCCATCCGGTGACGGTCCTGCACCACACCACGGACGACCCCGCGCCGGCCTTCGCGACCGGCACCTCGCTACTGCTGGACGCCGACCGCGGCGGACCGGTCGCGCACACAGCGGTGCTCAGCAACGTCGACCCGAGCCGGGCACCGGCCGGCCGGGTGCTGATCTCCTCGACCGTGCTGGGCACGCCGCCCGACGGGATCGACACGGCCGTGCGCATCCATCTGTCCCGGCTGTACGGCACCTCGACCCGGCGCTGGGAGACGCTGGCGGTGCACCACACCCCGGAGGCGGTACCGGCCATGCGCCCCCCGCACGACCTGCGCCGCCCGGTCCGGCTGCTGGCCGGCCTGTACGTCTGCGGCGACCACCGCGACACCAGCACCGTCCAGGGCGCCCTGCACTCGGCCCACCGGGCGGCCGCGGCCGTCCTCGCGGACCTGGGGGCGGCGGGGTCGATGCACCGGTCGGATCCCGCGCCCACCCTGCCGAGAGCCGCCTGATCCGCCGGGCAGGCCCGACAGGGCCTAGTGCCGTGGCCGGAAAGGTTCACCGGCTCGCGACGCCCGGCAGCTTCCCGGCAAACCTTTCCGGCCACAGCACTAGCCCAGCGCGGCCACCTTCTCGCGGTAGCCCCGCACGGGAGCCGCGTCCTTGTACGGCTCCAGGCGCCGCTCGAAGTCCTTGACGTACTCGACGGCGCGCACGGACCGCATCTGGGCCGCCTGACCGGCGGCCTCCGCCGCCAGCGCGCACGCCTGGTCGAGTTCGCCGAGACCGAGCCGGGCGGTGGCGAGGACGACCCGGCAGAACAGGCGGCTGCGGGCGTAGGCGGGGGCGCGCAGTTGCAGGGAGCGCTCGGCGTGCTGCACCGCCGCCCGGAACTGCTGGAGGTCGCGGTGGCAGTGCCCGAACTCGTCGGCGAGCTGCGCCTCGTCGAAGAACCGGGCCCAGTACGGCACCTCGTCCCCGGGCCGGGCCGCCTCCAGGGCGCGCTCGGCCCGCACCAGCGCCCCGGTGCACGCCCGCACCTCGCCGAGCACCCCGTGCGCGCGAGCCTCGGCGGCGTGCAGCAGCGCCTGCACGACCGGCGGGGCGCCGGTCCCGACACCCTGCTGCGCCACCCGCGCGAGCTGCACGGCCTCCCTGCCGTGCCCGAGGTAGACGGCCTGGCGGCTCATGGTGACGAGCACATAGGAGCCGTAGGCCCGGTCGCCGGCCGCCTGGGCGAGCCGCAGGGCCTGCACGAAGTAGCGCTGGGCGAGCCCGTGCGCGGCGATGTCGTACGAGGTCCAGCCGGCGAGCCGGGTGAGATCGGCGGACGCCGCGAACAGGCGCCGCCCGGTCTGCTCGTCGTAGGCGCCGCGCAGCAGCGGCTCGCACTCGTGCTCCAGGTAGCGCACGAGGGCCTGCCGGGCGTGGCCGCCGCCGTAGGCGTCGTCGAGGGTGCGGAACAGCTCGCCCACCGAGCGCAGCGCGGCGATGTCACCGCCGGTGACCCGGTGGCCGGGCGCCCGCTCGGCCTGGCCGCGCGGCCGGGCCGGGGCGGTCAGCGCCTCCAGCCGGGTCCTGACGGCGGCCGGGCGGCCCTGGACGGGCACCCGGGGCACCGGGTCGCGGGCCACCCGGTCGTCGGCCTTGCCGATCAGCCAGTCCCGGCTGGGCACGACAAGACCGGCCGGGGTGAAGGCGATCTTGCGCAGCTCGGCGTGGCTGCCGGAGTCCTTGCGCCACAGCCCGCTCACGATGTCGACGGCCTCCTCCGGGGTGGCCGCGAACTCGAGCCCGGCGTACACCGGCGCACACGCGTCCAGGCCGAGATCCTGGGCCGTGAGCCGGCGCCCGAGCCGGCGCGTGAACACCTCGGCGATCAGCGCGGGCGTCGTCCCCCTGGGCTGCTGTCCGCGCAGCCAGCGGGTGACCGAGGTCTTGTCGTATCTGAGGTCCAGCCCGTGCTCCAGGCCGAGCTGGTCGACGCGACGGGCCAGACCCGCGTTGGAGAACCCCGCTTCTGCGATGAGCGCGGCGAGCTGGCGGTTGGGGGTGCGCTGCGCGGGTCGGTCCGTCATCTGCGGTGCGTTCTCCTGCCTTACGGCTCTGCTGAAGTGCCCGGATTGCCGGTGAGCAGCCCTTATGGCCTCGTGGACGGCGCGAATGTAGCGGAGAGTGAGCAGACGATCGCACAGTTCCCCGTTCATTCATCCGATCGTGTGAGGATTGCCCTCAGCGCTGACGTACGCCGGACGGTCGTACAGTGGCGTGGGCGCGCCACGCGCCTGACGCCGGTTCACCGAGGGAGGCGCTTGCCGTGAGTGAGTTGCGGTTCGTCCGCATGGGGTTCGGCGCGGATGCCGTCGAGTACCAGGAGGCGTGGGACGAGCAGCGCCGGGTGCACGCCGCCCGGTTCGCCGACGAGGTCCCGGACACCGTCATCCTGCTGGAGCACCCCCCGGTCTACACGGCGGGCCGCCGCACCGAGGACAGTGAGCGCCCGCTGGACGGGACCCCGGTCGTCGACGTGGACCGCGGCGGCAAGATCACCTGGCACGGACCCGGCCAGCTCGTGGGCTACCCGATCCAGAAGCTGCCCCGCCCGGTGGACGTCGTCGCCCACGTGCGCCGCCTCGAGGAGGCCCTGATCCGCACCTGCGCCGCGTTCGGCGTGGAGACCACCCGGGTCGAGGGCCGCAGCGGGGTGTGGGTGCTCGGCGACCCGGTCGAACAGCGGCCGGCCTGGGGGTCCCCCCGGCCGGAGGCTGGGGGAGGGCTCTCCCTCGACTTCGACCCGCGACTGACGGACGAGGAGTTCGACCCCCGGCTGAACGGCCCCGAGTACGCTCCCTCCAACGCCGGTCAGCGCCGCGAGGACCGCAAGATCGCCGCCATCGGCATCCGCGTGGCCAAGGGCGTCACGATGCACGGGTTCGCCCTGAACGTGAACCCCGACAACAAGTGGTTCGACCGGATCATCCCGTGCGGCATCCGGGACGCCGGCGTGGCCTCGCTGGCCGCCGAACTGGGCCGGGACATCACCGTCGAGGACGTCCTGCCGGTGGTCGAGCGGCACCTGCGGGACGTGCTGCAGAACGCGGACCTCAAGCCGCGCGTCGTGGAGAAGGCCTCCGCCTGATCAAGGAATGCGCCCTGCGGCCCCGGGGTTGGCCTCGGCGGTAGGGCTCAGTAAATACGGGCGTACCCTGGTGTACGCCGAGGAATCGAAGTCACAGGGAGCCGGTCGTGTCCGCAGTCGCACCCGACGGACGCAAGATGCTGCGCCTGGAGGTCCGCAACAGCCAGACCCCCATCGAGCGCAAGCCCGAGTGGATCAAGACCCGGGCGAAAATGGGTCCCGAGTACACGAAGATGCAGAACCTCGTGAAGAGCGAGGGTCTGCACACGGTCTGCCAGGAAGCCGGCTGTCCGAACATCTACGAGTGCTGGGAGGACCGCGAGGCGACCTTCCTCATCGGCGGCGACCAGTGCACCCGGCGCTGCGACTTCTGCCAGATCGACACCGGCAAGCCCGAGGCGCTCGACCGCGACGAGCCGCGCCGCGTGGGTGAGTCCGTGGTCACCATGGACCTGAACTACGCCACCATCACCGGCGTCGCCCGCGACGACCTGGAGGACGGCGGCGCCTGGCTGTACGCGGAGACCGTGCGCCAGATCCACGCGCAGACGGCGGAGCGCGAGGCCGGCCGGACCAAGGTCGAGCTGCTCGCCCCCGACTTCAACGCGGTCCCGGAGCAGCTCGCCGAGGTCTTCGAGTCCCGGCCCGAGGTGTTCGCGCACAACGTCGAGACGGTGCCGCGGATCTTCAAGCGCATCCGCCCCGGCTTCCGCTACGAGCGCTCCCTGAAGGTCATCACCGAGGCCCGCGACTTCGGCCTGGTCACCAAGTCCAACCTGATCCTCGGCATGGGCGAGACCCGCGAGGAGGTCGGCGAGGCGCTGAAGCAGCTCCACGACGCCGGCTGTGAGCTGGTCACCATCACCCAGTACCTGCGCCCCTCCGTGCGCCACCACCCGGTGGAGCGCTGGGTGAAGCCGCAGGAGTTCGTGGAGCTGAAGGAGGAGGCCGAGCAGATCGGCTTCTCCGGTGTGATGTCCGGCCCGCTGGTGCGGTCGTCGTACCGCGCGGGGCGCCTCTACCAGATGGCCATCGAGAAGCGGGGCTCCTACATCGCCGTCCAGGCCATGTGAGCCGAGCGTGTGAATTCACGCACAAGTTACTACTGGCCAGTAATGGCCGAGTCGACGCGGTCCCGGCCGTCCTCGCTGATGAGGGCGTCGCCGGGACCGCGTCGGCGTTGACGGGCTCCACATAAAGGCTTCATGGGCGTTTGACCGGCCGGTCATGCCCTGGTAACACCATTCAGTGACTCTGGTATCACGCCCCGTATCCCACCAGTGACGAAGGGGACCACGATCATGCAGGCCGCGCCCGTTCGCGCCACACCCATTCCGTCCTTCACCGACGCGCTCCGCGCCGTCGAGTCCCTGCTCATGAGCGGTGGGCAGCGCACCGCCCGCCGCAACGCCTGGAACTCCGTTCTGGAGGACCGCCGCCGCGCCAAGGACCGGGTCGAGGCGCAGCGCGTGCTCGAGCAGGCCGCCGGCCGTCCCTGAACCTCCTCCCCCACGGGCACTGCCGTCGTGAGCGCTCCCGGGGCCACGTAGACTTCGTGGCATGGCGAGGAAGGAAAACGCGGCGGACGCCGCGAACGCAGGGCGACTGAAGCAGATCGTCCTCACGTACAAGATGACCCGCAAGGCCGACAAGAAGCTCGGTCTTGTACTCGCGGCTGTCGGTATCGGCACCTTCGGTGTCTTCCTCGCGATCGGTTTCTTGATCGACCACCCGTACTACCTGGGCGTCCTGGGCCTGCTGCTCGGATTCCTGGCCACGGCGATCGTGTTCGGCCGCCGGGCCGAGCGGGCCGCCTTCGGGCAGATGGAGGGCCAGCCGGGCGCCGCCGCGGCCGTGCTGGACAACATCGGCCGGGGCTGGACGACGACTCCGGCGGTGGCGATGAACCGCAGCCAGGACGTGGTGCACCGGGCGGTCGGCAAGGCGGGCATCGTGCTGGTCGCGGAGGGCAACCCGAACCGGGTGAAGAGCCTGCTGGCCGCCGAGAAGAAGAAGATGAACCGCATCGTCGCGGACGTCCCGGTGCACGACGTGATCGTTGGCACCGGCGAGGGCCAGGTCGAGCTGAAGAAGCTGCGCACGACCCTGCTGAAGTACCCGCGGGTGCTGACCGGCCCGCAGGTCACCGCCACCACCGACCGGCTGCGCGCCCTCGGCGACCTGATGAGCAACATGCCGCTGCCCAAGGGCCCGATGCCGAGGGGCATGCGGATGCCGAAGGGCGGCCCGAAGACCCGCTAGAACTCCTCGTACGAGAAAGGGGGCGCCCGGACCAGGTCCGGGCGCCCCCTTCGTCGTGGCGGTGCTCCGCGCCTCGCGTCGTGGCGGTGCTCCGCGCCTCGCGTCGTGGCGGTGCTCCGGCGCCTCGTGGCGCGGTGCCACGGACGGGTGCGCGCCCTACAGGCGGACCTCGACGGTCTTCGCGAGCCGGTCGTGCAGGCCGCGGCCGTCCCGGTCCCAGATCAGCGCGGGGATCGCGAGGCAGAGCAGAACCGAGCGCAGCAGCGCGCGCCCCGGGTTCACGGTGCCGGTCTCCAGGGCCACGACCCGGATACCGAAGAGGCGCTTGCCGGGCGTGAAGCCGATCGTGCCGACGGTCAGGACGCTCATCGCGAAGAAGACGAGCAGGGCCCAGTTGCTGGTGGCGGGGCTGTTGCCATGCGTGATCAGACCGTATGCGATCAGGACACACAGGCCCCAGTCCACGGCCAGCGCGCCCAGGCGCCTGCCGGGCCGGGCGATCGAGTTCGGCCCCTCCTCGGGCAGACCGAGCTGCTCGCCCCGGTATCCGAAGTCGGCGCCGGCGTCTTCCAGCGCCGCGCGCGGCCCGGAGAGCCACGATCCCATTGCTTGCCTGTTGTCCACCCGTCCACGGTACTGCGGCCGGATTCGGGCAGGACGCACTGGGGTGTGTCGGGGCTAGGGTGGAGACGCGGCCGGTTAACTTCTGCGAAACAAATGGGTCACGCCCGAGAAATCACCCGTCCCTAGGGTCGAGGGCAGCGTGTGCCACCGCACTGGCCGCACGAACGATCTACCACCCCGGCGGGATGGTCGGGAGTAGGAGGAGCTGGATGTTCCAGAACGCCGACGAGGCCAAGAAGTTCATCGCGGACGAGGACGTCAAGTTCGTTGACGTCCGTTTCTGCGACCTGCCGGGCGTCATGCAGCACTTCACGTTGCCCGCCGAGGCGTTCGACCCCGACGACGAGCAGGCCTTCGACGGGTCGTCGATCCGCGGTTTCCAGGCCATCCACGAGTCGGACATGTCCCTGCGTCCCGACCTGTCCACCGCGCGCATCGACCCGTTCCGCCGGGACAAGACGCTCAACATCAACTTCTTCATCCACGACCCGATCACGGGCGAGCAGTACTCCCGTGACCCGCGCAACGTGGCGAAGAAGGCGGAGGCCTACCTCGCCTCGACCGGTATCGCGGACACCGCGTACTTTGGTCCCGAGGCCGAGTTCTACGTCTTCGACTCCGTCCGCTTCGCGACGGGTGCGAACGAGTCCTTCTACCACATCGACTCCGAGGCGGGCGCCTGGAACACCGGCGCCCTGGAGAACAACCGTGGTTACAAGGTCCGCTACAAGGGCGGCTACTTCCCGGTCCCGCCGGTCGACCACTTCGCCGACCTGCGCGCCGAGATCTCCCTGGAGCTGGAGCGGTCCGGCCTGAAGGTCGAGCGCCAGCACCACGAGGTGGGCACCGCCGGCCAGGCCGAGATCAACTACAAGTTCAACACGCTGCTCGCCGCCGCCGACGACCTCCAGCTCTTCAAGTACATCGTGAAGAACGTGGCCTGGAAGAACGGCAAGACCGCGACCTTCATGCCGAAGCCGATCTTCGGTGACAACGGCTCGGGCATGCACGTGCACCAGTCGCTGTGGACCAACGGCGACCCGCTGTTCTACGACGAGGCCGGTTACGCGGGCCTGTCGGACACCGCCCGCTACTACATCGGCGGCATCCTCAAGCACGCCCCGTCGCTGCTGGCCTTCACCAACCCGACGGTGAACTCCTACCACCGCCTGGTGCCGGGCTTCGAGGCGCCGATCAACCTGGTGTACTCGCAGCGCAACCGCTCCGCCGCGATGCGCATCCCGATCACCGGCTCCAACCCGAAGGCCAAGCGCGTCGAGTTCCGCGCCCCGGACTCCTCCGGCAACCCGTACCTGGCGTTCTCCGCGCTGCTGCTCGCGGGCCTGGACGGCATCAAGAACAAGATCGAGCCGGCCGAGCCGATCGACAAGGACCTCTACGAGCTGGCTCCCGAGGAGCACGCCAACGTGGCCCAGGTGCCGACCTCGCTCGGCGCCGTCCTCGACCGCCTCGAAGCCGACCACGAGTTCCTCCTCCAGGGCGACGTCTTCACGCCGGACCTGATCGAGACGTGGATCGACTACAAGCGGACCAACGAGATCGCGCCGCTGCAGCTGCGTCCGCACCCGCACGAGTTCGAGCTGTACTTCGACGTGTGACAGGTGCCCCGGGACCGGCGGGTCCTGAGGGGTCCCGTGCGGAGGGCCGCCACCCGGAACGTGTCCGGGTGACGGCCCTCCGCCGTGTGTCCGTCAGCTCACCACGACGATGACGACCGGTACTCCGCCGTTGTTGAAGTTGTTGCCGAAGAAGTCGCCCCGGTCGAAGCGGTTGAAGCGGTTGAAGCAGTTGCCCCACCAGTCGCAGCCCCGGTTGGTGCTGACCTGCGTGACGTGGTTCGGGGTGGCCGCCGATGCGCCGGCCGCCGAGGTGACGACGGCTCCGCCGGCCATCAGGACGCCGACGGCGGACACTGCGGCGAGACGCCTCGCGCGATGTGCTTTCATGGATCCACCTTCCTTCCACCCCTCGTGCGGCTTTCCGGGCACGAGTCGGATGGCCGCGGTCTCGGAGCGAGAGTCCGGCGCGGTCGTAGGGGGTGCCGCACGAGTCTCGTAGCAGGGCGTCACCATGACGCACCCCGCAGTGCGGCTTCTCATCTCGATGCTAGCCGTCCGCTGGTCACCCAGCATCCTGGGCAACCTTTGCCGCTTCCCATGTCTCTTACTCTCGGGAGATCATCATCCTGGCTCTGTCCGACGAGAGAGGTTGAACGGGGATGTCTGAACAGGACGACTGGGAGAAAGAGTTCGATCACAGGTGGGCGAACTCGGCCGAGCACAAGGAGCCTTCGGCCCGCGCCCGCATGCTCGCCGCCCGCTGGAAGGAGAACCCGCCGGACCCGGCGCCCTTCCGTGCCGACCCGGAGCGCTCGGCGCCGCGCCGGTCCTCGTGGATATCGACGGTCGTGGTCCTCGGCTGCGTAGCCGCGGTGATAGTCCTGCTCGGCTACGCCCAGATGCACTCGCCGTACTAGCCCGTCACTCCACGTGAACGGCCCGTCCCGGGTCCCCCGCAGGGGTATCCGCAGGTGCACACTGGACAGCGGGACGAGTGCCTGACCGTGGGGTGGTGCAAGATGCAGAGCCGCTTCCGGAGCGATCGGCGGCTGACCGTTCGGATGACGGTCACGCTGTTCCTGCTCGGACTGCTGTACGTGGCCTTCGTCGCCGCGTTGGTCGTGTTGCTCAAGTCCTGGCTGCTGGTCGTCGTGGTGGTCGGGGCGATGTTCGTCGCGCAGTTCTGGTTCTCCGACCGGATCGCGATGTTCGCCATGCGCGGGCGGGTCGTGGAGCGGGAGGAGTATCCCGAACTGCACGCCGTGGTCGACCGGCTGTGCGCGATCGCGGACATGCCGAAACCGGTGATCGCCGTCTCCGAGATGGGCATGCCGAACGCGTTCGCGACCGGGCGCAGCCCCGATCACGCAGTGGTCTGCGTGACCACCGGGCTGCTGCGCCGTCTGGAGCCCGCCGAGCTGGAGGGCGTGCTCGCGCACGAGCTGTCGCACGTGGCGCACAAGGACGTCGCCGTGATCACCATCGCGTCGTTCCTCGGGGTGATCGCGGGACTGATCGTGCGCTTCGCCTTCTACTCGCAGGTCCTCGGCGGCGGCCGCAGGGACCAGAACACGGCCGCCGTCTTCGCCGCCGTGATGGCCGTCTCCGCGGCCGTGTACGCGATCAGTTTCCTGCTGATCCGGGCGCTGTCCCGGTACCGGGAACTGGCGGCCGACCGGGCCGCCGCGCACCTGACCGGCCGGCCCTCGGCGCTGGCGTCGGCGCTCACCAAGGTCTCCGGGGACATCGCCCGGATCCCGACCGAGGACCTGCGTACGGCCCAGGCCTTCAACGCCTTCTACTTCACCCCGGCGACCGGCAGGGAGCCCGGAATCGAGCGGTTCTTCTCCACCCACCCGACCCTGCAGCAGCGGCTCGACCAGCTGGGGCGGATCTCCGCGGAGCTGGGCGAGGCGGCCACTCCGGGTAAGGCGGGCTGAGCATGGGGCTGCTGGACATCCTGCTCGGCCGCACGAAACCGGTCGCGCCCGATCTGGACCAGTTGTTCGCGCTGCCCTCGGCCGCGATCACGCTCGAGGCGGCGGCCGGGTTCACCCCGGCCGGCGTCGGCGCGGTGTGCTTCGCCACGGTCGAGGGCGCTGCCTTCGAGCAGACGCACCGCGAGATCCAGGCACTGCTCGACGCGGACGCCGACCGGGCGGGTAGCCCGGTGGAACTCACCCAGGACGGCTACGGCTACTCCTGGCTGATCTCCCGCCGGCCCCCCGACCAGCTCCCCCAGCTGGTGAACGACCTGCACGCGGTGAACACCTCCCTGGAGGCCAATGGCTTCGGCCCCCAGCTCCTGTGCTCACTGGCCACCTTCACCGACGACACCGGCCGTCGGCTGGCCCTCGTCTATCTGTACAAGCGGGGTGCCTTTTTCCCCTTCGCTCCGCTGCCCGGCGTCTCCGAGCGCCGGGACAGCGCGCTGGAGCTGCAGGTGAAGGCGGCGCTCGCGAGTGATCTGCGGATCGAGCCGGATCTCGGCCGGTGGTTCCCGGTGTGGGGCGCGCCCGGTCTGTGACGACCGGGGGCGCCTCGGCTCACCTGCTCTTCCCGCGCGCCTGGCGCCGGCTCTCGAAGGGGCGCTCGCGGCGGTAGCGGCGCTCCCACTTGGCCTGGCGGTCACGGCGCTCGCGGTACGCCCGGTAGGAGTCGGGCACCGGGCCCGCGCCGCCCGCCGGGGGTGTGGCGGGCGAGCCCCGGCCGTACTTCGCGTACAGGTAGAGCAGCGCGCCGGCGGCGAGCCACCAGGTGTGGTTCCCGAATCCGAGGATCACCAGGACGACGGTCCCGGTGCTGACGATGCCACGCATGACGGACCTCCTCCGTGAGGTGAGCGGGGTTGGGTGTCGGCTTCGCGACGTTTGTTCAGGATAGGGAGGGCGGCTCCCGGCGCGCATCCCGTTTTCCGTGCGGTCCGGCCGCTGTGAGTGAATGGCCCGTATGAGCGAACTCCCCCCATCCCCAGGTGAGTACGACGACTTCGTGTACGCGTACGACGGTGAGCGGATCAGCGGGGTGAGCGCCGGTCGGCCCGGACGGGCGACGGCCGTGCTCCTGCACGGCGCGGGGAACGGCAGCAAGGAACGGCTGCTGCCGCTGCTCGCCGAGTTCGCCGCCCACGGCGCGCACACCCTGGCCTTCGACTTCTCCGGGCACGGTGAAAGCAGCGGGGCCCTCGCGGAGTTGAGTCTGCGGCGGCGGTTCGCGCAGGCGGTCGCGGTGATCGACGCGCACGCCCCGGCGGACGATCCGCTGGTGCTGGTCGGGTTCAGCATGAGCGGGCAGACGGTCGCGGATCTGGTCCGGCACTACGGGCGCCGGGTGGTGGCGGTGGGCCTGTGCGCGCCCGCCGTGTACGCGCCGGAGGCCTGGGACGAGCCCTTCGGCGACGGCAGCCGGCGGTTCAGCACGATCATCCGCACGCCCGGGAGCTGGCGGACCTCCCCGGCGCTGGAGGTGCTGCGCACGTTCGAGGGGCGGGCGGTGCTGGCGGTGCCGGGCACGGACGCGGTGATCCCGCCGGAGGTGACGGAGGCCGTGCAGGACGCGCTGTCGGCACGCGCCCAGTACACCCGGCTCGAACTCCCGGACGCCGAGCACCGGTTGGGCCTGTGGTTCCAGGACCACGCCGAGGACCGGCGCGACCTGGCGGCCGCGCTGCTGGGCGGGCTCGAGGACCGGGGCTGGGCGGCGACCTGGGGCTGGGTGGCCAAGCGGTTGCCGCAGGGCCGCGGGGTCGTGGACTCCCGTCCGCTGTCCGGGGGCTGGTCCGCGCAGATGCGGGGGCTCACGCTGGACGACGGGGAGGAGCTGGTGCTGCGCACCTTCGTGCGGCCCTTCTTCCGGCGGCACGCCCCGGGGCTGCTGTCCCGGGAGGCGGCGGTGCTCGGACTGCTCGCCGGGCAGGAGGGCGTTCCGGCCCCGGCCCTGGTCGCCGTCGACGCCACCGCCGAGCACTGCGACCACCCCAGCCTGCTGATGACCCGGATGCCGGGTCTGGTGCGGGTGGACGACGAGGACGGGGAGTTCCTGGACCGGCGGCTGGACCTGCTCGCCGCCCAGCTCGTCCGCGTCCACGCGGTCGAGCCGCAGGAGCGTCCGCGTCCGTACCAGGCGTGGACCTCGCCAGAGAGAGTGGTTACGCCGGAGGGTGCGCTGTGGGAGCGGGCGGTGGACGTGATCCGGCGCGACCCGCCGCCGTACCGCGGCCGGTTCCTGCACCGGGACTACCACCCCGGCAACGTGCTGTTCACGGGGGCCGGGGACGGGCTCCGGGTGAGCGGGGTCGTCGACTGGGTGGAGACCTCATGGGGTCCGGCCGACCTGGACGTCGCCCACTGCTCCACGGCGCTGGCCCTGCTGCACGGCCCCGGGCACGGGCTGGCCTTCCGGGACCGGTACGAGCGGCACGGGGGCCACGGTCTGGCGGACGGGCCGGACCACCTGTACTGGCGGCTGCTCGACGCGCTGGCCTACTCCCCCGACGCCGCGAAGCTGGCCGGGCCCTGGCGTGAGCTGGGCCGCACGGATCTGACGCCCGGGGTGCTGGGCGAGCGGCTGGCGGCGTACGTGGGCGCGCTGATGGAGCGGTACGGCTGAACCGCGGGCACCGGACACCGGCTGTCAGTGGTGTCGGCGAGCATGCTGGGGGTGGCACGGTGAGCGACGGGGAGGTCGGCATGGGCGACGGACGACGGCACATCGGTACGGCGGAGCGGCGGGCGCGGCTGGCGCTGCGCCACCGTCTCGCGGACACGGCGCGGGCGGCGGCCCCCGAGGAGGTGGCCGCCGCCCTGGTGGCCCTGCACGGCTCGGACCCGGCGACGGTGTACCTGGCGGTGGCGGCGCGGCTCGCCGACGCGGCGAAGGCGGTGCCGGAGACGGAACGGGCGCTGTACGAGGACCGTTCGCTCGTTCGTATGCACGGCATGCGGCACACGGTGTTCGTGTTCCCCACGGAGCTGACCGCCGTGGTGCACGCGTCGACGGGGCTCACGGTGGCCGCGCGGGAACGTGCCTCGCTGGTCAAGGACATGGCCAAGGCGGGTGCCCCGGACGCGGCCTGGCTGGCGGAGGTCGAGGCGTCCGCGCTGGCGGCGCTGGCCCGGCGTGGTCAGGCGACGGCGGCGGAGCTGACGGCGGACGAGCCGCGGCTGCGCGAGCGGTTCGTGTACGCGGCGGGCAAGAGCTACGAGGGGGTCCACACGGTCTCCTCGCGTCTGCTGCGGGTGCTCGGCGTGGAGGGCAAGGTGGTACGGGGCCGCCCGCTCGGCTCCTGGACGTCCAGTCAGTTCCGCTGGGCGCCGGCACCGCCGCACCCGGAGCTGGACCCGGCGCGGGCGCAGGCCGGTCTGCTGGAGCGCTGGCTGCGGGTCTGCGGGCCCGCGACGGAGGCGGACCTGAAGTGGTGGACCGGCTGGCGGGTGACGGAGGTGCGCCGCGCCCTGGCCGCGATCGGCGCGCACGAGGTGGTCCTGGAGGAGGGCACGGGGTTCGTGGCGGCCGGTGACGTGGACCCGGTGACGGCTCCCGACCGGCCCTGGGCGGCCCTGCTGCCGGCGCTGGACCCGACGGCCATGGCCTGGCAGCAGCGCGACTGGTACCTGTCCGACGGGCTGCGCCCGGAGCTCTTCGACCGCAGCGGCAACGTGGGCCCGACCGTGTGGTGGAACGGCCGGGTGGTGGGCGGCTGGGCTCAGCGCGCGGACGGCGGGATCGTCTGGCGGATTCCGGACGCCGGCGTCCGCCGGGAGGCGGAGCCGGCGGTGGCGGCGGAGGCGGAGCGGCTGCGGGGGTGGCTGGGCACGACGAGGGTCACCCCGCGGTTCCGTACCCCGCTGGAGCGGGAGTTGTCGGCCTGACGGTCCGGGTGCCCCGCGCCGGCCCGGGGCACCCGGCACCGGTTCTCACCGGGTGTAGGGCCTGTCCGGCGGATCATGCCGGAATCGCGGGGCGTGGCACGCCCATCGGCGGCGTTGTCGTCGGTTGCCGACGCTCCGCGTCGGCGCCCTCCTCCGCCTTGCAGCTGGACGCACCACGCCCCGCTCACCCGCGCTGACAGGACACCGTTGCCTACAGCCGGCCTGATCCGCCGGACAGGCCCTAACGCATCAGCGCCCGCACCATGTGGCACGTCGTGGCCGACGGCGGGTGCACGCCGATCCGCTCGGCGGTGCTGCGGATCGTCTCGTCGTGGGCCTGGTTCGGCAGGTGGACGCCGGTGTCGAGCAGGGCTATGGCGAGACGCATGGCCTTCAGGCGCCGGTTGTGGGTGACGTACCACTCGCGGGGCCGCCCGGCCGGCAGCGGACGCTTCTCCATCGGGGCGTAGGGCGAGTCGAGCCGGACGGCGCGCTTGGCGGTGGACTGGGTCGGCAACGGCTTGGACTTCAGGGCGGCAGCGGGCACGGGCATCCTCCTGTCGCGGTCAGGGCACCCACCGGAAGGTCTCCGGCGATTCCCTCGAACACTGCTCCCATTCTACTGCCGGGCACTGACATTCAGGCAGTCGGCGCGGGCCTCAAATGCCCTGGTGAGGATGGAAGTTGTTGGCGCGTCACGGCAGCTTCGGGAGATGCGGGTGGGGTGGCGGAAATTCGAACAAACCCGCCGCCCCGAGGCCGCGGCGCAGCGGGTGCCGGCCCGGTTCTCGCGTACGGTGTGCCGCATGGAGATCTGGATCAACCCGGCCTGTTCCAAGTGCCGCAGCGCCATCAGCCTGCTCGACGCCGAGGGGGCCGACTACACCGTCCGCCGCTATCTGGAGGACGTGCCGAGCGAGGACGAGATCAGGGCCGTGCTCGGCCGGCTCGGGCTCGAGCCGTGGGACATCACCCGCACCCAGGAGGCCGCCGCCAAGGAGCTGGGGCTCAAGGACTGGGCGCGGGACGAGAGTGCGAGGGACCGGTGGATCACGGCCCTCGCCGAGCACCCGAAGCTGATCCAGCGGCCGATCATCACGGCGGACGACGGGACCGCCCTGGTGGGCCGCTCCGAGGAGGCCGTGCAGGAGGCGGTGTCCCGGAGCAAGGGCTGAGCGGGGCGCAACTGCACTGTGACGCAGGTTACTTGGAAGAACCCCGGTGACCGCTGAGTAACCCTGTTCGGGATCTCGTACATAGCGGCGTACGCTCCCCTACCTCTTCAGGAGGCGCGCATGTCGCGCAGGAGAACTCTCAGCACGAAGAAGAAGCTCGCGCTGCTCGTCAGTGCCGCGGCGGTGGCGGGCGGCGGAGCCTTCGCGCTGGCGTCCACCTCGAACGCCGCACAGAGCCCGCAGAACGCCCGGACACTGTCCGCCGGGGACTCGACGGTGTGCCAGGGGCTGGCAACGGCCCACGGCAACAACGACCGGTTCATCGCGGACCAGAAGGCGAACCCGGACGCGCAGTCGGCGGCCCGGATCGCCAACCGCGGGGCGGTCGTCAAGCAGATCGAGGTCCAGCAGAAGGCCGCCGGATGCACCGTTGGGGAGTCGGCTCAGGGCTCCCAGGCGGCGCAGGGCGGCCAGCAGGGCAACGCACAGCAGGGTGCAGGCGCACAGGCGGGCGGCGCACAGGCCGGCGGGGCGCAGGCCGGCGGGGCGCAGCAGTCCGCGCAGCCGTCGGACCCGGCGGCCGGCGGGAACGCCGCCGGCGGCGCCGCGGCCTCGGGCCAGCAGGTGTGCAAGGGCTCGACCGTCACGCTCTCCGGTGAGGGCGGCGCCCCGGCCGCGTCCAGCAACCAGTTCCCGGCCGGCACGACCCTGAAGGTCACCAACCTGGACAACAACAAGTCCACGACGGTGAAGGTCACCTCGGTCTCCGGCAGTTGCGCGCTGCTGAACAACGCCGCCTTCGAACAGGTCCGGGAGCCGGGCAAGTTCCTCATCCGCCGCGCGCTCATCGAGAAGGTGGGGTGAGGCTCGGCCGGTGAGACGCGGGCCGCGACGGCACCGGCAGGGCGACAGGTACGCCGCCTTGCACCCGGCGGAGCAGGAGGCCGGGTGCAGGAGGAACAGGCGGCGTACCCGGCCCGGCCGGTGGGTCGCGGTCCGCTGCCGTTTCGCCGGCCTCCCGTCGTACGCGACCACGCGCCGCCTCACCACGTGAGTCCGGACACAGAACGACCAGGTAACACGGGGTTCACATTCGAGCAATGGCCGGGAAATCGCCTGTTGACAGGCTGCCGGGCAGATCGACGCGGCGCCCCAGTGCCGCAGCGCCGCAAGCACCCGCGAGTGCGACCGACCCACCCCCGAAGGATGTGGCCCCGTGGCCTTCAAGGCTGAGTACATCTGGATCGACGGCACCGAGCCGACGGCCAAGCTGCGTTCCAAGACGAAGATCATCACGGGTACCTCCGCCGGCCTCGAGTCGCTGTCGATCTGGGGCTTCGACGGCTCCTCCACCAACCAGGCCGAGGGGCACTCCTCGGACTGCGTGCTCAAGCCGGTCTTCACCTGCCCGGACCCGATCCGCGGCGGCGACGACATCCTCGTGCTGTGCGAGGTCCTGGACACCGACATGGCCCCGCACCCGACCAACACGCGTGCCGCGCTGGCCGAGGTCGCCGGGAGGTTCGCCGCACAGGAGCCGATCTTCGGCATCGAGCAGGAGTACACCTTCTTCGACGGCGCCCGCCCGCTGGGCTTCCCCGAGGGCGGCTTCCCGGCCCCGCAGGGCGGCTACTACTGCGGTGTCGGCGCCGACGAGATCTTCGGCCGTGACGTGGTCGAGGCGCACCTGGAGAACTGCCTGAAGGCGGGCCTGGGCCTCTCCGGCATCAACGCCGAGGTCATGCCCGGCCAGTGGGAGTTCCAGGTCGGCCCGCTCGCCCCGCTGGAGGTCTCCGACCAGCTCTGGGTGGCCCGCTGGCTGCTGTACCGCACCGCCGAGGACTTCGGTGTCTCCGCGACCCTGGACCCCAAGCCGGTCAAGGGCGACTGGAACGGCGCCGGCGCGCACACCAACTTCTCCACCAAGGCGATGCGCGAGGGCTACGACGCGATCATCACCGCGTGCGAGTCGCTCGGTGAGGGCTCCAAGCCGCTGGACCACGTCAAGAACTACGGCGCCGGCATCGACGACCGCCTCACCGGCCTGCACGAGACCGCCCCGTGGAACGAGTACTCCTACGGCGTCTCCGACCGCGGTGCCTCGGTCCGCATCCCGTGGCAGGTCGAGAAGGACGGCAAGGGCTACATCGAGGACCGCCGTCCGAACGCCAACGTCGACCCGTACGTGGTGACCCGCCTGCTGGTGGACACCTGCTGCTCCGCGCTGGAGAAGGCCGGCCAGGTCTGATTCCGCACCGCTTCCCCGAGGGGGCGCCCGCCAGGACGGCGGGCGCCCCTCGGCGTCCCCGGTCACGCGCGCGGGGTTCACTTCCAGCCGGGCGGGCGTCCAAGCTGTGAGAGAGGGGTCCTGCCCGGGGCCCGCGTCTGCTTGAATGGGCCCATGGCCGGCTTCCAGAACCGCACCGCGACGGGTCGTCACGACCTCGAGCCGTTCTGGCCCTCCCGTCAGCACCACGACTTCGACCGGGTGTGTTGCCGCGCGGCGAACGCGCGGGCCCTCTAAAGCCGTACACTCCGGCCTTCGGCCAGCGCGGAACGACGTACGTCTCCCGGCGCGCCCGACCACGAATCGCGGCCGCCGCACCTTCCGACGGACTCCTCGCGCGAAAGAGCTGACCTCTCATGGCGACCACTCGTTCCCTCTCCACCGCCCCCCTTCCCGACCCTTCCCAGAGCGGTCCCCGGCACCGGCTGCGGGCCGTCGACCGGGACGAGGTCGTGGACGTCGCGGACTTCCTGCCGCCGGGCGCCACCTGGCTGCCCGCGCCGCAGCACACCCTGCCCACCCTCCCCGGACAGCCGCCGATGGTCGGCTATCTGGTGCTGGTCCCGGCCGACCAGCGGCCGCCGTTCCTGCCGGCCGCGGTGCCGGACGGGCCCGGGGCGCCGGCCGACGCGGCCGGGACGGACGGCGACCCGCTGGTGCGGATCGACGCCGTGCAGCGCACCGCCAGCGTCGACGGCCGCGAACTCGACCTCACCTACCTGGAGTTCGAGCTGCTGGCCCACCTCGTGGCGCACCCGAACCGGGTGCACACCCGCGACCGGCTCGTGACCACGGTGTGGGGTTACGGCCACGTCGGCGACGGCCGCACCGTCGACGTCCACATCGCCCGGCTGCGCCGGAAGCTCGGCGAGCGGCACCGCCGGTCGATCCAGACGGTGCGCCGGGTCGGCTACAAGTACACCCCGCCGACCGGGGACTGAGCCGGGCCGTCTGCCCTCGGCAGACAGCCCTTCCCTCCCCGGGCCGGTACCGGGCACGCTCACCGGTATGAGACTTCTGGTGCTGGGCGGTACGGAGTTCGTGGGAAGGACCGTCGTGGAGGCCGCGCTCGCACGCGGCTGGGAGGTGACCGTCTTCCACCGGGGGCGGCACGCGCCTCCCGCGGGGGTGCGGTCGCTGCACGGCGACCGCACCGCGCCCGACGGGCTCGCCGCCCTCGCCGGCGACGACGGCACCTGGGACGCGGTGGTCGACACCTGGTCGGCCGCGCCCCGGGCGGTCCGGGACGCGGCGCGGCTGCTGCGCGGCCGCGCCGGCCGGTACGTGTACGTCTCCAGCCGGTCCGTGTACGCCTGGCCCTGGCCCAGGGGCGCCCGCGAGGACGCCCCGCTGGTCGAGGGCGCCGCCGCCGGCGCCGGGGCGACCGACTACCCGCGGGACAAGCGGGGCGGCGAACTCGCGGCCGTGGAGGCCTTCGGCGCCGGGGATTCGCTGCTGGTCCGGGCCGGGCTGATCCTCGGCCCGTACGAGAACGTGGGCCGGCTGCCCTGGTGGCTGGACCGGATCGCCCGCGGCGGCCCGGTCCTGGCGCCGGGGCCGCGCGACCTGGCCGTGCAGTACATCGACGCACGCGACCTCGCCGGCTGGGTGCTCGGCGCGGTGGAGCGGGCGCTGAGCGGCCCGTACGACCTGGTCGGCCCGCCGGGTCTGACCACCATGGGTGAGCTGCTCGAGGCATGCGTCCGGGCGACCGGCGCGGACGCCGAACTGCGCTGGACCGAGCCGAGGTTGATCCTGGACGCCGGGATCGAGCCGTGGACCGGGCTGCCGGTGTGGGTGCCGCCGGACGGCGAGATGTACGACGCCGTGCACCGCTCGGACGTCTCCCGGGCCCTGGCCACGGGACTGGAGTGCCGGCCCGCGGGCGAGACGGTCGCGGACACCTGGCGGTGGCTGACCGGCATCGGGGGCACGGCACCGCAGCGGTCCGACCGGACCTCGGTGGGTGTCGATCCGCAGGTGGAGGCGGAGGTGCTCGCCGCGGCCCGGGGTGTACCTGGCACCACCCCCTGACCGGGGGCTTCGGGCGCGTGACCGCCGCGCGAGGGTCGGCCAGACTGGCCGCATGACTACCGACACGAAGGGCGGCGCGGTGCGCGCGCGGGCACGGGACGCCGCACTCGCCGCCGTACGGGGGCTCGTACTGGCCGTTGCGATGCTGCCCGTCACGGTGCTGTGTCTCACGCTGACCCTCGTCTCCATCGCGCTCATACCGATCGGCATCGGCATCGTCACGACCCCCTGGATCCTCGGCGGGGTGCGGGGCGTCGCGGACACCCGGCGCAGGCTCGCGGCCGAGTGGGGCGGGGTGCCGATCCCGTCGGCGTACCGGCCCGTGCCCGCCGGCGCCAACCCCTGGACGCGCACCTTCACGATGCTCCGGGACCGGCAGGTGCGGCGGGACCTGCTGTGGCTGCCGGTGGACATGACGGCGGGCTTCGTCACGGCGCTGCTGCCCGCGGTGCTGTGCCTCTATCCGTTCGAGGGCTTCGCGGTCGCCGCGGGGCTGTGGCGGGTGCTCGCGGACGGCGGCACCTACTGGTACGGCTTCGTGCCGGTCACCGACCAGCCGACCGCGCTCGGCGCCGCAGCCACCGCCGCGGTCCTGCTGGTCGCCGCCTACCACCTCGCCCCGCGCCTGCTGACCGCCCACTTCCGCCTCACCCGGGCCGTCCTCGGCGCGGACCGGGGCGCACTCGCCGAGCGGGTAAGGGTGCTGACCGAGACCCGGCGCGACGCCGTGGACACCTCGGCCGCCGAACTGCGCCGCATCGAACGGGACCTGCACGACGGCGCCCAGGCCCGGCTGGTCGCGATGGGCATGGACCTCGGGACCGTCGAGATGCTGCTCGACAAGGACCCGGCGCAGGCCAAGCGGCTCCTCACTCAGGCCCGCCGCAACTCCGTGGAGGCCCTGGAGGAACTGCGCGACCTGGTCCGGGGCATCCATCCGCCGGTGCTGGCCGAGCGCGGACTGGGGGACGCGGTACGGGCGCTGGCGCTGCGCCTGCCGCTGCCCAGCGAGGTGGCCGTGGAGCTGCCCGGCCGGCCGGACGCGCCGGTGGAGTCCGCCGCCTACTTCGCGGTCAGCGAGGTGCTCACCAACGCCGTCAAGCACTCCGGTGCCGACCGGCTCTGGGTGGACCTGCACCACGCCGACGGGATGCTGCGGATCACGGTCACCGACAACGGCAGGGGCGGTGCGGTGACGGGAGCGGGGTCCGGGCTGGCCGGGGTGGAGCGGCGGCTGGGTACATTCGACGGCGTCCTGGCCGTCAGCAGCCCCGTCGGCGGTCCCACCCTGGTCACCATGGAGCTCCCGTGCGCGTTGTCCTAGCCGAAGACCTCTTCCTGCTGCGCGACGGACTGGTCCGGCTGCTGGAGGCCTACGACTGCGAGATCGTGGCGGCCGTCGAGTCCGGCCCCGAACTCGACCGCGCCCTCGCGGAGCTGAAGCCGGACGTCGCCGTCGTCGACGTACGGCTGCCGCCCACGCACACCGACGAGGGCCTGCAGTGCGCGCTGCGGGCCCGGCAGGAGCGGCCCGGGCTGCCGGTGCTGGTCCTGTCCCAGCACGTCGAGCAGCTGTACGCGCGTGAGCTGCTGGCCGACGGCAGCGGCGCGGTGGGCTATCTGCTGAAGGACCGGGTGTTCGACGCCGACCAGTTCGTGGACGCGGTACGGCGGGTGGCCGCCGGCGGTACGGCGATGGACCCGCAGGTGATCCAGCAGCTGCTGTCGCGGCGGGCGGCCGACGACCGCCCGCTCGGCCGTCTCACCCCGCGCGAGCTGGAGGTGCTGGAGCTGATGGCACAGGGGCGCTCGAACGCGGCGATCGCCGGGCAGCTGGTGGTGACGGAACGGGCCATCGCCAAACACACCTCCAACATCTTCACCAAACTGGGGCTGGAGGTGTCGGACGATGACAATCGGCGCGTACTGGCGGTGCTGGCGTACCTCGACCGAGGCCGCTGATGCGAAACTCAACTACCGCTGGTCATGCGCCATTTGAGGCCCATGACGCACGGCGTTCCCCCGACTGATTCGGGAGACGGCTGAACACCTCCGGGGCGGCGTCCGTATGGAAGGACGCCGCTTCACTCCTGTCGGGCGCCTCGATGCTGCCCCGCAAGGAAGTCAGAGGAGTTCCATGGGACGCAACACACGAAAACGCCGTACGCCGCTGGCCACCAAGGCCATAGCCGCATCGGCGGCCCTAGCGCTCGGTGGGGGCGGGCTGATCTGGGCGAACTTCTACGCCTCGGCGCACGAGTCGAACCACCAGTCGTGGGGAGGCAACCAGACCAAGGCCGCGACGGCGCAGGTCGCGACGATCTCGTGTCCGGACGTGGGCCAGAAGCTGACCAACGTGCCGAACCAGGCCCGGGGCGAGGTCGCCGGAGAACTGTCCAACCTCGACCGCCAGATCACCGACGCCTACCAGCGTCTGGCGACCACGCGGGACGCGCAGACCAGAGACACGAGCTTCGTCCAGAACTCCATCCTGCAGCCGCTCCAGGACCGCCGGAAGGCGATCCTGGACCGGATCAGGCTGGAGATCACCCGCGTCGGCGGCACCGCGCCCGGCGACCTGGACACCCTGGCCACCTGCACGGCGCAGAACGCCAACCAGACCACCGGCGGGCAGCAGCAAGACGGTCAGCAGCAGGGCGACCAGCAGCAAGGCGGTCAACAGCAGGGCGACCAGCAGCAAGGCGGCCAGCAGCAGGGCGACCAGCAGCAAGGCGGCCAGCAGCAAGGCGGCCAGCAGCAGGGCGGCCAGCAGCAGAACAACGGCGGGCAGGCCGGCAACGGCCCCGCCGCGGCCGACTTCGTCGACATCACCAAGGTCCAGGCGAATGTGCAGGCCAAGCCCAGCAAGTCCGGCAACGCGTCGACCGGCACGTTCACCACGCGCTGCGGGGTGAACGCGAACAAGAACCACAACACCGACAACGTGATCGTGGCACCCGGCGTGACCAACGGTGCCCACCACCTGCACGACTACGTCGGCAACCAGAAGGTCAACGCGTTCTCCAGCAACAACACGTTCCTGCAGGGCGGCACGAGTTGCCAGAACAAGAACGACCTGTCGTCGTACTACTGGCCGGTGGTCCGCGTCCAGGACGGCTCGCAGGACTTCGACCAGAACGCGGACGGCGGTGGCAAGGAGGGCAACGTCGGCAAGATCCTGGTACCGGCGCAGGCCCAGATCAAGTACGTCGGCAGCCCGACCAGCAAGGTCGTCGCGATGCCGCAGTTCCTGCGGATCATCACCGGTGACGCCAAGACCACCACCAACGGTCTGGCCAACGCCAACGCGCACTGGAGCTGCACCGGCTTCGAGAACAAGGTGCAGCTGACCACGCAGTACCCGATCTGTCCGCAGGGCAGCAAGGTGGTGCGCACGTTCGCCTTCCAGAGCTGCTGGGACGGGCAGAACGTCGACAGTGCCAACCACCGCACGCACGTGGCCTTCGCCGACGCGAACGGAAACTGCCAGAACGGCTTCAAGGCCATTCCGCAGCTGACGATGCGCCTTGTGTACAACATCACCCCGCCGACCGTCCAGAACGGCCAGGTGAAGAACGCCTACGCGGTGGACGGCTTCCCCGAGCAGTTGCACAAGCCGTCCACCGACCACGACGACTTCATCAGCGTCACGACCGGTGGACTGGCCGGCAAGATCGCGAACTGCGTCAACCGCGGTCAGAACTGCGCGTGATCCCCTGAGGCGCGCGGACCGAGGAAGGCCGGTGGCGGGTCCCTCCCGCCACCGGCCTTCGCCGTGTCCGCGCGGCCGGCTCAGCCGCTGTGCGCGTGGTGGTTCGTGCCGATCTCCACATCGCCGCCGAGTGTGCCGCGCAGCGCCTCGACGACACCGTCGTCGCCGACGGCGACCCACTTGCGGCCGACGAGGTAGTAACCGCCGTAGTCCTTGGCGTCGTTGATCCACTCGCGCTGGCCGCGGTCGGTGGCGAAGGTGGCGAGGATGAACTTGCCGTCGCCGTTGCGGCAGATGGCCTGGCGGATCTCGTCGGCGTCGGTCTGCATGTTCGGCTTGCACCGCACCTCCGCGGCCAGGCTCTCCAGGCTGCCGGTCGCTGTGGGCGGCACCTTCTCGCCCTCCCCGCCCGCCCCGCAGCCCGCCAGCGCCAGTACGGCCGCGGCGCCGAGCACCGCACGTGTCAACCTCATCGTTCCTCCGGTCCTGGTAGGCCTGGGGCCTGTCTGACGTCGCGGGGCAGGCGGGAATGGTCGGACAGGGCCCCAGCATGCCGCGTGGAGCCCCGGCACGGGGCCCCGCCCAACGGATACGGCCGCGGGGCGCGGGGCGCTCAATCCGGCACGGTGAGCGCACAGGTGTGCGAGGGTGACCCGGTGAACCAAGACTGGGAAGACCGTGTGACCGCCGCCTGGGCCTCCTTCGACGACTATCCGGAGGAGCGCGCGCAGGAGTTCCGCGACCTGATCGACAAGCTCGTCGCCGAGCTGCCGGAGGGCAGCCCGCTGGGCCCGTTCGAGCAGGCCTGCGCCTGGGACTCCACCGGCCACTCGGACCGGGCGGTGCCGCTGTACCGGGAGGCGCTGGCGCGGGGCCTCAACGGCTACAAGGGCCGCCGGGCGAGGATCCAGCTCTCCAGCTCGCTGCGGAACACCGGGCGGGCCGAGGAGGGCGTCGCCCTGCTCACCCCCGAACTCGACGCCCCTTCGGACGAGTTGGACGACGCGGTGCGGGCCTGTCTCGCCCTGTGCCTGTCCAGCCTGGGCCGCGACCGCGAGGGACTGTCCCTGGTGCTCGGCGCCCTCGCCCCGCATCTGCCCCGCTACCAGCGGTCGATGGCCAACTACGCGCGCCTGCTGGTCGAACCGGAGGAGTGAGCCACCCGGAGTGAGCCGGCCGCCGCGGTGACCTGCCGACGGCTCGCTCGTTCACCGGGATGTGCAGTCACAGGATGTAGCCCAGCGTCACACGAAAACCGCCGCCGGTCCGGAGGTCGGCGTCGACCAGGCCGAGGCCGCGCTCGTCGAGCACTACCCGCGGCTGGTCCGGCTCGCCTACCTGGTCCTGCCACCCGACCTCGGCCGTGGCCGCCGGGTACTGACGGCACACGCCCTCACCCAGCGCGCCCTGCCCCGGGGCCGCCGGCGGAAGTCCGTGATCCCGGCCCAGTCCGCGGGCCGGAACGGCGACCCCGGGTACGCGTTCGTCCGGCAGGAGGTCATGCGTACGGCGCTGGCGGCGGCCCGCACCCGCAGGGGCCGGCCGCGACTGTCCCAGCTGCCGCCGCTGCTCCCCCGGGTGTGGGGTCTCCGGCTGTTCCCGCGCTCCGGCGGGGCCGACGAACTCGCCTTGGACCAGCGGCTGTCCGTCCTGTCCGGCCCGGCCCGGGCCGTCTATGTGCTGCGCGGCCTGGAGCGGCTGCCGGACTCCGGCATCCGCGGGATCCTCACGTCCGCCGGGGTCGACCACCCCGAGGCCGCGCTGTCCGAGGCCAACGGGGTGCCCGCGCAGGACGCCCTGCTCTGCTCCCCGGAATTCGACCCCTGCTCGCTGCAGGCCAGGCCCACCGATCTGGTGCGCCGCCGCCAGCACAGCAAGGCGGCGCTCGCCGGGGTGGCCGCGCTCGCGGTGTGCGGGGCGCTGGTGACCCTGCCGGGCGGCGGCTGGGGACCCGACGGCGCCGCCGCCCCGCTCTACGCGGAGAACCCGGCCGCCGAAGCCGCCCTCGTTCCCGGCAAGCTGGTCCGGATCGCCCCGGCCGCCTGGCGGTCCTCCGCCCGCACCGACTTCTCCGTGTGGCCGGCGCGCGGCACGCTCACCGGTGACCGGGCACTGCTGCGCCGCGCCCTCGCCGTGTGGGCCCGGCCCGGCGAGACGGTCCGCGTCTCGGCGACCCCGGGCACCCAGACCGGCGGTCCGGCGGGCCCGCCCCAGCTGCTGTACGCGGGCGAGGTGGACAGCGCGCGCGTGGTGATCCTCTACGACGGCCTGCGCATCACCCGCTACGCCGAGCCCAGGGACGGCACGGCGGGCGCGGCCCTTGACTTCGCCCGGGTCGACGGCGCGACCGGCACCGAGGCGAGCGCGCTGGTCCTGGGCCGCTCCGACGGCAACGTGCGCTATCTGACCGCGCCCTGGGTGCGCAAGGCCGCCCAGCGGGACCTGATGAAACCGGACGCCGCCCCGCTGCCGCTCCCCGTCACCGACGGCGTCACCGCCCCGCTGGCCAGCCCCGCCCTGCGGACCGGCAGTTGCACCTCCTGGAACGTGCTCCAGCTCACCGGCCCCTCGGGCGATCAGCTCCACACCGATCTGGGCGAGCTGGCGCCCGCCCATCTCACCGCCGGGCGTCCGGGCGCCCCCGTCGAGGCGGCCGGGGTCGAGGGGCTGCGCGCCTGGGCGCCGTTCGCCTGCTCGCTGGCCACGGAGCGCTCGCTGGGGGTGCGTGGCGTCAATGCCTGGGCGTTCGCCGAGCAGCCGCTGCCCGACGGGAGCGGTGCGGGCCAGTGGGCGTGCACCAGGGCCGAGACCTGGCGCGGCGGCGGTACGGCCGCGCTGGCCCAGTTCCGGACGCCGGGCCGGACCGCCGGGGCGGTCGTCGCCAAGGGCGCCGATGTGGCGGCCTGCGGTCCCCGTGATCCGCAGGTGCTGGCCGGGGTGTTGTGGAAGGCGAGGACCGGGGACTGGTACCTGCTGGCCGCGGGCGGCCCGGACGTCACCGGGGTCCGGGCGAGCGGCGGGATCACCGCGGCCGGTCAGGGGCCGCTGCTGGCGGTCAAGGCCGGTCAGGGGACGCGGGCCGATCTGAAGGGGACCCTGAAGGACGGCAGGACGATCAGCGGGCTGCGCTAGGGCCGTTCCGGACAGGCCCTAGTTGACACCGGCGTCAACAAGGCGGCGCGAAGGGGTTCTCAGGCGGTCTACCCGTCAGTACATTGACGCCATGTCCAATAAGCAGGCCCGGCCGGTGGAGTCCGAGCGGATACCGCTCAAGGCCCGCGACGTGTCCTTCTCCTGGGAGGACACACCGCTGCACTGGGTGCCCGGCGACCCGTTCACCACGCACACCATCAACGTGCTGCACCTGCTGCTGCCCGCCGGTGAGCGGTGGTTCGTGCACGTGTACAAGCAGGTGCTGCCGCTGATCCGGGACGACCGGCTCCGCGAGGACGTCATCGGCTTCGTCGGGCAGGAAGCCATGCACTCCCAGGCCCACGACGCGGTCCTGCCGCACCTCAAGGAGCAGGGGCTCGACCCGACGCCGTACACCGCGCAGGTCGACTGGTTCTTCGAGAAGCTGCTCGGCGACCGCACCCTGCCGCCGGGCCGGGCGCGCCGTTGGTGGCTGCTGGAGCGGGTCGCGCTCATCGCGGCCATCGAGCACTACACCGCCTTCCTCGGCGACTGGGTGCTCAACGCCGGTGAGCTGGACCGGCGGGGCGCCGATCCGACCATGCTGGACCTGCTGCGCTGGCACGGCGCCGAGGAGGTCGAGCACCGCTCCGTCGCCTTCGACCTCTTCCAGCACCTGGACGGCGGCTACCGGCGCCGGGTGCGCACCTGGGCGGCCGCCTTCGGCGCGCTGGTGTTCCTCTGGCAGCGCGGGGCGCGCTTCTTCATGGAGAACGACCCCACCCTCGTGGACGGCAGGGCCTCCCTCGGGGAGTTCCACCGCAGCGGCCGCCGCGGCACGCTGCCCACCACCGGCGCCATGCTGCGTTCCGTCCCCCGCTATCTCAGCCGCTCCTACCATCCCTCGCAGGACGGCTCGACGGCCCAGGCCGTCGCCTATCTGGCCGCCTCCCCCGCCGCGTCGGCCGCGCGGAAGGACGGGTCGTGATGCCGAAGCCGCTGACCGTCGCGCTGGTCGCGGGCGCCGCCCTGCTGACCCGGCGGGCGCTGCGCCGCCGTGTGCGGGCCTCGCCGCTGTGGCCCCTGCCCGCCCTGGACCCGCCGGTCTCCGGCCGCCCCCGCGTCCGGGCCCCACGGCCGCTGCTCACCGGGCTCGAGACGATCGCCGAGGGGGTCGTGCAACTGCGTCTTGAGGGCCCTGCCCTGCCGCGCTGGGAGCCGGGCGCGCATCTGGACCTGGTGCTGCCGTCGGGGCTGGTGCGGCAGTACTCGCTGTGCGGCGACCCGGCGGACACCTCCTCGTACACGCTGGCCACCCGGCTGGTGGCGGACGGACGGGGCGGCTCGCGGGAGGTGCACGAGCGGCTCGCCGAGGGGATGGAGCTGGAGGTGCGCGGGCCCCGGAACCGTTTCCCGCTCCTCGCCGCGCCCTCGTACGTGTTCGTCGCCGGCGGTATCGGCATCACCCCGATCCTGCCGATGCTGCGCGCCCTGCCGGACGGGACCGAGTGGCGGCTGCTCTACGGCGGGCGGACGCGGGCCTCGATGCCGTATCTGGAGCAGGTGCGGGAACTCGCCGGGGACCGGCTGACGCTCGTCGCCGAGGACGAGGACGGGCGCCCGGACCTGGACGCGCTGTTCGCCGGTCTGCCCGAGGGCACGGCCGTGTACTGCTGCGGGCCCGAGGGCCTGATGGCGGCGGTGGAGGCGCGGGTGCCGGAGGGCGCCACGCTGCATCTGGAGCGGTTCACCGCCCGTGCGTCCGCCGCGGGGGACGCCGGGTTCGAGCTGGAGCTGCGGCGCAGCGGGCGGACGTTGACCGTCCCGGCCGGCTCCTCCGTGCTGGCCGCCGTGCGGAGCGAACTGCCGGACACCGCCTACTCCTGCGAGCAGGGCTTCTGCGGAACCTGCCAACAGCGGGTCGTGGAGGGCGAGGTCGACCACCGGGACGAGCTGCTGACGGACGCGGAGCGTGCCGACTCGATGCTGATCTGTGTGTCGCGGGCCAGCAGCGACCGGTTGGTGCTCGACATGTGAACGCCGACGGCCGAATTCAATCGGTAAGGTGTTCGTATGACTACCGGGGTTCGCCGCAGGATGGGCGTGGAGGAGCGGCGGCAGCAGCTGATCGGTGTCGCCCTGGACCTGTTCAGCAGGCGCTCGCCGGACGAGGTCTCCATCGATGAGATAGCGGCCGCCGCGGGCATCTCGCGCCCGCTGGTCTACCACTACTTTCCGGGCAAACTCAGCCTGTACGAGGCCGCGTTGAAGCGCGCCTCCGAGGATCTGGCGAGCCGCTTCGCCGAGCCGCACGAAGGCCCGCTCGGGGCCCGGCTGCTGCGGGTGATGCGCCGCTTCTTCGACTTCGTGGACGAGCACGGCCCCGGCTTCTCGGCGCTGATGCGCGGTGGCCCGGCGGTCCCCGCGGACGAAGTCCGCTCGAGGGAACACGTCTCCACCACCAACGCGCTCATCGACTCGGTGCGCCAGGCCGCCTACGAGCAGATGCTCGCGCACCTGGGCGTCACCGACGCTCCCCCGCGCCTGGAACTGGTCGTCCGCAGCTGGATCTCGCTGGCCGAGTCGACGGCGCTGATCTGGCTGGACGGCCGGCGCGTCCCGCGTGCCGAACTGGAGGTCCAGCTCGTGCACGACTTCGCCGCCCTGGCCGCCGTCAGCGCCGCCCACGACACGGACATGGCGCTGCTGCTGCGCACGATGGTGGAGAACGAGCCGGCCGACGGCCCCTTCGCGGAGCTCGTCGGCCGGCTCATCGCCCTGGCTTCCTAGGGTCTTACCGGTCGAACTTCCGGTATGACGCGTCCAGGTCGCGGATCTCGGCGGACCCGTGCACGCTCAGGCCCGCCTCGCCGACGTACTTCTGGAGCAGCTCCAGCACGGCCTCGGTGAGCCGTGCCTTCGTCTCGTCGCTGCGGCCGGCGAGGAGCCCGATGGTCACGTGCACGACGGCGTCCCGCTGTGCCGCCGGGTCCTCGGTGCCGAACACCGTGTAGGCGCTCGGCCGGAACTGCGTCTTGCAGGCCTCCAGCTTCGCCGCCGCGATCCCGGCGGTCGCCTCGTGCAGCTCCCGCGCGAAGCCGGCGCGGTCGAAGGCGGCCTCCATGGTGTGGGAGTAGTCGACGGTGATCTGCGGCATGAGCACTCCTGTCCTAAGGCGTCGGCCCGACCCTACTTGTTCGATGCGCTGAACACCGCCACGGTCCGTGCCGGGACGCTGAACGTGCCCGAACCGGCCGCGTAGGAGGCGGACTTCACCACCGGGTCGGTGCCCGTCGCCTGCACCGGGTGCAGCCGGAAGCGGCTGCCGGCGAGGGCGCCGATCCGCTGCTCCTGCCGCTGCGGGGTGGCGTTGAGGACGACGACCAGATCACCGAGGCGCATGGTGATCACGCCGGGCGTCTCGTCCTTCCCCGACAGCGGGAAGGACAGCCGGTCCTGCACCAGCGCGGCCGTGCCGAGGGAGAAGGCCTTCTCCGAGGTACGGATGCGCAGCAGGTCCTGGTACGCGGCCGAGGCGCCGGTGATCTGCGGGCAGCCCACCTTCACCGTGCTCAGCAGCGGCTTGGCGTACGGCCACTTGGACTCGTTGTCGGCCGCCATGGGCAGCCCGCGTCCAAAGCCGTTGCCGTCCGCGCAGTTCCAGTGGATGGCGTTGAACCAGTCGCCGCTGTCGAAGGAGTTGCGGTCCAGCGACTTCGAGCGCAGCAGGTCGGTGCCCGCCTGGGAGAGCGCCGGGCCCTGCGAGAGGGCGGCCGTGGCCATCGCCAGGACCTGCATGCGGGCCCGGTCGGACGCGGAGGTGTCCTTGGGGAGCTTGTAGGTCAGGGCGTCGAACAGCGACTCGTTGTCATGCGCGTCCACGTAGGCGAGGGCGTCGCCGGGCGCGTCCGCGTAGCCGGCCGGGGCGCCGTTGTAGTCGATCTCGGCGCCGGTGACCTCCTTGCCGGCCGAGTCGGTGAACCGGTACTTGGCGAGGTTGCCGCTCAGCCCGACCTTGATCAGGTCCTGGTAGTGCAGCAGCCGGGCCTTCTGCTCCTCCTCGGTGCCGTTGGCGGTGGAGGAGTTGGGGTCGGTGTACAGCCCGGACGCGAAGCCCTGGACGCCGGGGTCGGAGTCGAAGGGGCTGCCGCCGCGCACCGCGTCACGGGCCCGGTCGGAGAAGGTGGCGATGCCGGTGCCGGCCATGTTCTTCTGCGTGGCCTGCACGAAGCGGGCGTCGTCCGCGACCTCGCCGAAGTTCCAGCCCTCCCCGTACAGGATGATCTTCTTGCCGTCGACGCCGTCCTTCTTGAGGGTGAGCGCGTCGAGGGCCTTGCGGACCGCGAGGATGTTGGCCTTCGGGTGGTGGCCCATGAGGTCGAAGCGGAAGCCGTCGACCTTGTACTCCTTGGCCCAGGTGACGATCGAGTCCACGACCAGCTTGCCCATCATCGCGTTCTCGGTCGCGGTGTTGGCGCAGCAGGTGCTGTTGGCGACCGAACCGTCGGCGAGGAGCCGCTGGTAGTAGCCGGGCACGATCCGGTCCAGCACGCTGGTGTCGGCCTGGCCGCTGGCGGCCGTGTGGTTGTAGACGACGTCCATGACCACCCGGAGGCCGTCCTGGTTGAGCGCCTGCACCATCTTCCGGAACTGGACCGTACGGGCGGTGCCGTCGGGGTCGGTGGCGTACGAGCCCTCGGGGACCGTGTAGTGGTACGGGTCGTAGCCCCAGTTGTAGGCGTCCTTGGCGGCGGTCTTCGCCACGCACTCCTGCTGCTTGTCGGAGTCGGCCGGGTAGGAGGCCAGGTCGCAGTCGGTGCTCGCCCGGTCGGCCTTCTTCTCGGGGATGGTGGCGATGTCGAAGGCCGGCAGCAGGTGCACGTACGAGGTGCCGGACTTCGCCAGCGCGCGCAGGTGCCTGGAGCCGTCGCTGTTCTTGTCGGTGAAGGCCAGGTAGGTGCCCTGGTCCTTGGCCGGGACGGTCTTGTCGGCGACCGAGTAGTCCCGGATGTGCAGCTCCTGGATCTGCGCGTCCTTCAGCGGCACGGCCTTGGGCTTGCGCAGCGCCGACCAGCCGCCCGGCGCCAGGGTCCGGTCGTTCAGGTCGACGACGAGGCTGCGCTCGGAGTCGGCGGTGAGGGCGACCGAGTAGGGGTCGGTGACCTTGTTGGTGACCATCTTGCGGACGCTGGGCGCCCACACCTTCACGACGTACCGGTAGGGCTTGCCCTTCCAGGACGCCGGTCCGGTGACGGACCAGACGCCGGTGGTGGCGCTGCGGTGCATGGGCACCGTGCGGCCGTCCAGTTCGAGCTTCACGGACTGGGCGGTGGGCGCCCAGACGGCGAGCGTGGGCCTGCCGTCGTGGAACACCGGCCCGAGCTCGGCGCCGGTGGCGTCGTAGACGTCGTCCAGCACCCCGGCGATCTGCACGCCGGTCGCGGCCAGCACGGCGCCGTTGGCTGCCCGCTGCGAGGCCACGATCTGCCCGTTCAGGGCGGCGCGCACCCGGTCCCGGTCACGCGGGTCCACGGACCAGGCGGTGTAGTCCTTCAGGTGCGGGAACTTCGCCTTCTGGGCGTCGGTGAGCGCCGTCTTGGTCAGTCGCAGCCAGTGCTCGTCGTCGCTGGTCAGCGTCCCGTCCTTGACGGCGATGGAGCCGTCCGGGGAGTAGAGCAGCTGGGTGGAGGCGGCGCCGTCGGCGCCGTTCCAGGCGACGGTGTTCCGGTCGATCCAGACCGCCTTGGAGGTGGTCAGGTCGAGGGCGGCCGCGCTGCCCGCGGGCTGCGGCAGGAGGTACTGCTCCTGGCCGTTCAACAGCCACACCTCGTGCCCGTCGGCCTTGAGGTCCAGGGACCGGTCGGTCGGGAGATCCTTGTCGTCGCCCTTGTGGATGATGTAGCTGAGGCTGGTGGCACCCTCGGTGAGCGGTACCTCGAAGACCGCGCCATAGGCATCAGTCTTCACCGGCTTCAGGGGGTTCGACCAGTCGGTGGGGTTCGCGGCGCCCGTCCAGACGTGCAGGCCCCAGCCGTCGTAGTCGCCGTCGGCGCGGTGGTAGTGGAGGACCGCCTTGGCGGTGTCCTGGGCCGGGTAGTCGGGCTTCTTGGTGAGTACGTCGTCCTTGCCCTGCTCGATCCACACCTCACCCGTCCTGGTGACGTCGATGGACCGGTCGGCGGAGACGTCCTTGTTGCCGTCCTTGTCGATCACCAGGAAGCCGACGTCGGAGGCGCCGGGCTTGAGCTTGACGTAGGCGAAGGCGCCGTAGGCGTCGCGGCCCACGAAGGGGTGGCTGGCGGGCCAGTTCGTCGCCTCGCCGTCGGCGAGGTCGCCCCAGGCGTACAGGCCCCAGTCGGCGTAGTCGCCGTCCGTGCGCTTGTAGTGGACGACCGCGTAGTCGCGGGAGGAGGCCGTGGGGACCTCGGGGGCGGCCGGGGTGCCGGTGGTGCTGCTCGCCGTGGCGCTCGCGGTGCGCCCGGCCGAGTCGATCACGACCGCCTTGTAGCGCAGGGCGGTGCCGGCCGGTACGTCCTTGCCGATGGCCTGGGTGACCTTGTACGGGGCGTGGTCGGCGGAGCCGAGCGTGCGCCACTTGCCGTTGCCGACCTGGGCGGCGAAGACGACGCGGTTGAGCCGACCGCCCTCGACGTCCGCGCTCGGCTCGACGGTCCCGGTGGCGCCGGCGGCCGGTGCCTTCAGGGTGATCGTCGGCTCGGTGGCCGGCTTGGCGAGGGTGCCCGCGGCCTTGTAGACGACGGTGGTGCCGGCCGGGACGGTGACGGTGAGCTCGCGGTCGGCGTCGGAGGCGCGGGTGCCGTCGGCGCCGTAGAGGCCCCGGTAGGACATGCCGGCCGAACCGGTCGCGAAGGTGGCCGTCTTCGCCTCGTCGGCGTTGTTGAGGGCGACGACGTATTCCTGGCCGGTCCTGGCGTCCGTGCGGGTGAACGCGTAGATCCCGGCGCCGTCGGCTGCGTAGCGCTCGGTCTGGACCCCGTCGGTGAGCGCCGGGTTGGCCTTGCGGAGTTTCGCGAGTCCGGCGATCTGCCGGTACAGCGGGGCGCCGGTGTCGTAGGCGTCGCTCGCGTGGGTGCGGCCGGTGCCGATCTCGTCGTCGTCGAGGTAGTCGGCGACCTTGGAGGCGAACATCGTCTGGCGGGCGTCCTTGTCGCCGCCGGCGCCGGTGAAGCCCTGCTCGTCGCCGTAGTAGACGACCGGGTTGCCGCGGCTGAGGAACATCAGCTCGTTGGCGAGCTTGTCCTTCTTGAGGATCTCGGCGTCGGTGGCCTTGGGGTTGTCCTGCTTCAGGAAGTACCCGATGCGGCCCATGTCGTGGTTGCCGAGGAAGGTGACCTGCTCGTACGCGTTGGCCTTGTCGGTCGTGTACTTGTAGTCGTCACCGTAGACGCCCGCCAGCTTCCGCGCGCTGCCGCCCTGGGAGGCGTAGGCGCGGGCCGCGTCCTGGAAGGGGAAGTCGAGGGTGGCGTCCAGCCGGCCCTGGGTGACGTACGGGGAGGTGACGGAGGTGTCGGCGGAGTAGACCTCGCCGAACATGAAGAAGTTCTTCCGCCCGTGCGCGGCCGCGTAGGCGTCCAGCGCGGTCGCCCACTGGGTCCAGAAGTCCATGTCGACGTGTTTGACGGTGTCGATGCGGAAACCGTCGATGGCGTAGTCCTTGACCCACCGCTGGTAGATCTTCTCCATGCCCCGTACTACCTCGGGACGTTCGGTCCACAGGTCGTCGAGGCCGGAGAAGTCGCCGTAGGTGGTGGACTCGCCGGCGTACGTCGAGTCGCCCCGGTTGTGGTACATCGTCGGGTCGTCGAGCCAGGCCGGGACCTTGCTCCTGCTGGTGACCTTCGGGGTGTAGGGGAAGGAGCCGGCGTCGGTGGCCGGGAACTTCTTCGTGCCGTCGGCGTAGTCGCTGTCGTCGAAGGGCCTGCCGTCCTTCGTCAGGTACGGGAAGGCGCCCTTGGACAGGTAGCCGTAGGACTTCTCCTGGTAGTCCACGACGTCGGCGGTGTGGTTGGTGATGACGTCGAAGAAGACCTTCATGCCCTTGGCGTGTGCCTTGGAGATGAGGGTCGACAGGTCCTTGTTCGTCCCGAAGTGCGGGTCGACCTGGGTGAAGTCGGTGATCCAGTAACCGTGGTAGCCGGCCGAGGCGTTGTCGCCGGTGCCCTGGACGGGGCGGTTCTTGAAGATGGGCGCCATCCAGATGGAGGTGGTGCCGAGCCCCTTGATGTAGTCGAGCCGCTTGGTCAGGCCCTTGAGGTCACCGCCCTGGTAGAACCCCTTGTCGGTGGGGTCGTAGCCGGTGCTCAGGCGCGAACCGGTGAGCCCGCCCTTGTCGTTGGAGGTGTCCCCGTTGGCGAAACGGTCCGGCATGACGAAGTAGAACTGCTCGCGCGTGTCGTCGTGCCGGGCGGCCTGGGCGGCGAGCGCGGCGTCCGAGGGGGGCGCGGGCGGCGGGTCCGCGTGGGCGGACATCGGCTGCACGAGGGCGGCGGCGAGAGCGGCGGCGGTCACGACCGCGGCCCTCCGCCGGTACGGGGTACGGCGCCTCGAGGGCGTCGGCCATCTCGGTATCACAGGCGGGAACTCCTAGCGATTACGGCTCTTCTGGGTCCGACCCCACGCCGCGGCTCGGCTCCGATGCCGGGCGCCCGCGCGACCGTATCGCTCACGAAAGGTTTACAGCAAGAGGGTTGAAACCCATAGCAAATACTTGCACCCGCCTCTCCGCGGCCGGGCGCATCGCGAGGGAGGCTCGGAAGGCACGCGCGAGCAGGGCGAAGGGGACTGTCCCGCCGATCGATTGACGACACAACCGTTGATGCTTCAATCGGGCTTCACGCGCGAGGCGGGATGGGACGGCCGCCGCCCCGGGCACCCCCGGTTGCGGCGCACTGCCCCCGGAGTGAGCGTGGATGGAGGGGTGGCCGCGACGGCGAAGGCGCGGTGCGCCGGGCCGTGCTCGGCGCACTGCCCGGAACCCTCGCCGAAGACCGGACCCACCCGGCTTCCCGACCGGCGCGCCCGCCGTCGCGGGACACGGCGAACGGGTGAAGAGGATTCATGATGGCCAGCACCACCCGAAGACACGTCACGTATCTGGCCGGTGCGTCCGTCCTGGCCGCGGCGCTCGCGTTGCCCCTGGGCCACGCGGCTGCCACGCCGGCGCCTCAGGTCGGCAACCGGACCGCGGCGGACCCGCCCGTTCAGTCCACGCCTCCCTCCCCGGAGCCCCCGTCGCCGACATCTCCTCCACCGGCACCGACCACCGCGTCACCCTCGACGCCTTCCGGTCCGACGACGCCGCCCACCACGCCCTCGGCGACATCGCCTTCCCCGTCCACCACGAGCGGGACAGGGACCCCTGAGCCCACTGACAGCGACACAGCGCGGTCCACTCCCCCTGAGCAGCCGAAGCAGGAGATCGACAAGGCGACGGCGGACCTGGACCGGAAGAAGGACGAAGTGCCCGGGGAACTGGTCCCGAGCGTCGAGCAATTGACCACCGCCCTGCACACGGTGCGGGATCCGCGGACCTCGCCGCAGGAACGGGACGCGGTCATCCGCAGCGCCCAGGCGGTGAGCTCCGCCCTGGAGGTGATCGGTGACCCCCGAACACCTGCAGCGGTGCGGAAGGATCTGACCGGGCTCGTGAAACAGGTGGCCTCCACTCTGGACGCGGCCGGCAACTCCAAAATGCCGCCCGCGGATCGGCAAACGGCCTACTTCGTCGTCGACGGCCTGGCCTCCGATCTCCCCAGGATCAGCGACCGCGGTACGCCGGACGAGGTGCGCAAGCACCACGTCCGGACCGCGAGCCAGACGCTCCTCTTCACGCAAAGGGAAGCGCAGGCGGGTCATACCGATTCCGGGAATCTGCGGCGCGCACGGGCAATCGTGCTGGCAACGCTCACGAGCAGCGACCCCAATACGCCCGACGAGGGGCGCAAGGAACTGGCGCAGAGCGCGTACGAGGCCAGTTCGTCGCTGGACAAGGTCGGCGACCCCAGGGCGTCGGACGAGGAACGCGAAAAGGCGCGCAAGGAGCTGGACAAGCAGGTCGATCGGATGAAGAAGAAGCAGGAGGAAGCGATCTCCGCGCAGGGCCTGCCGGACGTGCGGCTCGGCAAGGCGGCCGAAGTCTGCACCAACTCCATCTTCGAGTACGCCCCGGAGAAGAGCCTCGGCAGGGATCTGAAGGACTTGCTTCCCGAGAAGTGGAACACGGAGGGCGTCAAGGATTTCTGGAAGTCCAAGGAGACGGGCGACGACTTCCTCCACGTCCTCACCCAGTTGCGTAACGACAAGTTCGCCGACGCCGAGCTCGAAATCAAGCGACTCATTCCCAAGCTCGCCGATTCGGTACCGGCGAACGAGCTGTTCGGGGCCCTGGGAACCCCGGCGCTACATTGCCTGCGGGCTGCCCTGCAGCTCGACCAGGACTCGGGTGTCGAGTCGGGCACCTGGGTCAAGATGGCTGAGGAGAAGGAATAGACTTCAGCAACTCTGCCATGGAGGCCTCCGCCTGCGCGTCGATCGTCGCAACACCGTACCTGTCCAGCTCTCGCTTCTCTTGCGAGAAGTTTACACCCTTACCCTGGAAGTGATAAGAGGAAATGGAATACACAGGCCTTTCCGTCGGAGACCAGATCGCCAGGACGTAGCGCGCACCACGGGTCACGTCCACCAGGTTGTTGCCGTTGCGCACCCTGGCGAGATATATGAGCTGCGGCGGGCACGGATTCTCCGCAGAACAGTAGAACCGACCCTCGCTCTTCTTCCATGACGGATGTGGGGTACGGAACTCAGTGGCGTCGATATGCCCCTGGTCCGTCTTTATGTATGTTATTTGCGCTTCGACGTAGAGCAGATCATATCTGGCGCTTCTGGGGATCTGGAACACATGCTCCCGAACGTCTTCCCGCCCGCCTTCGATCACTTGGCCGGGCGCATAGAATCGTCCGCTGCTTATGACGGTAAAGACTGGCTGATCGACGTGGAGTTCCGCCTCCTCGTCGTCCTCATCGACGCTCTTTCGCCACGTGTCCGTCGTCGATGTGCCGCGCTCGGAATACTTGGCGGTCCTGCCGTAGACGGTGAAGTCATCGATGACGACGTACACGGAGAAAGCGCCAGTATTCTTGACGGAGAGTTTCAGCGGGACCTGGACGAATGGGAGCGTGCGGTCCGCCCGCACTGTTCCGAATTCCGTCTTCAGGGTCAGACGTATGGGGGCCACCGCGGGTTGGAACATGGTCGAGTACGCCAGGCTGGTAGCGGTGAGGAGAGCCGGCACAATCACGCCGGCCGCGAATTTCCTGGGCTGCGGCACCCCCTGCCACGACTTCTGCCGGACCAGCAGCCAGAGGGCCCACGCGGACCAGCACCACAGAGGCATGAACGCCAGCATGTAGGGCGTGTACTCCGCCTCCTCCCGCCACATCAGGATGAGAAGGCTGTCGGTGGCCAGCGATATGAGGACGCCGAGCAGGACGACGGCACCGGACACCCGGGACTGCCGTCTCCCCCAGTAGTCGAGCACCGCGACCGCCGCCGCGAGCTGCACCAGACCGGACAGGACGAACAAGGCCCCGGTGAGCCGTTGCGCGAACGTCAGGGCACCGGCGGCGTCCGGCCATCCGATCAGCCCGTTGAGGACCGCGGAAGCGAGCAGTCCCGCTGTCATGAGCGCACCGGTCACCCGGCGCCGGAGGGCCCGGTCGGGCCAGGTACCGCTGTCCCCTCCGCGCCAGCACACCGACGCCGGGTCCGCCAGATCCAGGTCCGGGTACCCGAGGCGGTCCAGCATCCTTCGCAGCTCACGCAGCGACCAGGAGCTGCCTACGGTGTCGTTGCCGATGGTGACCCGGCGCAGGCCACGGCCGTCCGGTGCCTCGACGACGACCCAGGGACGGATACTCATGAGACCAGCCTCGAACCGGTGCCGGAGCCGCGCACGCGCGATTGCTCCGGTCGGCCCCGACGGCCGCGACCGGTCCCACAGCGTCGTGGAGTACCTCCCCCGCCCTGAGGTCGCCGGGGAGATAGGCACCCGCCTCGGGTACGGGTGACCCCGGGGCGGGACGAGGTGGGCGCGGTCAGGGGCGCGTCAGCAGCTCGACTTGCCGGCGTAGATGGCCAGGGCCGTGTTCGAGCCGAGGGTGACCGAGAACTGGCCGCTGGAGTTCACCGTCACCGTGGTGTTGTTCTGGACGTTGCAGTAGGTGCCCGCGGGCAGCGAGGTCTGGTAGGTGCGGGTCAGCGAGGAGGACTCGTGGTTGATGGCCACGTAGCCCTTGGTCCCCCGGGCGAACGCGATCGCGTTGTTGCCGTTGTCCCACCAGTTGGTGACCGACTCGCCCCGGGTGGCGTTGCGGAAGGCGACCATGTTGATGATCTCCGGCCACTTGTGCTGGCACTTCCAGCCGTCCTGCCAGCAGGCGTTGACCTGGCCGCCGTTGGGCGGGCCGGCGTCCGCGTCGGACCACTCGTAGCCGGAGTTGATGTCGGGGGCGCCGTAGGGCCAGGCCAGCATGAAGACGTTGGCCAGGGTGTAGTTGGCGCCGCTCTTGTAGTTGAGGGTGGCGCCGTTGCGCTCGGTGTCGTGGTTGTCGACGAAGACACCGGCCTTGGAGCTGCTCATGTAGCCCCAGCCCTCGCCGTAGTTGGTGAGGTAGGCCAGCTTCTCGTTGTTGAAGACCCGCTTGAGGTCGTAGGCGTAGCGGAACTCCTGGACGTCCCCGTTGCCGGTGTACTCGGTGGGCTGGACGGCCTCGCCCGCGCCGTAGATGACCTCCTGCTTCCAGTAGGCGCCGGGGTTCGTCAGCCGCGACTTGATGTTGGCGAGGTCGGCGCTGTCGATGTGCTTGGCCGCGTCGATGCGGAAGCCGTCGACGCCCAGGGAGAGCAGGTCGTTCAGGTAGCCGGCGATGGTCTTGCGGACGTACTCCTCGCCGGTGTCGAGGTCGGCCAGGCCGACCAGTTCGCAGTGCTGGACGTTCCAGCGGTCCTGGTAGTTGCTGACCTGGGAGGTGCAGTCGTCGAAGTCGTAGGACGAGTACAGGCCCGGGTAGTTGTACTTCGTGTACGACGAGCCGCCGGTGCCGGTGCCGCTGCCCGCCGACATGTGGTTGATCACCGTGTCGGCGACGACCTTCACGCCGGCCGAATGGCAGGTGTTCACCATGTTCTGGAAGGCCGTGCGGTCGCCGAGGCGGCCGGCGATCTTGTAGCTGACGGGCTGGTACGAGGTCCACCACTGCGAGCCCTGTATGTGCTCGGCGGGCGGGGAGACCTGGACGTAGCCGTAGCCGGCGGGGCCGAGGGTGCTGGTGCACTCGCGGGCCACCGAGGCGTAGTTCCACTCGAAGAGCACCGCGGTGACGTCCTTCGTGCCGGGCGGGGAGGCCTGCACGATCGTCGGGGCCATGACAAGAGCAGCGGCCGTGAGGGCGACCGCTCCGGAGAGGGTTCTGCGTGCCATGTGGGGTTCCTTCTTCATCGAAGGGTGTGGGGTACCGCCGAAGGCGCTTGCTGAAATGTTTCAGCAAACTTGCGGTGACGCAGATGTTAAAGGCCCGCTGCCTGAAAGGCAGCGGGCCGGTGTGAAGTTGATGCAAGAAATTTCAGAGGGGGCGTCAGTCCGCCGCGGTCCACCAGACGGTGGTGTCCGCCGGCACCTTCGCCTCGCCGCCGGCCTCGGTCACCTCACCGCTGGCGAGCAGGACGCGGCCGTACGCCGGCATGGTCACCGACTCGCCGGTGGTGTTGGCGACGCACACGAACTCGCCGCGCCGGAAGGCCACCACGCCCTCCGGCGCCCGCAGCCACTCCACCGCCTCGCCCGCGCCCAGACCGGGCTGGGAGCGGCGCAGCCCGAGCGCGGAGCGGTACAGCTCCAGCGTCGAACCGGGCACGCCGGTCTGCGCCTCCACGCTCAGCTCGGCCCAGCTCGCCGGCTGCGGCAGCCAGCTACCGCCGTCGCCGAAGCCGTACGAGGAGCCCTCGCGGGTCCACGGGATCGGCACCCGGCAGCCGTCGCGGAAGCCGTCCTGGCCGGCGCCCCGGAAGTACGCGGGGTCCTGGCGCACCTCGTCGGGCAGGTCCACCACGTCCGGCAGGCCCAGTTCCTCGCCCTGGTAGATGTACGCCGAGCCGGGCAGGGCGAGCATCAGCAGGGAGGCCGCGCGGGCCCGGCGCAGGCCGAGGTCGCGGTCGCCGGCGGTGCGGAGCTGGGTGCCGAGGCCGGGCGGGTTGGCGAAGCGGGTGGCGTGCCGGGTGACGTCGTGGTTGGACAGGACCCAGGTGGCCGGGGCGCCGACCGGGCGCATCGACTCCAGGGTGCGGTCGATGACCGTGCGCAGCTCCGCCGCGTCCCACTCGGTGCCCAGGTACTGGAAGTTGAAGGCCTGGTGCAGCTCGTCCGGGCGGACGTAGTTGGCGGTGCGCTCGACGGTCGGGGTCCACGCCTCGGCGACGAAGATACGCCCACCCGTCTCCCGCCCCCGCCCTTCTGCGGAAGGCCCTTCGGGCCCCATTGCATCGGCGTACTCGTCGAGGACCGTGCGCCACTGGCGGTAGATCTCGTGCACGCCGTCCTGGTCGAAGAACGGCATGACATCGTTGCCCAGCAGCTTGAGCTGCTCGTGCGAGCCGAGGTCGGGCAGGCCGTCGGCCTTCACCAGGCCGTGGGCCACGTCGATGCGGAAGCCGTCCACGCCCACGTCCAGCCAGAAGCGCAGGATGGAGCGGAACTCGTCGCCGACGGCCGGGTGCTCCCAGTTGAAGTCGGGCTGCTCGGGGGCGAACAGGTGGAGGTACCACTCGCCGGGGGTGCCGTCCGGCTCGGTCACCCGGGTCCACGCCGGGCCGCCGAAGATGGACTCCCAGTCGTTGGGCGGCAGTTCGCCGTCCGTCCCCTTGCCGGCGCGGAAGTGGTAACGCTCGCGCAGCGGGGAGCCGGGGCCCTCGGCGAGGGCGCGCTTGAACCACTCGTGCTGGTCGGAGGAGTGGTTGGGGACCAGGTCGACGATGACCCGCAGACCCAGCCCGTGGGCGTCGCGGATCAGGGCGTCGGCGTCGAGCAGGTTGCCGAACATGGGATCGACGGCACGGTAGTCCGCGACGTCGTAGCCGGCGTCCGCCTGCGGGGAGGCGTAGAAGGGGCTGAGCCACACGGCGTCGACACCGAGGTCGCGCAGGTACGGGAGGCGGGAGCGCACGCCCTCCAGGTCGCCCATGCCGTCGCCGTTGCTGTCGGCGAAGCTGCGCGGGTAGACCTGGTAGATGACCGCGTCCCGCCACCAGTCACGGCTGGCGGCGACAGTGGCGACGGCGGAGTCGGTGGCCGGGGCTGCAGAATTCTGCTGGCTCATGGCGTCCTTGATGCGGTGGGGGTCCCCCCGCCCGGGCGGGGCCGGGTGGGGGGCCAGGGGTCAGTGATGGGCGTGTGTGCGGCGGCGGGGACCGGTGCTTGCGAGGCGGCCGCGGTGCCGGCGGGGTCGGATGGACACCGCGGCCGCCTACCCGCGCGCACTGCGGCGCGCGGGAGCTTCCTTCCGGCGGGCGTCAGCCCTTGGTGCCGCCGGCGGTGAGGCCGGTGACGAGGTTCTTCTGCACGAGGTAGAAGAACGCGGACACGGGTATCGCGACCAGCACGGCGGTGGCCGCCATCAGGTTGCGCTGCGCGTCGTGCTCGCTGACGAAGCTCTGCAGACCGACGGCGAAGGTGTACTTGCTGTCGTCGAGCATGAACGTCGAGGCGAAGGCCACCTCACCGAACGCGGTGATGAAGTTGTAGAAGGCGGCGACCGCGAGGCCCGGCTTGGCGAGCGGCAGGATCAGCCGGAAGAAGGTGCCGAACGGGGTGAGGCCGTCGACCCGTCCCGCCTCGTCGATCTCGAACGGGATCGTGTCGAAGTAGCCCTTGAGCAGCCAGGCGCTGTAGGGCACCGCGGTCGAGCAGTAGACCAGGATCAGGCCCAGGTAGCTGTCGATGAGCTGCAGGTCCGACAGGATCTGGTACATCGGCACGATGAGCACGGCGATCGGGAACATCTGGGTGACCAGCAGCACCCACATGAACTTCTTGTAGCCGGGGAAGCGCATCCGGGACACGGCGTAGCCGGTGGTGGCGGCGACGAAGACACCGATGACGGTGGTGCCCAGCGAGACGATCAGCGAGCTCTTCATCCAGTCGAAGAAGCCGGTGTGCAGCAGGACGAACGAGTAGTTGCTGAACGCCATCTTGTGCCAGATGCCGCCCGGGTGCAGGTAGTCGTCCTTGTCCGGGCCGAGGGAGAGGAAGATCAGCCAGGCGATCGGGAAGAGCGCGATCAGGCTCGCGACGATGAGGACGCCGTGGGAGGCGAACTTGGCGAGACGGCCGTTCGCGCCGCGGCGGCGGTCCTTGCGGGCACCCTGCGCCGGGCGCTGCTCGGTGACCGGGGCGGAGGTCTCGACGGTGGTCGTGGTCATGGGGACTCCTGCCTCAGATCGCGAGCTGCTGCTCGTTGCGGTTCAGCCAGCGGCGGTAGAACGAGGTGAAGACGATCAGGATGGCCAGCAGCAGGATGCCGTAGGCGGCCGACTGCGCGAAGTCACGCGGCTGCTGTCCGAAGCCCAGGTAGTAGGACCAGGTGACGAGGATCTGCGCGTCCGGCGCGGTGTTCCCGAACAGCAGGAAGATGACCGCGAACTGGTTGAACGTCCAGATGATGCCCAGCAGGACGACGGTGGAGCTGACGGACCTCAGCCCGGGCAGGGTGACGAACCGGAAGCGCTGCCAGGCGTTCGCGCCGTCCATCTCGGCCGCCTCGTAGAGCGAGGCGTCGATGGACTGCAGGCCGCCGAGCAGGGAGACCATCATGAAGGGCACACCGCACCAGGTGTTGACCATGACGGCGGCGAACCGCTGCCAGAAGGTGTCCTCCAGCCACAGCGGCGCCGGCAGGTGCAGCGCGTTCAGCGCCGAGTTGATGATCCCTCCGTCGGCGAGCATGAAGCGCCAGCCGAAGACGGTGACGAAGGTGGGCACGGCCCACGGCAGGATCAGGATCAGCCGGTAGAAGGTGCGGCCGCGCAGCTTCTGGTTGAGCAGCAGGGCGAGGCCGAGGCCGATGCAGTAGTGCAGTGCGACGCAGAGGGCGGTCCAGGCGATCGTCCAGATGAAGTGCGACCAGAAGCGGTCGTACGCCGTCGGGCCGAACAGGATGTCCTTGTAGTTGTCGAGCCCGATGAACTTGTAGGTGGCGTCGATGTGGTTGACGCCGATGGTGCGGGCGGTGTTGAGGCTGTTGGCGTCGGTGAGCGTCAGGTACAGGCCGTACACCAGCGGGTAGATCACCAGCGCGCCCAGTACGACCGCCACCGGGGCGATCATCACGTAGGCGTACCAGTGTTTCTGGTAGCTGTCCTTGAAGCGCCGGCCCAGCCCGGGCCGAGGCGCGCGGTCACCGCGGCGCTTGCCGGTCGCGCGGTCGATGGCGACTGTCATGGTTCGACACCTTCTGGAGGATCAGGGTTGGGCCGGGCACAGGGCGGTGGCCACCGGATCCTTCCCCCTTCCGGGAGAGGATCCGGCGGCCACCCGGGCTCACTTGCTGAAGTCGGGCACCAGCTTGGCGACGGCCAGCTCGGCGTTGCTCAGGCCCTTGTCCAGCGACTCCTTGCCACCCGCGATCTTGGGCAGCTCGGTGTCCAGCGGACCCCACAGGGAGCTGTACTCGGGCAGCGCCGGGCGGGGCTGGGCGGCGGAGAGGACGCCCTGGTAGCCGGCGATGCCGGGGTCGGCCTTGACCTGGGCGGTGTAGGCGTCGCCGCGGGTCGGCAGGGTGGAGTTCTTCAGGGCGATGGTCTCCTGGGACTTCGCCGAGGTCATGAACTTCACGAACTTCAGCGCCGCGGCCTGGTGGGCCTTGTCGGAGCCGGCGTAGACCGAGAGGTTGTGGCCGCCGGTCGGGGCGCCCGCCTTGCCGGCCGAGCCGGCCGGGACGGTGGCGATGCCGAGGTTGGACTTGTCCTTGAAAGCGCTGCCCTTGTAGAAGTTCGTGATCTCCCAGGGGCCCTGGATGATCGCGGCGACCTTGCCGTTGACGAACGCGTCCTGGATGTGGGCGTAGGCGTCGGCGGTGGTGTCGGCCTTGTGCAGACCCTTGCCGGAGAACAGGCTCAGCCAGGTGCCGTAGGCCTTCTTGGCGGTGGCCGAGTTCACGGTGATCTTCTTGGCGGCGGCGTCGACGGTGTCGGTGCCCTCGCCGTACAGGAAGGACTGGGCGTAGTAGGCCTGGGTGGAGCCCCAGTAGCCGGGCACGCCCGCCTTGGCCTGGACCTTCGCGGCGTCGGACTTCAGCTCGTCCCAGGTCTTGGGAGCCTCGGTGATGCCGGCCTTCTTGAACAGGGCCTTGTTGTAGACCAGGGCGAGGGTGTCGGTGACCAGCGGCACGCCGTAGGTCTTGCCCTCGAACTGGGCCTGCTTGATCAGGTTCGGCTCGAACTTGGCCTGGTCGGCGAGGGCCTCGGTGCCGTCCAGCGGCAGGAAGTAGCTCTTCTTGGCGAAGGCCGGGGTCCAGCCGACCTCGGAGCGCAGCAGGTCCGGGGCACCCTTGGAGCCGGCCGCGGTGTCGAACTTGTTCTGCGCCTGGTCGAAGGGCACGTTGACGTACTTGACCTTGACGTCCTTGTTGGCGGCCTCGAACTGCTGGACCAAGGCCTTGTACGTCGGTGCCTCGTTGGTGGCGTTGGAGGTGTCCCACCAGGTGATGGTGACCGGGCCGTCCGACTTGCTGTCGCTGTCGCCACCGCCGCACGCCGTCGCCGCCAGGGCGAGGGACGCCACCAGCGCGGAGGCCGCTATGCCACGCCGCATGAGTTCTCCTTGAGGGTTAAAGCCCGTGTGATGCAGGGGCGGTCCCGTCCACCGGCCCCGCTGTCTTGCCGACTGCGCCGTTGCGGCGGCCGGGCGACCAGGAACGTAACAGCGTTGTAAGCGCCGCGAAAGACCTTGCAGAAAAAAAGTGCAAGAGAACCCGAGGGTTACCTCGCCGTGACCTGCGGTAGATCCCACCGAAACCCTGATCCGCCGCCGGTACACGGGTTGACGGACACTTGTGCAAGACTCTGCAAGGCCTTGCCATCCGCCTCCGTCGCCGGAATCATCCCCTTGCGAGCGGACACCGGCTCGACAAGGACCTCACAAGGGACCGCGAAGGACGAGGAGCGCGATGAGGCAGCAACCCACGGCAGGTCGTTCAGCCGCCCGCGCACGGCGTCCCGTCGGTGTGCAAGGCGGGGTCCGGCCGGTACAGTCCGGTGCCGTGACCACACGGCTTGCGGATATCGCTGCGCAGGCGGGGGTGAGCGAAGCGACCGTCAGCCGCGTTCTCAACGGCAAGCCGGGCGTCGCGGCCACCACCCGCCAGTCCGTGCTGGCCGCGCTGGACGTGCTCGGCTACGAGCGTCCGGTGCGGTTGCGGCAGCGCAGCGAGGGGCTCGTGGGGCTGATCACCCCAGAGCTGGAGAACCCGATATTCCCGGCCCTGGCCCAGGTCATCGGCCAGGCGCTGACCCGGCAGGGCTACACCCCGGTGCTCGCCACCCAGACCCCGGGCGGGTCGACGGAGGACGAGCTGACCGAGATGCTGGTGGACCGCGGGGTCGCGGGGATCATCTACGTCTCGGGGCTGCACGCGGACACCACCGCCGACATGCAGCGCTACGAGCGGCTGCGGGCGCAGGGCGTCCCGTTCGTGCTGGTGGACGGGTTCTCGCCGAAGGTGCAGGCGCCGTTCATCTCGCCGGACGACCGGGCCGCGATGTCGCTGGCGGTGACGCACCTGGCGTCGCTGGGCCACACCCGGATCGGGCTGGCGCTCGGCCCCAAGCGGTTCGTACCGGTGCAGCGCAAGATCGAGGGCTTCGTGCGGGCGGTGCAGGAGCAGCTGGGGCTCGCCGCGCAGACGGTGGAGACCGAGCTGATCCAGCACTCGCTGTACACCCTGGAGGGCGGCCAGGCGGCCGCGGCCGCGCTGATCGGGCGGGACTGCACGGCAGTGGTCTGCGCGAGCGACATGATGGCGCTCGGCGCGATACGGGCCGCCCGGCAGCTCGGCCTCGAGGTGCCGCGGGACATCTCGGTGGTGGGCTTCGACGACTCCCCGCTGATCGCGTTCACCGACCCGCCGCTGACCACGGTCCGCAAGCCGGTCCCGGCGATGGGGCAGGCGGCCGTGCGCACGCTGCTGGAGGACATCGGCGGCACGCCCGCGCCGCACAGCGAGTTCGTGTTCATGCCCGAGCTGGTGGTGCGCGGTTCGACCGCCTCCGCCCCGGGAGACCGCGCCCGCGGCTGAGCCGGTGCGAGCACGCGTGACGGCCGGGCCGGGACCGCGGACTGGAGCCTCGCGCGTACCCTCGGGGTCTTTCGTCTGGATCATGCCGGGCTCGCGGGCACCGGTGCCGCGCCTCGCCGCGTTCTCGTCGGTCGCCATGGCGCCCTCCTCCGCCTCGCGAGGCTCCCCCACTGTCCGAAAGGCGTGGGAGGTGCCCCCACACCGGACCCCGCTCCCCGACCCGGCCCGACCCGGATGAAAGACCCCAGGACGTGCGGCCGGGAACCGGGCTTGGGATGATCTGTCGGAGAAGTCTTTTCTGGCAGACTCTGTGACTATGAGTGACTCGACCGTGACAGATTCGGAAGGTCGCGAGGAGGTGGCCGTTCCGCGGGCCGTCACGGGCGAGGACAGACAGGGTCGTCGGCACCGTCCGCGCAGCCCGCGCCGGCCCCGGCTGTGGTTCGAGATCCTGCTGATCGCGGTGAGTTACTGGACGTACTCCATGATCCGCAACGCGGTCCCGGAACAGCGGGCGAAGGCGCTGCGCAACGCCGACTGGGTCTGGCGGGCCGAGCACCAGGCGGGCATCGCCGTCGAGCAGTCCGTCAACCACGCCGTCAACACGGTGACTTGGCTGATCGTCGGGATGAACTACTACTACGCCACGCTGCACTTCGTGATCACCATCGGGGTGCTGGTGTGGCTCTACCGCTGGCATCCCGGGCGCTACGCGGCGACCCGGCTGTCGCTGTTCGCGACCACGGGTGCGGCCCTGGCCGGCTACTACCTGTTCCCGCTGGCCCCGCCCCGGCTGATGAACGGCGGCCGCTTCGTCGACACGGTGATGGTGCACCACACCTGGGGTTCGATGGCCTCGGGCGACCTGAAGCACATGTCGAACCAGTACGCGGCGATGCCGTCGATGCACATCGGCTGGTCGCTGTGGTGCGGTCTGACGGTCTTCGCGCTGGCGTCGGTGCCGTGGGTGCGGGTGCTGGGACTGGTGTACCCGGTGGCGACCCTGCTGGTGATCGTCGCCACCGCCAACCACTTCTGGCTGGACGCGGTGGGCGGGGCCGTCTGCCTGGCCTTCGGCTTCACGGTGGCCCGGCTCTGGTACGGCAGCCTGCCGTACGAGCTGCCGAGGCTGGTGCCGTCGCGGGCCGCGGCGCGGGCTCAGGCACCGTCCGCGTAGAACTGCTGCTCCACGACCGTGCGCGCCCTGCGGGCGGTTCGGCGGTACGCGTCCAGCATGTCCCCGGCGTGCCCTGAGCCGTAGCCGAGGTAGCGGCCGACGGCGGCCAGATCGCGCGGCTCGGTGGGGAAGGTGTCGCCGGCCCGGCCGCGGACCAGCATGACCGCGTTGCGCACCCGGGTGGCCAGCACCCACGCCTCGTCCAGTACGGCCGCGTCCTCGGCGGAGAGCAGGCCGGCCTCCTGGGCGGCGGCCAGAGCGGCGCGGGTGCGGGTGGTGCGCAGACCTGGCTCGCGCGCGCCGTACCGGAGCTGGAGCAGTTGCACGGTCCACTCGACGTCGGACAGTCCGCCGGGGCCGAGCTTGGTGTGCAGCTTGGGGTCGGCGCCACGCGGGAGCCGCTCGGACTCCATGCGGGCCTTGAGCCGGCGGATCTCCCGGACCGCGTCCTCCCCGAGCCCCGCGTGCGGGTAGCGCAGCGGGTCGATCAGCTCGGTGAAGCGGCCGCCCAGATCGTCGTCCCCGGCGACCGGCTCGGCCCGCAGCAGCGCCTGCGACTCCCAGACCAGGGACCAGCGGCGGTAGTAGGCCTCGTACGACTTCAGGGTGCGCACCAGCGGCCCGGACTTGCCCTCGGGACGCAGACCGGCGTCGATGAGCAGCGGCGGGTCGGCGCTGGGGAGCTGCAGCAGCCGGCGCATCTCGGCGACGACCTTGTTGGCGGCCGCCGTGGCCTCCTGCTCGGCGACGCCGTCCCGCGGTTCGTGCACGAACAGCACGTCGGCGTCGGAGCCGTAGCCCAGCTCGTTCCCGCCGAAGCGGCCCATGGCGATGATCGCGAACCGGGTGGGCAGGGTGTCGCCCCAGCCCTCGCGGACCACCGCGCGCAGGGTGCCGGCCAGGGTGGCGGCGGTCAGGTCGGAGACCGCGGCGCCGACCCGGTCCACCAGAGCGCCCTGGTCGGCCTCGGCGGCGCTGGTCTCGGTGCCGTAGGAGCCGACGATGTCCGCGGCGGCCGTGCGGAACAGCTCGCGGCGGCGGACGCCACGGGCCGCGGTGACGCCCTGGGCGGCGTTCTCCGCGCGGCGCACGGCGGCGAGGACCTCCTGCTCGAGCTGGCCGCGCTCGCGGGGCTCCAGGCCGCCGCCACGGTCGCCGTCGCCGAGCAGCGCCACCGCCTCGGGGGCGCGCATCAGCAGGTCGGGGGCGAGGCGGCCCGCGGACAGGACGCGGGCCAGGTTCTCGGCGGCCGCGCCCTCGTCCCGCAGGAGCCGCAGGTACCAGGGGGTCTTGCCGAGCGCGTCGGAGACCTTGCGGAAGTTGAGCAGGCCGGCGTCCGGGTCGGCGGAGTCGGCGAACCAGCCGAGCAGGACGGGCAGCAGGGTGCGCTGGATGGCCGCCTTGCGGGTCACTCCGGAGGCGAGGGCCTCCAGGTGGCGCAGGGCGGCGGCCGGGTCGGCGTAGCCGAGGGCGACCAGGCGCTCGCGGGCCGCCTCGGCACTGAGCCGTGCCTCGCCGGGCGCGAGCTGGGCGACCGCGTCGAGCAGCGGGCGGTAGAAGAGCTTCTCGTGCAGCCGCCGTACGACACCGGCGTGCCGCTTCCACTCGCGCTGCAGGCCGGTCACCGGGTCGGTGCGCAGGCCCAGTGAGCGGCCGAGGCGGCGCAGGTCGGCCTCCGCCTCGGGGACGAGGTGGGTGCGGCGCAGCCGGTAGAGCTGGATGCGGTGCTCCATGGAGCGCAGGAAGCGGTAGGCCTCGTCGAGGCGGGCGGCGTCCTCGCGGCCCACGTAGCCGCCGGCCGCGAGGGCCCGCAGCGCGTCCAGGGTGGTGCCGCTGCGCAGGGTGGCGTCGGTGCGGCCGTGCACGAGCTGCAGGAGCTGTACGGCGAACTCGACGTCCCGCAGCCCGCCCGGGCCGAGCTTGAGCTGGCGGTCGAGCTCGGCGGCGGGGATGTTCTCGATGACCCGGCGGCGCATCCGCTGCACGTCGGCGACGAAGTTCTCCCGCTCGGCGGCCTGCCAGACCAGGGGGCCGAGGGCGTCGGCGTAGGCCTTCCCCAGCTCGGCGTCACCGGCGACCGGGCGGCCCTTGAGCAGGGCCTGGAACTCCCAGGTCTTGGCCCAGCGCTGGTAGTAGGCGAGGTGGCTGCTGAGGGTGCGCACCAGGGGGCCGTTGCGGCCCTCGGGACGGAGGTTGGCGTCGACGGGCCAGATGGAGCCCTCGACGGTGGTCTCCGAGCAGATCCGCATCATGTGCGAGGCGAGCTTGGTGGCGGACCTGAGCGCCTTGTCCTCGTCCGCGCCGTCGGCCGCCTCGGCCACGAAGATCACGTCCACGTCGGAGACGTAGTTCAGCTCGTGGCCGCCGCACTTGCCCATCGCGATCACCGCGAGGCGGCAGACGGCGGCGTCCTCCGGGGCGGCCTCCCGGGCCTGGGACAGTGCGGCGCGCAACGTGGCGGTGGCGAGGTCGGCCAGTTCGGCGGCGGTGTCGGCGACGTCGATGGTGCCGCAGACGTCCCGGGCGGCGATGGAGAGCAGACAGCGGCGGTAGGCCACCCGGAGGGAGACGGCGTCGGTGGCCTCCGCGAGGCCCCGCTCGAACTCCTCCACTCCGGGGTGCAGGTCCCGGGGCTCGTAGGTGACCAGGGCCTGCCAGTCGCCGGCGTGCCGGGCGAGGTGGTCGGCGAGGGCGGCGGAGGCGCCGAGCACGCCGAGCAGGCGGTCGCGCAGCGGCTTGGCCGCGGTCAGGGTGTCCAGCAGCTCGCGGCGGGCGGTCGGGGCGGGCTGCGCCTCGAGCAGCCGGACCAGTCCGTGCAGGGCGAGGTCGGGGTCGGCGGTGGCGCCGAGGGCCTCCAGCAGCACCGGGTCGTCGCGCACCGGTGCCAGCTCGACGCTGTCCAGGAGGCGCTCGGCGTCGGACGGATCGGTGAAGCCGTGCCGCAGCAGCCGCGTGAAGGTACTGCTCCTGCGCCCCGGCGTCATGCCCGGCCTCCCCTGCGATCCGTCCACCTCGTCCTGCGCCGAGCCTAACCGCAGTGGGGCCGGGACCGCCTGATGCCGGCGGCGGGGCACCCGCGTGAGCGAGGGCGGCACCCAGCAGTTCACCCGCTCTTCATCCGCGGGGTTCGGGCCCGTGGGCCACGGGGAGATTGACGTGCGCATGCTCTGTCCGCACCGCCAGCCCCGCACCCCCTCCCGGAGGTTGATGTGTCCGGCAGTCCCGTGTACCGCCGTGCTCGTACGCTCGTGGCCTCGGTGACCGCTCTCGCCGCGGCCGCGATCGGTCTGTGGACCGGGCTCGGCGGTGAGTCCGCGCATGCCGCGGGCGCCGTGCCGAGCCCGGACCACGTGGTCGTCGTGGTCTTCGAGAACCACGCCTACAGCCAGGTCATCGGCTCCTCCAGCGCCCCGTACATCAACTCGCTCAAGTCCGGCGGCGCCAACCTGAGCCAGGCGTACGGCGAGACCCACCCGAGCCAGCCCAACTACTTCGCCCTGTTCTCCGGTTCGACGCAGGGCATCACGGACGACAGCTGCTACACCCCGGGGTTCTCGTCCGCGCCGAACCTGGCCTCGGAGATGATCGCCGCCGGCCGTAGCTGGGCCAGCTTCAACGAGACGCTGCCCAGCCAGGGTTCGACCACGTGCAGCAGCGGCAAGTACGCGCGCAAGCACAACCCGTGGTTCGGCTTCGGCAACGTGCCGACGTCGAGCGCCAAGACCTTCGCGCAGTTCCCGGCGGACTACTCGGCACTGCCCCAGCTCTCCTTCGTGATCCCGAACCTGTGCAGCGACATGCACGACTGCTCGGTGTCGACGGGTGACACCTGGCTGCAGAACAACCTGGGCGCGTACGCGACTTGGGCCAGGACCCACAACAGCCTGCTCGTCGTCACCTTCGACGAGGACAACCGGCTCAGCGGCAACCGCATCCCGACGGTCCTGTACGGACAGCCGGTCACCCCGGGGGCCTCGTCCTCCACCACCTACAACCACTACGACCTGCTGCGCACCCTGGAGGACACCCAGGGCCTGAGCACGCACGCGGGCAACGCGGCCTCCGCCAAGGACATCACCGGCGTCTGGGCGTCCTGACGTGTACGGAGCGGACAGCCGCGCCGGTACGCCGGCGTCCGCGCAAGGCGCCGTCCGGCCCGTGGCCGGGGCGACGGTGGCGCCGGCCGGGTGCGCGGCGGTCTCCCTCACCCCGCGTCCCGGGCACCCACCCGGTGTCCCGGGCACACCGGAAGGCACCGCGACCGCATGACCGCACGCACCCGCATCCTGATCCTGCTCACGGCCGTCGCGGTGCTGGCGGCGGTCGCCCTGGCGTCCGTGCTGCACGCGTCGGCGCGCGCGGACCGCCGCGACCGCCCGCAGGCCGGCGGCCCCGCGGTCACACCGGGCCCGGTGACGCTGACCGGGCACGGCCGGATGGTGTTCCGCAACATGGCGTGGGGCCCGCACCGCGACGAGCTGACCACGGTCCCGGCCGCCGACCCGTCCGGGCCGCGCACCGCCTCGGGCGTCAAGTGCCTGCGCTTCCACGCCGCCGCCGGCACCGGGGTCTGCCTGCAGGCCGTGCACGGCCCCGTCTCGGACACCTACCGCGCGCTGATCCTGGACACGCGCCTGAGGGAACGGGCGCGCTACGACGTCCCCGGCATCCCCTCCCGGGCCCGGGTCTCCCCCACCGGGCACTTCGCCGCCTGGACGGCGTTCGTGGGCGGCGACTCGTACGCGGGCACCGACTTCTCCACCCGGGCGGCGATCGTCGACACCCGTACCGGCAGGCTGATCCCGACTCTGGAGTCCTTCTGGATCGTCAAGGACGGGCGCCCCTACCGGGCGGCCGACGTGAACTTCTGGGGCGTGACGTTCGCCGCCGACGACCGCACGTTCTACGCGACGCTGGCGACCGGGGGCAGCACCTACCTGGTGCGCGGCGACCTCCGCGCCCGCACGGTCACCACCCTGCACACCGACGTGGAGTGCCCGTCCCTCTCCCCCGACGGCACCCGCGTCGCCTACAAGAAGCGGGTCAGGGGCCTGCCCGAGGACGCCCCCTGGCGCCTGTACGTCCTGGACCTGCGCACGATGCGCGAGACCCCGCTGGCGGAGACCCGGAGCGTGGACGACCAGGCGCTGTGGCGGGACGACCACACGGTGGTGTACGCGCTGCCGGGCGACTACGGGGCCGACCTCTACGCGGTCCCGGCGGACGGGACCGGCACCTCCCGGCGCCTGCTGGCGCCTGCTGGCGCCTGCTGGCGCCTGCTGGCGCCTGCTGGCGCCTGCTGGCGCCTGCTGGCGCCTGCTGGCGGCGGGCCTGTCCCCCGCGTTTCCAGGTTGAACGACTTTTTAACGGAGTATTCGACTCTTCATCACAAATGACGTCGACCGCGCTTTACCCGGTCCAGACTCACTCGAATGCCGCGCATCCGGAGGAGTTCGGTGGCGTTAGCGGAATATGACGAACGCAAGGCGCTTGAGGGTGCTCGAAGCGGCCCAGGGGGACCTCGGCCGGCGCCGGAACGACCAGGGACGGTCCGGCTGCCACACGGCCGGCTGACGGGGGCGAATCTTTTCCGTGAACAACGAATACGCGGATTTTTATTCGACGGCACCCCTGGAGGAGAGCTGGGACCCGGTCGAGGAACTCACCTATCTGCTGCAGGGCGCCGCGAGCGCGCAGGCGACACAGCAGACGGCCGCCGTGCCGCCACCGCGCAGCGGGCAGCCGTACGGCACCGAGCCGGTATACGGCGTCGCCGAGCCGTCGTACGGCACCGGGGCCGCGTACGTGGGCGAGCCGTCGTACGGCACCGGGGCCGCGTACGGGACCGAGCCGTCGTACGGGACCGGGGCCGCGTACGTGGGCGAGCCGGCGTACGGGACCGAGCCGTCGTACGGGACCGGTGCCGAGCCGTCGTACGGGAACGGGGCCGCGTACGGGGCTGAGCCGTCGCACGGCGCCGAACCGTCGTACGGCACCGACCCGGCGTACGGCGCCGAGCACGGCACCGGCGACCCGCTGGAGAATCTGGCGCGGATCACCAGCGAACTGCCACCCATCCGGCACCATCCCGCCGGGCACCGGAAGGTACGGACGCGGAAACTGCGCATCACGTGGCTGCAGACGGTCAGCTTCCTGATCGCGGCGCTCGCCGCCGTCATCGTGGCCATGGTGAGCGTCTTCGGCGGCCTGGCCGCCTACACCCCGCTGCAGCACATCGCGGCCAAGACCCGGAGCGGCCCGCTGCACTGGTGGCCGCTGCTCGTCTACGGCCCCTGGATGGTGGCCTCGCTCTCCATCCTGCGGACCGCGCTGCACCGGCGGCGCGCCCTGCACTCCTGGTGCGTGGTGCTGCTGTTCTCCTCCGTCGCGATGACGCTCTGCGTGGCCGAGGCCGAGAGGTCCTTCACCGGGGTGGCCGCGGCCGTCCTGCCGGCCCTCGCCGCCCTGACCTGCTTCCAGCAGTTGGTCCGGCAGGTCACCCTGACCCGGCCACCGCGCCAGCGCATCTCCCGCCACCGGCAGCGTCCCGCACAGGGGGCCCGGGGCAGGTGACCCGCACGACGGGCCACCGACCCCCGGTGGCCCGTCCGGGCGGTGGACCACCCCGGACGGTGGCGTCACCGACGGTGCTGGATTGCGATCATGCGGTCACCGTGAACCCATTCATTACATGATCAGACACGTGATGCGCACGCTCTGCGCCGCCGCCCTCGTGGCCGCTCCCCTCGCCCTGACCGCGACGCCCGCACAAGCCCTGACGTCGTGCACGGTCAACGGCCTTCCCGTGTCCGGCACGACCGTCAGCGGTACCGCCGGCTCCGACTACATCAGCTGCGGCGCCCTCGCCCCGGGCGACAGCGTCAACGGCTTGGGCGGGAGCGACTACATCGCCATCAACGGCGTCGTCGCCGGCACCGTCGACGGTGGCGGCGGTGCCGACTCCATCACGGCCAACTCCGGTACCACGGCGAGCGGCAGAATCCTCGGCGGCGACGGCGGCGACTCCCTCTTCGTGGGCCCGAACGCCGGCACGGTCGACGGCGGGCCCGGGGCGGACTTCTGCCGAGTCGCCTCCGGCCACCCGCCCGTCAACTGCTGACCGGCGGCGGGTCCGCCGGACCGGCCACGGGAGTACGGGAGTTTCCCTAGTCCTCCGGTTCCCAGGCGCGGAGCAGGTCGATGAGTCCGGCGTCTCCGTCGATCCGCACGGAGTCCGCCGGGACACGGTCGTAGAAGAAGAGGACCAACTCGCCGGCCGTGCCCCGGACGGAGACGCCGGCCGGCTCCGGGCCCGCGCCGGTGGCGGGCAGGCGCGTGAACCGTGCGCCGTCGCCGTCGACCGTGAGGCGCCAGGAGGGGCCCTCGGTGACGTGGAAGTCGAAGGCAGTGGGCTTGTGCGGCCAGGCGCTGGTCGTCGCGCAGCAGGTGGACAGGAACTCCTCGACACCGTCGAGTGCCACCTCGTCCGGCAGCGGCTGCGGGGAGCCCAGGGTGAGCTGGACGTCGTAGGTGTGCACCGCGGTCTCCTGGACCCGGTGCCGGGCGACGCAACCGGAGTTCCGCGGCGACTGCGACGTACCCCACCACGTCCAGCAGCCGCGGTCCGGGCCCGCCTCGCGCAGCGCGCTCAGCAGCAGCTCCGTCGACTCGGCCAGCCAGGCCGACAGGGCCTCGCGCTCGCGGGGCGCGGCCACGACGGCGCCGGAGGCGACGGCGGCGCGCGCGGCGACGGCCTCGGCCGGGGGAGCGTCGGCGGGACCCGCGCCGACGACGGCGGCCCAGAAGCGGTCTCCCCCGCCCAGGTGCTCGACCAGATCGAACAGCGTCCAGTCAGGGCAGGTGGGCACCCGCACATCGAGGCTGGGCGCGGAGGCGACCGCGGCACGGAAGGCGGCCGACCGCTCGTCGATCAGCCGCAGCAGACCGGAGAACTCCAGATTGTTTTCCACTGCGGCTGTCTATCACCGGGCCGCGGGGCCGGGACAGCGATTTCCCGGCCGGCATGAGCGTCCGCCCCCGCCCGGGGCAGCCGCGGCGATGGAGGATTCGTCCCACGAGCGGACCAGGACTCGGCTGGAAGGATACGCTCTCCACGGCGCGCTCAGGGGAGGGTGAGTCGATGTTCAGTCGAATCGTTCATTTGATTACCAGTGACCCGCACGAGCTCCGCATGACCCAGGATTACGCCGCGATCCTGTGTTCCCTGTTCGGCGCCATCCTGCTGGTGAGCGCAGTCGAGGCCGCAAAGACACAACGAACCTCGGCCTCGGAGAAGCAGAAGTTACGCCTCATGTTCGCGGACGAGATTCGCGAGAGTGCCGTGGCGCACAGGACAGGGGTCGCGATCCCAGCACCGCGAAGGGTTGCGGTGCGGAGTGGAGTGCGGATCTACAAGATGCATCGCACTCACCTCAACAGGATGCTCAACTTCCTTTACGTCATGTGGGCGTTCATCGTCACCGCCTCGTCGGTCCTGCTGTGCGCCACCATCAGCTGGTCGGCCGGAAAGGGCGGCGACCCCGCCCGTGACATCGCCTGGCTGGACCTGTGGGGCGCCATGCTCCTCATCATCTTCACCGGATTCTGCACCGGCTTTCGGTATGTGGCCCTGCGATCGATACACAGATGGGAAGAGCGAATGGAGGTCGCACACCGCATGGGCCTGTCCCGGTCCGAGATGACGAGCCTGATGAATTCATGGGCCCGGCACCATCGGACAAAGTGGTGACCTGTTCGAGGGGTGCGCGTAAGCCGCGGGGCCGACGGTCGAAAACCATCGGCCCCACGAATCGGCGGTGACCCGCCCCCTACAGCACCGGCAGGTTCTTCCGCAGTTCGAAGGCCGTGACCTCGCTGCGGTACTCCTCCCACTCCGACTTCTTGTTGCGGAGGAAGAAGTCGAAGACGTGCTCGCCGAGGGTCTCGGCGACCAGGTCGCTGCTCTCCATGAGGGCCAGGGCCTCGCCGAGGTTCTGCGGGAGGGGTTCGATGCCCATCGCGCGGCGTTCGGCGTTGGACAGGGCCCAGACGTCGTCCTCGGCGCCGGGGGGAAGCTCGTAGCCCTCCTCGATGCCCTTCAGGCCCGCCGCCAGGAGGACGGCGTACGCCAGGTACGGGTTGGTGCCGGAGTCCAGGGAGCGGACCTCCACGCGCGCGGAGCCGGTCTTGCCGGGCTTGTACATGGGCACGCGGACCAGGGCGGAGCGGTTGTTGTGGCCCCAGCAGATGTAGGAGGGGGCCTCGCCGCCGGCGCCCGCCGTGCGCTCGGAGCCGCCCCAGATGCGCTTGTAGGAGTTCACCCACTGGTTGGTTACCGCGGAGATCTCCGCCGCGTGCCTGAGCAGACCCGCGATGAAGGAGCGGCCGACCTTGGAGAGCTGGTACTCGGCGCCCGACTCGTAGAACGCGTTGCGGTCGCCCTCGAAGAGGGACAGGTGGGTGTGCATGCCGGAGCCGGGGAACTCCGAGAACGGCTTCGGCATGAAGGTCGCCTGCACCCCCTGCTCCAGCGCCACCTGCTTCATGACCAGGCGGAACGTCATGATGTTGTCCGCCGTGGAGAGGGCGTCGGCGTAGCGCAGGTCGATCTCCTGCTGGCCGGGGGCGCCCTCGTGGTGGGAGAACTCCACCGAGATGCCCATCGACTCCAGCATGGTGATCGCCTGCCGGCGGAAGTCCATGCCCACGTTCTGCGGGGTGTGGTCGAAGTAGCCCGAGTTGTCGGCCGGGGTCGGGCGGGAGCCGTCGACGGGCTTGTCCTTGAGCAGATAGAACTCGATCTCGGGGTGGGTGTAGAAGGTGAAGCCCAGGTCGGAGGTCTTGGCCAGGGCGCGCTTGAGGACGTAGCGCGGGTCGGCGAAGGACGGGGAGCCGTCGGGCATCAGGATGTCGCAGAACATGCGGGCGGTGCCGGGGGCCTCGGCGCGCCAGGGCAGGACCTGGAAGGTGGACGGGTCCGGCTTGGCGATCATGTCGGACTCGTAGACCCGGGCGAAGCCCTCGATGGCGGAGCCGTCGAAGCCGATGCCCTCGTCGAAGGCCTGCTCCAGCTCGGCCGGAGCCACGGCCACGGACTTGAGGAAGCCCAGCACGTCCGTGAACCACAGGCGTACGAACCGGATGTCGCGCTCCTCCAACGTCCGGAGCACGAACTCCTGCTGCTTGTCCATCTTCCGCTTCCCCATCCTTGCTGGTCAGGCCGCCCGGGTTCCCACATCGCGGGGGCAGGCGGTCGGGCACCTGAGCATCACACCACAACACCGTTTCACGCGCGTTGCGGACCTTGATCACCCGGGCGTCCTCGGCCTGAACGCCTCACATACGGCAGGTGTACCGCTCTGCCGCCCATCTTGCCTGTCCGGGGCGGCATCCGTAATGGCCGGTCCGCTTCGGGCGTGACCGATACCACCCCTCTTAAATTTGCATCTCAGATGCAAGTTTCTCTACCGTTTTGATCAGTCGAGCGATCGAGCGAGTCGAAGCGATCGAGCCCATCGAGGAGTCCTGATGCTGTCCGAGCAGTCAGCAGCCACCGTCCGTGCCACCCTGCCCGCCGTCGGCGCGGCCATCGGCGAGATCACCGAGCGTTTCTACGCCCGGCTGTTCGAGGCCCACCCCGAACTGCTGCGGGATCTGTTCAACCGCGGCAACCAGGCCGCCGGCATCCAGAAGCAGGCCCTGGCCGGCTCCATCGCGGCCTTCGCCACGTACCTGGTGAACAACCCCGAGCAGCGGCCCGACGCGATGCTCGAGCGCATCGCCCACAAGCACGCCTCGCTGGGCATCGTCCCCGAGCAGTACCCGATCGTCCACGAGCACCTGTTCGCCGCCATCGCCGAGATCCTCGGCGACGCGGTCACCCCCGAGGTCGCCGCCGCCTGGACCGACGTCTACTGGCTGATGGCCAACGCCCTCATCGCCATCGAGAAGCGGCTGTACGAGCAGAGCGAGCAGCAGGGCTGGCGCGAGTGGAAGGTCGTCGAGCGGATCGACGAGACCGCCGACGTGGCCGGCTTCAAGCTCCGCCCGGTGGACGACGGCCCGGTGCCCGGCTACCGCGCCGGCCAGTACGTCTCGGTCGGCGTCACCCTCGCGGACGGCGCCCGGCAGATCCGCCAGTACAGCCTGACCGCGGCCCCCGGCTCGCCGGAGCGGCAGTTCGCCGTCAAGCGGGTGGCCGGCGACGGCACCGCGCCCGACGGCGAGGTCTCCAACCACCTGCACGCCCACGTGCGCGAGGGTGACGTCCTGCAGCTCTCCGCCCCCTACGGCGACCTGGTCCTGGAGGACACCGAGGCGCCGCTGCTGCTCGCCTCGGCCGGCATCGGCGTCACCCCGATGATCGCCATGCTGGAGCAGCTCGCCCTCACCGGTCACCAGGCCCCGGTGACCGTGGTGCACGCCGACCGCTCCCCCGCCGCGCACGCCCTGCGCACCGACCACGAGGCGTACACGGCGAAGCTGCCCGACGCCGAGCCGGTCTTCTTCTACGAGCAGGATGCCGAGGGTGCCGGGCGGTCCGGCCTGGTCGACCTGACGGACGTCGACGTCCCGGCCGGCACGCACGCCTACCTCTGCGGTCCGCTGCCCTTCATGCGCGCGGTGCGCGCCCAGCTCATCGAGAAGGGCGTGGCCCCCGCCGACATCCACTACGAGGTGTTCGGCCCGGACCTCTGGCTCGCCAAGGCCGCCTGACCCGGACGAGCGCGAAGGGCGCCCCGCGGGACCTCACCGGGCCCGCGGGGCGCCCTTCCGTGTCACCGGGTACGTCGCCCGCTCCCCTGCCGGGGCCGCGGCGCGCTTCCCTACCGGGGCTGCGGTGCCCGGACGATCTCCAGCAGCAGCGGAGCCGTCGGGCTCACGACGATGTCCTGCACCGTCACCGGGTCCAGCGCCGCGTAGAACGCCTCCTGGGCCTGGCGCAGCGCGCCCCGCAGCCGGCAGCCCGAGCTCAGCGGGCAGGGTGCGGTGCCCTGGCCGGCACCGTCGCAGTCGACGACGTCGCCGTCGCCCTCGAAGGCGCGTACCACGGCGCCCACCGACGCCGTGCACCCCTTTTCGGTCAGACTCAGGCCGCCGCCCCGGCCGCGGCGGGCGTCGACCAGCCCCATGTGCTGGAGTTCGGCGACGACCTTGGCCGCGTGGGTGTAGGGCACGTCCATGTCCCCCGCGACCTGACGGGTCGTGGGGCTGGTCTCGTCGGCGACGGTGAGTCGCATGAGGACCCGCAGGGCCAGGTCGGTGGAGCGCAGCAGCCGCATACCACGAGGGTAGGTAATGCGCATCGCTGGTTCAAATTATTCGGTTCCCGTGCCCTCGCTGCGGAACGGCCCCCCGAGCGCACTACGATCGGCGAGCCCCATCGTCCACGCCCCTTTCCCCAGAAGGACACGCCTCATGGGTTCCGCCAAGAACAGCAGCGCCGCCGCGCGCAAGGCACGCATCGAGGAGATGCGGCGCGCCGAGCGCGCCCGCGCGCGCCGCAACCGGGTGCTCATCGTCGCCGCCGGGGTGGTGGTCGTCGCCGGCCTCGCCGTCGGCGGTGTGGTGCTGGTGAACTCGCAGTCCGGCAAGAAGGACTCGGCGGCGAGCGGCGACGCCAAGAACTCCGGCGACTCGGGGCACTTCACCACCGGCAAGGACGGGGTGCGGACCTGGTCCGGGAAGCTGTCGCGGACGCACGTCACCAGCAAGGTGTCGTACCCGATGCACCCGCCGGTCGGCGGCAACCACAACCCGATGTGGCTCAACTGCAACGGCGACGTCTACACCGGGCCGGTGCAGGACGAGAACGCCGTGCACGCGCTGGAGCACGGCGCGGTCTGGGTGACGTACACCGGCAAGGCCGCCAAGGCGGACGTCGGCGCGCTCGCGGCGAAGGTGAAGAAGACGCCTTACTCGCTGATGAGCCCGTACGAGAACCAGGCCGCCCCGATCGTCCTGTCCGCGTGGGGCCATCAGGTGACCGTGAAGAGCGCGAGCGACCCGGAGGTCGACAAGTTCTTCGCCACGTACGTGCAGGGCAAGCAGACGCCCGAGCCGGGCGCCTCGTGCACCGGTGGGGCGATGAAGTGAGGCGGCGGCACGTCGGCTGGGCGGCGGGCGCGGCCGCGGCGGTGCTCGTCGCGGCCGGGGCGATCACCTACGCCGTGGCCGAGGACTCCGGCGGGGCCGACACCGGGACGCCGGCGGCAGAGTCCGCCGACGCCGGGTTCGCGCGGGACATGGCGGTCCACCACCAGCAGGCCGTCGAGATGTCGTACATCGTGCGGGACCGCACGAAGAACGAGGAGGTGCGCCGCCTCGCCTACGACATCGCGCAGACCCAGGCCAACCAGCGCGGCATGCTGCTGGGCTGGCTGGACCTGTGGGGGCTGCCGAAGGTGTCCGCCGACCCGCCGATGACCTGGATGGGCATGGGTGACATGGCCGCCGGCAAGGACGGGGCGCTGATGCCGGGGATGGCGACCAACACCGAGATGAAGAAGCTCGGCACGCTCGACGGCAAGCAGGCGGAGGTCTTCTACCTCCAGCTCATGACGGACCATCACAAGGGCGGCGTCCACATGGCCCGGGGCTGTGCCGCCAAGTGCACGGTCGGGGTGGAGAAGCGGCTCGCGCGGGGCATGGTCGAGGCGCAGCAGTCGGAGATCGAGCTGATGGCCGGAATGCTCAAGGAGCGTGGCGCGCAGCCCCGTTCATAGCACCATCATCCGGATGATTATCGCGAAAACCTCAAATCTCCTTGAATGAAGGTTCTTTGAGCTTCTCTTGACCTTTGCGTTCCCCTGACATGAACGGTTCATCGCAAGAGTGGCCATCGTCGTGTGATCCATTCGCCGGCCCGAACCGCCGCGGGTCGGTGCGTACCGCCACGACGTACCAGCCACTACGTGCATGCGAACCGCATCGCAGGGGGTTCTATGAGATCCAACCGCGCCAAGGTGCGCGCCGGCGTGAGCATGGCAGCGACGCTGCCGATGATCGCCGGTGCGCTGGCGCTGGGCATACCCACGGCGCACGCCGCGGACGGCCCGGCCCGTGACGCGCTGAAGGGCACCAGGCCCATGTGGGCCACCGCCAAGGCGGACAAGGGTGCCACCTCGAACGACGCCCAGGTCAAGGCCCGGGTCTATCTGGCGGGACGGGACGCGGCCGGTCTGTCGGCCTACGCCAAGGCCGTGTCCGACCCGAACTCGCCGCTGTACGGCAAGTTCCTCAGCGCCAAGAAGGCGCAGGCCCGCTTCGGGGCCACCAAGGCCCAGGTGGCCGCCGTCAAGTCCTGGCTGAGGTCGGCCGGGCTGACGGTCACCGAGGTCACCTCGCACTACGTCACCGTCTCCGGTGACGTGGCCGCCGCCGAGAAGGCGTTCGGCACCCAGCTCCACAACTTCGCCAAGGGCTCGAAGACCTACCGCGCCCCGGCGAAGACCGCGTCCGCGCCGGCCGGCCTGAAGGGCGCCGTCCTGACCGTCACGGGTCTGGACAACGCCCCGCACAAGGCGCACCACAAGGACCAGCTTCCGCCGCCGGACGCCGTGTTCAGGAACTCCGGGCCGTTCTCCTCGTACTACGGCTCGAAGACCGCGAGCACGCTGCCGGACGCGTACGGCCAGAAGGTCCCGTACGCGATCAAGGGCTACACCGGCAAGCAGCTGCGTGCCGCCTACGGCGCGGGTACGTACACCGGCAAGAACGTGCGCATCGCCATCACCGACGCGTACGCCTCGCCGACCATCGCCTTCGACGCGGGCAAGTACGCGACGAAGAACGGTGACGCGGCCTGGAAGACCGGTCAGCTCCACCAGGCGCTGCCGAAGAACTACACGAAGACCGAGGAGTGCGGAGCGGCCGGCTGGTACGGCGAGGAGACCCTCGACGTCGAGGCCGTGCACGCGGTCGCGCCGGCCGCCGACGTCACGTACGTGGGCGCCGCGTCCTGCTACGACGACGACCTGCTGGACTCGCTCAGCAAGATCGTCGACGGCCACCTGGCCGACATCGTCTCCAACTCGTGGGGCGACATCGAGGCCAACCAGACGCCGGACCTCCTGGCCGCCTACGACCAGGTGTTCCAGCTCGGCGCGGTGCAGGGCATCGGCTTCTACTTCTCCTCCGGCGACAACGGCGACGAGGTCGCCAACACCGGTGTGAAGCAGGTCGACACCCCGGCCAACTCCTCGTGGGTGACCGCGGTCGGCGGTACCTCGCTGGCCGTCGGCAAGGGCGACAAGTACCAGTGGGAGACCGGCTGGGGCACCGAGAAGGCGACCCTGTCGGCCGACGGCAAGAGCTGGACGAACTTCCCGGGCGCCTACACCTCGGGCGCGGGCGGCGGCACCAGCAAGACCGTGCCGCAGCCGTACTACCAGAAGAACGTCGTCCCGAAGGCGCTCGCCACGGCCAACAACGCCGCCGGCAACCGCGTCGTCCCGGACATCGCGGCCATCGCGGACCCGAACACGGGCTTCCTGGTCGGCCAGACCCAGACCTTCCCCGACGGCACCGAGCAGTACAGCGAGTACCGCATCGGCGGCACCTCGCTGGCCGCTCCGGTGATCGCGGCGGTCCAGGCCCTGGCCCAGGAGGCGCGCGGCGGCAAGGCGCTCGGTTTCGCCAACCCGGCGATCTACGCGAAGTACGGCAAGACGGGCGTGTTCCACGACGTCACGGACAACCCGACGGGCTCCGGCCTGGCGGTCGCCCGGATCGACTTCTTGAACGGCTTCGACGCCGCTGACGGCCTCGCGACCTCGGTCCGCAGCCTCGGCAAGGACAGCTCGCTGTCCGCGGTGAAGGGCTACGACGACGTCACCGGCGTGGGCTCGCCCGCGAACGGCTACGTCCAGTCGTACCGGCGTCACTGATCCGCTGACCCGGTAGAGGGGGCGTGGGGTGCGTGCACCCCACGCCCCCTCGTCGTTCGTCCGGGGGGACGGCACACACCCCCGCACCACCCATCGTGTCGCTGTGACGATTACACTGGGCGCGTGCCTCCGTTGAACTTCTGGTCGATCTATCAGCATGGCTTCGCACGGGTTGCCGCGTGCACGGGTCACACCGTCATCGCGGACCCGCATGCCAACGCCGAAGCGGTCCTGCGCCACGCACGCCGGTGCGCCGAGGAGGGCGTCGCCGTGGCCGTCTTCCCGGAGATGGTGCTGTGCGGCTACTCCATCGAGGACCTGCTGCTCCAGGACGCGCTCCTCGACCAGGTCGAGGAGGCGCTCCGGGAGGTGGTGGCGGGGTCGGCGGATCTGCTGCCGATCCTGGTCGTCGGCGCCCCGCTGCGCCACCGCAACCGGGTCTACAACTGCGCGGTGATCGTGCACCGCGGCCGGGTCCTCGGCGTCGTGCCCAAGTCGTACCCGCCGAACTACCGGGAGTTCTACGAGCGCCGGCAAATCGGCGACGGCGCCGACGAGCGCGGTGGTTCGATCCGGCTCGGCGGCGAGAGCGTGCCGTTCGGCGTGGACCTGCTGTTCGCGGCCGAGGACGTGCCCGGTCTGGTGCTGCACGCGGAGATCTGCGAGGACATGTGGGTGCCGGTGCCGCCCAGCGCGGAGGCGGCCCTCGCCGGCGCGACCGTCCTCGTCAACCTTTCGGGCAGCCCGATCACGGTCGGCCGGGCCGAGGACCGCAAGCTGCTGTGCCGCTCGGCGTCCTCCCGCTGCCTCGCCGCGTACGTCTACGCGGCGGCCGGTCTCGGCGAGTCGACCACCGACCTGTCCTGGGACGGCCAGGCGATGGTCTACGAGAACGGCGTGCTGCTGGCCGAGACCGAGCGGTTCCCGCTCGGCGACAGTCACGCGGTGGCCGACGTGGACCTCGACCTGCTGCGGCAGGAGCGGCAGCGGATGGGCACGTTCGACGACAACCGCCGTACCCACAAGGCGCGCACCGATGACTTCCGGACGGTCGCCTTCGAACTCGACCCGCCCCTCACCGACCTGGGCCTGCGCCGCCGCCTGGAGCGTTTCCCGTTCGTGCCGGCCGACGCCGACCGCCTCGCCCAGGACTGCTACGAGGCGTACAACATCCAGGTCGAGGGCCTTCAGCAGCGGCTGGCGGCGATCGGCGGTTCGAAGGTGGTCATCGGGGTGTCCGGCGGCCTGGACTCCACGCACGCGCTGATCGTCGCCGCCCGCGCGATGGACCGCGCGGGCCGCCCGCGCAGCGACATCCTCGCCTGGACCCTGCCGGGCTTCGCCACCAGCGACCACACCAAGGACAACGCCCACAAGCTGATGGAGTCGCTCGGGGTCACCGCCGCCGAGCTGGACATCACCCCCACCGCGCGGCTGATGCTGCAGGAGATGGGCCACCCGTTCGCCTCCGGCGAGCCGGTGTACGACGTCACCTTCGAGAACGTGCAGGCGGGTCTGCGCACGGACTACCTCTTCCGGCTGGCCAACCAGCGCGGCGGCATCGTGCTCGGCACCGGTGACCTCTCCGAGCTGGCGCTCGGCTGGTCCACCTACGGCGTCGGCGACCAGATGAGCCACTACAACGTCAACTCTGGTGTGCCGAAGACGCTGATCCAGCATCTGATCCGCTGGGTCATCAGCAGCGGCCAGTTCGGCGAGGAGACAGGCCGGACGCTCGCCGCGATCCTCGACACCGAGATCAGCCCGGAGCTGGTCCCGGGCGAGGAGATGCAGTCGACGGAGTCGAAGATCGGCCCCTACGCGCTGCACGACTTCACGCTCTTCCACGTGCTGCGCTACGGCTTCCGGCCGTCGAAGATCGCCTTCCTGGCCTGGCACGCCTGGCACGACCCGGACGCCGGCGACTGGCCGCCGAACTTCCCGGAGGCCAAGCGGGTGGCGTACGACCTGCCGGAGATCCGGCGCTGGCTGGAGGTCTTCTGCCGTCGCTTCTTCGGGTTCGCGCAGTTCAAGCGCTCGGCCATGCCGAACGGGCCCAAGGTCTCGGCCGGCGGTTCCCTCTCCCCGCGCGGCGACTGGCGCGCCCCGTCGGACGGCAACGCGCGTGCCTGGCTGCGGGACCTGGCCCGGTTCGACATTCCGGAGGCGTGAGAGTGACGGCCCCTGGGCCCCTAGTTCACCTCTTGAGCGAGGCGACGAAGGGGGCCCAGGCTGCTGCGCCAAGGACGATGGCGGGACCTTGGGGCGCCTTGGAGTCTCGGACGGGAACCAGGCCGGGGATGTTGTCGGCGACTTCGAGGCAGTTGCCGCCGTCTTCGTTGCTGTAGCTCGACTTGCGCCAGAGGGCGGCGCCGGGGAAGTCGCTTGCCACTTCTACGCACTCCCCGCCATCACCATTGCTGTAGCTGCTCTTGAACCAGAGCGCGTCACTCAAGTCGATCCGGTCGCTTGCCATTTCGGTAATCCTCTGCGGCTGCCTTGATCATGGCGAGGGACGCGCCCGGTGACAGCGCGACGGCCCTGAGCCGATCGTATGCCTTGCGGTACTGCTTCACGAGAGCCGGATCATCGATGGTGTCTCCGCTGTAGGACGCCTCGGTGTAGATCAGCGGCGGGGCATCCGGGAAGGTCATGATCATGATGGAGGCCGCCATGAGGGGATACGCGCCGCTCCTCCGCGAAACGACTTGCGGAACGATCCGACGCCGGTCGGCCAGTTCCGCGATGCGGTCGAGCTGCTCAGCCATGCCCTCAAGCGACACGATGGTGTCCGTGAGCAGCGACTCGTGGAGGATGGCCCAGTACTCCGGGACCGCGTGATCGTCCTCGAAGAGACGGGCGCGATCGAGCCGCGCCCGCACCTTCTCCTCGACCCACTCGTCCGAGGCGGACGGATGAGCGGAATGAACCAGCGCACGCGCGTAGGGCGCTGTCTGCAGCAGGCCGGGCAGGGTGCTGGGAGACCATAACTCGATCGACTCGGCGTGCTTCTCCGCTTCCAAAGCCCTCTCGAAGTAGGCGGCATGCGGCCCCCGCCGCGCCCTCCGCACATCCTCACAGTGCCGCTCGAAGTAGCCGTCGGTGCCCAGTACCCGGTCCACGTGCCGGGCCAGATCCATCGGCATGCGCCGCTTGCCGTGCTCGATGTCGCTGAGGTGCGACTTGCCGTAGAAGCTGCCCTCGACCAACCGCTCCAGCGAGAGTCCCGCAGCCTCCCGCTGCCACCTCAACTCCTTGCCGTAGAAGTCGGGGACGCTGACCGAACCGTCGATGTCCTTGCGTCGGACCACGTGCTCACCGCCGTAACTCACCGTGCCGTTTCCGCTGCTCGCGTCGCGGACGCGAACCCTCTTCCACGGTAGCGAGCCGGGCGACACTCTGTGAGGTGTTCGTAACTCACCGCACAGAAGGCCGGAGCCCCCATGTCCGACCACTCCCCCACCGCCTACGACGTCACGCTCTGCGTGGAGAACCTGCGCACCGCCCTCGCCCTGCACGACATCACGCTGCCCTCCCTCCGCGTGGACCTGCCGAGCCTCGCCGGTACGTACACACCGCCCGCCGGTCTCGTCGCGCTCGGGAACTGCAACACGGCCACGGCCCAGGCCCTCGCCGCCGCCCTCCGCAGGACGGCGGCGGAGCGATGACCCTCGAACTCGACCTGCTCGCCACCCCCAGGGCCGTACTGGAACTGCGCCACCGCCTCCGTGCTCTCGACTACGAAGTGGGCCTGTGCGTAACGGAGTTACTGACGAACGTCATCGACCACCTCGGCGAGGGCACCCCGGTCACCGTCCGCGTCACCGGAACCCCCCAAGGCCACACCCGCATCGAGGTCACCGACCCCGAAGCACGCACCCTCCCCGTCCTCCTGCCGGCCACCGACACCGCCGAGTCCGGCCGCGGTCTGACCCTGATCGACGCCCTCGCCCAGCGCTGGGGCGTCGACCAGGGCCCGGACCACAAGACCGTCTGGTGCGAACTGCCCTGGGCGCCGGGCTAGCTCGCCCGGCTCCCACGGCCGCAGCTTCCCCGATGCGGTGTACCACTCGTCGGGCACTGCAGGGAACTTCATCTTCCGGAAGGACAATGACATCGTCCTGGTCTACGGGCCCGGCCCCAAGCAGGGCCAGGCCATCACGGCGTATGAAACAGTGGCGCGGGGTCGCCACCCAGACTGCATGTGGCAGGCATCTTCCTCTGACCTGCCGGCTGATCCAAACGAGACAGCCCAGGCCGGCCCCGGATCGGCAGGTGCCAGAGCGACCCCGGAACTGTGGCCTCCACCACGGCGAATGTGGTCATGTCCCTGATGAGATCACCGGATGCTCGGTCTACTCCTGCGCGTGCTGCCCTTCTGGGTCCGCGAACCCCTGCTCATCGTGATCGGGTCCGTCTTCGGCCTGCGCATCATGTATCTCGCCGTACGCGACACCGACCGGGTCGCGGCCGCCATCGGAGCGGCGTTCCTCGTGTTCACGGCGATCCGCGTCCACACGGTGGTCCGGGCGCTTCGCGCGCGCCGCAACAAGGATGAGGGTTCGGCGTCCGCCGCGGGCGCGATGGTGACCGGGGCTGCCGCGCCGGCCCCGGGTCAGACCCCGGCCTCGGAGCAGGCCCAGGCGGCCTCGGCCACGGTTCCGGCCCAGGCCCAGGAGCTGACACGGACCCCGACCGCGGACCCGATCATGGCCTCGGCCTCGGCACCGGCTCCGATTCCGGCCCCGGCTGCAACTCCCGTTCAGCCCCCGAGCTCCGCCCCGGCAGGAGACCATGCGGGAACCGGACCGCGTCCCGGACCGGGCAAACCGGAGAAGGACCACAACGCGTGGGGCCAGGCCGTCGCGGCCCTGGCCGTGTTCGGGGCGCTCGCGGCCGCGGTGTGGCTGGGCCCCCGTGTGATGCCGTCCGCCGACACCACGCCTCAGCCCGCCTCGTGTTCGGACTCGGAGCACGAGAAGCTGCCGAAGGCGTACGAGAAGACGCCCCGGCCCCTGACCGGCGACGACCTGTGCGAGGCGCTCAACCGGCCCGACCTGGCCCGGCTCCTGGGAACACCCGGGGAGATCGCGGACACGGCTTCGGGCAGCAACGGCACCGCCGCCCTGACCGACGGGAAGGTCGCCGAGCCGGAGGCGGAGATCACGTTCGACACGTACACCGTGAACCTCTCGGCCACTTACAACCACCTGTCGACCGCCCAGTACGTGAGGCTGTTCGACATCGCGGGAGACCGGGTCGAGAAGGACATCAAGACACTCGAGGTTCTCGGCCGGCCCGCGTTCTTCTCCTCGGACCACACCATGAGGATCGAGATCGACTTCAGCAAGGAGCACAACAGCGGGCCGGTCCAGCAGGGCCCGCTGGCCAGGACGCTGTCCGTGGCCCTCGACCGGAAGGACCGGGGCGGCTACTACGACATCACCGTGTGGAGCAAGTCCGGCGCCCTCCCTAACGACGGCGCTCTCGTCGACATCGCGGAGAAGGTTCTCCCGACGATCCACCAACGGGGTGTTCACTGAGGTGTCGTCATCTTGAAGTTGCTGGTCAGGGTGCCTCCGCCATCTGACGGATCCCGTGATGCTGGACCGGATCGCCGCTCGCCGGGCTGAGCTGGACGTCGTCGAGGAGGAGCTGGCCAAGCAGCTGGTAGACGTGCGGGTCGAGCGTGACGAATTCGAGGTGGCGATGCGCGCCCTGCGGCGGATCAGCGAGCAGATCCACGGCGATGTCTCGCCGGCAGGACTACTGCGCGGAGCGAAGGTCTCAGTCGGGCCGCTGCGGGAGCACCACTGGGTCGGTTAATCGGTTGCGGACCCTCGGGGTGGGGTGTCTGATCCCGGCCATGACGATTGTGCTGGGAACGCCGGCGGTCGACGGGGTGCGCGAGGCCATGGCCTCGCTGCGGGCATGGCAGTACGACGGAGCGCCGATGCAGTTGCATTCGGGGGACATTGGCTGGAACTACCGGTTCGGAACGGCCGAGACGGCCGCGGTGGTCCGGACCTGGAGCCGGGACGGACGGATCCTCGCGGTCGGGATGCTGGACTCGCCGACGGTGGTGCGGATGACGGTCGCTCCGGACGCTTTCCAGGATGAGGGCTTGGCGCGGCGGCTCGTCGAGGACTTCTCGCTGCCTGAGCGCGGCGTGCTGCCGGAAGGAGCGGTGTCGATCGAGGCACCGCTGGGCCTGCTGCTTCACGACCGGTTGACCAAGGAGGGCTGGGGCGTCGACGAGCCGTGGACGCCGCTCTTCCGCGACCTCGCGGAGCCGGTGGAGGACCCCGGCGTGCGCATCAGAGCGATCGGCCCGGAGCAGGCGCAGGATTTCGCCGACGTCCTGCGGTCGGCGTTCAACACCTCGAGGCCTACGCGCGAGTACTGGCACGCGATGTCGGCGGGACCGTTCTACGCAGACGCCCGCTGCCTGGGCGTCTATGACGACCAGGGCAACGTGACGGCGGTGGTGACGGTGTGGTCGGCCGGCCCGGGGAAGCCGGGGCTGGTCGAGCCGATGGGCGTGCACGAGGACCACCGTGGTCGCGGCTACGGCCGGGCGATCACCGTGGCCGGGGCGGCCGCGCTGCGGGAGACGGGCTCGTCGAGCGTGCGCGTTTGCACGCCGAGTTCCAACGTCGGTGGCATCGCCACGTACAAGGCGGCCGGGTTCGAGGCGCGGCCGGAGGTGCGGGACCGGATCCGGACGAACTGACACCGTGGCTGCTCGGCAGAGCGGGCCCGGGTTCCCGGCGATCGCCGAAATGCGGGACCGGACTCGGGCCGGCTGACGTCGGGCCACGCGCGTTGGTGTGATTCAACTGCTGAGTGCTCAGGCCGATCGGTTCATCGCGCCAACGCCGCACGGTGGTGGCGGAGATGTCGTTGCCGCCGGCCATGTCGACCAGCCGCTGGTCGTGCCGGAGCACGGCCAGAACGATCACGGCGGTCCTCCCGGGCGACGGCGCCCGCCACCGCGCCCGTATCGCCTTCAGGTGGCGTCGCACAGGCACCCCGCAGCACTCTCCAATACGCGCGCCAGGGGCCTGCCCGGCGGATCCTGCCGGACAGGCCCCTGACCCCAGGGAGGGCTCAGCGCTTTAGCGTGAAGGTGAAGTCGCCGGAGAGCTTGCCGCCCAGCCGGACCGCCGAAACGAGCTTCCCCTCCACGACCAGCCTCTCGACCTCGGCCCGCGGAAGACCGCAGCCTTCAGCGATCAGCCGCACCGGCCGGACCGGGATCCGGGCCGCGAAGCGGACCGAGACGTCGATCACCTCGCGGTCCAGGTGATCCGATCCACCGGTGTCGAGACGCCAGGCGTTGTCCCAGTCGAGGGCGATGCGATTACGTCGCCGCACGACCGGGTCCTGGAGCAACTCGGGGGCCAAAGCGGGGTCGTTGTCATGCAGCCGGTCCAGCAGGTCGGACCGTACGGAGCGCACGTTCGTCCGCTCCAGAATCGTGAGTTTCGTCGTCTCCCCGCAAGCGGTGCAGAGCGCGAGGAGCCAGACGTCGATGAGCTTGTGGTTCGCGTTGACCCGGAACTTGCCGCTCGTCCGGAAGTGTTCGGACGCGCACGCGTGGCAACGCCGGAGAACCAGCGGCAGGCAGGTGGGTATGACCACCCAGCTATTGAGCACAGAAGTACACCGTCTTCAGTGAGAAGTCCGCAGCAAAAAGCAGCGCGGCGCACATGCGCGACGCGCGACCAATCAGGCCTCGGGGGGTCTCACACGGTGTACAACGGCACGTCCTTGCCTCGACGACTTGGTCCGGCAGCACGGTAGGGACACTCGGCGCCGGCGCTCAACTGGTTTTCGGGATGCCGACGGCGCCGTCACCTGTTTCAGGGGTCGAACTTCAGCCATCTCTGATCAGCTCCCGCACCTCACCAGCCAGCCGCATCCACAGGAGCTACACAGGAAGAACACAGGTACTCCGCAGCAGCTGGGCGCTACTGAGCCCCCTTCGAAGAGCTGACCAGCGGAAAGATTCGCGCCACGACTCCTCTCCACCGGAAAGTGAACACCTGTACGAGGTTCTCCGGATGTGCCTAAGGTGTCGCCGCGCACCGGCGGGATCTGACCAGTCCGCGCCCGCGCACACCATGACCAGCGACCGGGGGAACGTCGTCGCTCACGGGGAGGGATCGCATCGCCATGCCGTCACAGCGGCCGTCCGTTCGCGAAATCCCAGCCAGGTATCGCCATACCTGAGTCTTCCTCAGGGGCCTGTGCGCTCAATGCCGCCCGGCTCCGCGGCCGACCGTTCGTTTCGTGCCCCCTGAAGAAGAAAGGGCTGCTCCTTTGCGTGCCAAATTACCCGGGTTTCTCATGCCAAGACCCGGACGATCGGGGCTGGTTGCCCGCATCATCCTGCTGGTGACCGCCGCCGCGGTCATCGCCGGCCTCACCGTCCGGCCCGACCTCGCCGGCCTCACGGACCGGAACGACGCGACCCCGGTCGGGGACTCCTACGACGGCTACGACACCAAGGCGGCCGAACAGCTGCGCGGGGATCAGTGCGTCGCCGCTGACGCCCTGCGCAGGGGTGGACCCAACATGTTCGCCCTCGCGCAGAACTCCATCGGGCTGCCGCCCGACCAGCTCCACCAGAAGCTCGACCGGGACCTCTACAACACCAGCACCCCGCTGCACCAGGCGTACGACGCCGACGAGACCGGCAGCGATCAGTGGGTCAAGAAGGCGGATGAGCAGGAGCAGGCGTGGTCCGGCCCCGTCAGCGGCCTGCGGTCCTACCCCGGCGCACCGCAGGGACAGGACAAGATCTTCGACCAGGTCGGGCTGCTTCCCTGGCTGTACCAGTCGTACTTCAAGTCGATCGACCTGTTCTCCCCGTTCTACGAGCCGTCGCCCACCGCCGACGACAGCACGAAGGCTGCCGCGCTCGCGATCGGCGACCCGCTGTACGCCACCGGGGGAACGCCCTCCGAGCAGCAGGCCTGGGCGCTGTGGAAGAAGAACTCCGGCAAGATCGAGCCCAACCAGCTGTTCGTTCCCCGGGTATTCGCCGATGACGCTCGCATCTTCCTGTCCTCGGGTGGCTTCGCCGGCACGGCCCCGGAGCCGGACACCCCGGAGTTCCGCATCGCGGTCGAGGACCTGAAGGCCAGGTTCGCCGCGTGCGCGTGGCACGATCCGATCGACCCCAACCGGGTCCTCGGCAAGGAGGTGGCACAGGCATCCGCCGAGTGGCAGCAGGAGATCGCGTCACAGGCCACGCAGCGGCAGCAGATCCTCGCTGCCGGCGCCACCAGCACGAAGGCCTTGCAGGAGGGCGCGTTCGCCCTGGGCAAGATGCTGGGCCAGTCGTGGATCGCCGACTACGCCACCCGCTGGCTGGACTACTACACCGAGGGCGGCATCAGCTGGATCGGCGACGGCCAGCTGGAGATCCAGGTGCCGGGCGCGGCGGGCAAATGCCTCGACGTCCAAGGCGGAAAGAAGGACAACGGGACGCCGGTCCAGGTCTACACCTGCAACGGCGGAGCCTCCCAGAAGTGGCAGCTGATGGGTTCCTACCCGGGCGGCTACACCCTGGTCAATCCGAACTCTTTCAAATGCCTTGAGGTGCTGAACGGCAACAGCGCCGACGGCACAAAGATCCAGATCCGGGACTGCGGCAGCAGCAAGGCCCAGCAGTGGAAGTTCGACGTGCGCAGCGCCGGGCCGCTGCGTAACGCGGCGACCGGCAAGTGCCTGCACCTGCCGACGTTCGACAACAGCAAGGACGCCGTGCTGTCGACGTGCAACGGCTCCGCCGCGCAGAAGCTCAAGATCGTCCCCAAGAGCCACACCGGCACCGCCGCGTCGAAGGCCGACGTGGACAAGGCCAAGGTGGCCATCAAGGGCGCGCAGACGGAGGCGAAGAAGCAGCTCGGTGTCGTGAAGGCGCAGTTGGCGTCCGCGCAGAAGGCCGCGACCGCGTCGGACACCGCGATGCAGACCGCCTACGGCATCGCGGATGCCAATGGGGCGCCGCGTGGCCGCGGTCTGCTGGTGGGTCAGCAGAAGGACCAGGTCACCAAGGGTTCGGTCGCCGCGTTGCAGGCGCTGGTGAAGGCCGGTGAGACCGCCGAGGCCGCCACCCGCGCCTCCGCTGGGGACAGCGCAACCATCGCCCAGCGGGCGCTCGCGCAGGCCGCGCAGTCGAAGGCGGAGTTCCGCAAGGAGGCCGCGAAGACGGCCGAGTGGCAGGCGAAGGCCGCCGCCGACGCGGCGAAGATCCACCGGGACAACGCCAAGAAGGACAAGGAGACCGCCGAGGCCAAGCTCGCGGTCGCGGTGAAGGCCGAGGGCGACGCCAAGGCGGCCGCCGCCGACGCGCACGCCAAGCGGCTCGCCGCCGAGGCCGAGGAGAAGACCGCCAAGGCGGAGAAGGAGAACGCCGCCGCCAAACGCGCCGAGGCAGCCGACCACCGCAAGAACGCCGAGAACCAGGCGACGAAGGCGAAGGACGCCAAGGACAAGGCCGAGGCAGCCGAGAAGACCGCCGAAGGCAAACGCGACGGCGCGGTCAAGGCGAGCGACCACGCCAAGGACATGCGCGACGACGCCTGGGACGCCGAGCAGAAGGCGGCGGCCGCCCGCGCCAAGGCCGACGCCAAGGACGCCTACGCCGACTCCCTCGACTCCGGCGACGCCGCAACCGCCGCCCGCGCCGCCGCCAACGACGCCGACAAGGCCGCCGACGACGCCGAAGCCGCCGCGACCAAGGCCCGCTCCGAGGCCGACGCCGCCACCAAGGCGGCAGCCGGCGCCGACGCCGCCGCCACCCGCGCCGAAGCCGCCGCCAAGCGGGCCCGCTCCGACGCGGACGCCGCCCAGGCCGACAAGCTGAAGGCCGACGCGGCCGTCAGGACCGCGACCAGCGCGGTGGCCGACGCCATCAAGGCCTCCCAGGACGCCGCCGCCGAGGCCAAGACCGCGGTCAAGCTCGCCGACGAGGCCGAACAGCACGCCAAGGACGCCAAGACCCAGGCCGACGCCGCCGACAAGGAGGCCGGCAAGGCGCTCGCCGCCTCCGCCAAGGCCGCCGGATTCGCCCACGTCACCGCGCAGGCCGCCGTCGACGCCGGCAAGGCAGCCGAACAGGTCACCGACCCCGCCAACGACGCCATCCAGCTCGGCTCCCCCTACGTCGACACCGACTCGGCCGCCAGCCTCGTCGTCCTGACCGGGCAGGCGTCGAAGACCATCGCCGAACAGCAGCAGGCCGTCGCCGACGCCCACGCCAAGAACGCGCGGCAGGAGGCCGCCGCAGCCAAGGACATCGCCGACCAGGCCAAGGGCGACGCCAAGGAGGCCTACCAGCACGCGGCGAACGCCGCCCAGTACGCGTCCGACGCCCGCACCTACTCCAAGGAGGCCCTCGGCTACGCCGCCGACGCCGCCAAGGCCGCGGCGGCCGCCTCGGCATCGCTGGCCCGCACCGTCGAGTACGACAAGCAGGCGACGGAGGACGCCGCGGCAGCCGACAAGGCAGCCGGAAAAGCCGAGGGCTACGCCAAGGACGCCCGCGACTCCGCCGACGCCGCCGAACTCGACGCCGCAGCAGCCCGCTCCGCGGCGACCCAGGCCGAACAGGACGCCAAGGACGCCCGAACAGCGGCCGACCGCGCCGACGCGGCGGCGACCGAAGCCGAAGAGGCCGCGAAGGACGCCGAGAAGTACGCGACGGAAGCTCAAAACGCGGCCGACCGCACCGAACGGGCAAGGAACAGCAAGCGGATTTCCGACGGCGGGATCTCCGGAATCGGCAGCGTGTTCTGGGACGAGAAAATCGAACCGATCGGGAAGCCGGAGGTCCTCGACAAGAAAAACTGCGAGCCGTTCCACGTCGGAAACTGCATCATCACCGCGAAGATCCACTTCAATGTGAAGCTGGATATCTATCTGTGCACGTTGGAAGAACTTCCGATGACCGGTTGCCCGGCATGGGAAACACTCTTCCTGAATACCCAGATCATCCCGGATCAGTACGACACCGTCGAACGCACCATTTCGATGGTCGAGTTCAACGAGAGCATCGACCCCGTGGAAATCGTCCTGCACGATTTCATCGGGTGCGGCGAGAAGCTGACAGGTAATGGCGGCAGTTGGGGCGACTGCGCCTGGGCGACATTCGACATAGCCTCTCTCTTTGCGGGTAAGGCCATCAAGGCTGTCGCCGACGCCATCAAGGCCGTTGACGCCGCATTGCGCACGGGAATCGGGATCGAAGATGCCTTTCGGGCACTCAGAACCCTGGACAAAGTAAATCCCGCCACGCTCGCCAATATCTCTCGCACAGTTGAGGCGTACCAGCAGGACATCCAGGTCGCCTGCGAGGCAGCCACCATGCCGCGGGTTGCATCTGGCGCTGCAACGCGCTCATGGGTTGCGGCAGCCTCAGGACCCCCGTGTAGATTCTGGAAGTTGACCGACTTCCAAGGTCAGCGCGTATACCAACGGGACGACCTGATCAAGCCGGACTACGTTTCACCCGACGATCCTTACGGTCGGACCAACCTGAAGCGGATGCAGCAGGGGTTTGCTCCAATGGGCACGGGCAGGACTGCAAGCGGCGGGAAGGACAAGCCTCTGAATCTCCATCACATGCTTCAGACACAGGACGGGCCCATTGCCGAGGTGACAGATGCCATGCACTTCGACAACTACGGCAAACTGCACTGGAAGTCGGGCACAAAGATTCCCAGCGGGATCGACCGGCCCGAGTTCGAAAGATGGAAGAAGGAATATTGGAAGAGCAGAGCGAAGGATTTCCAATGACGAACGGCCTGCAGGCAGCCGAGCAAGTGATCGGCCTCGTGCGTGCGAACGAAGACCTGGCTCATCATGGTGATGGCTGCGCCCCCGAGGCGATCGCACGCGCGGAGGCCGATATGGGGCTCGCCTTCCCTCCCTCGTATCGGCGCCTGATCGAGGAGTTCGGCACGTGGGAGGTGCCGCCCGTCGAGTTCCCGGGTGTGTTCCAAACGCCCGCCAGAGGAGAAGAGCTTCTGGGTTCGTCCGCGTACACGATTGAGGACCGCGCTCAGCTCGGCCTGCCGCACTACTTCCTGGTCGTCATGCACGACGACGTCCTCGGGGTCGTCGTGCTCGACACCTCTCGGCCGGACCAGGACGGTGAGTATCCGGTGTTCGCGTGGAACCCGGGCGTTCCGGAGGGCGGCGGTATGGAGAAGATCGCGGACAGCTTCGGCGCGTTCGCACTCGATGAGTGCCGCCGGAATCTGAGCTGAGTCACGGCAGGTCGGCACAGGGCAAGGGTCCGTACGCCGTGCGTGCGGGCCCCTGCCCGGCCGGGCGACGGAGCCGCTGGTCAGCGGCGCAGCGCCCCCGACTGCTCAGGTACGTGCGTAGCGACCACGCGGCCCTCGTGGGCGACCTCGCGCCGTCGGTCCACCGTGTACGCCACGCCCGCCACGCCCAGACCGAGCACCGCCAGCACCGCCCCCGCCAGCGCCGGCGACGTCACGCCGAAGCCCGCCGCCAGGGCGAGGCCGCCGATCCAGGCGCCGCCGGCGTTCGCCAGGTTGAAGGCCGCCTGGTTGGCGGAGGAGGCGAGGGAGGGGCCCGCCGCGGCCTTCTCCATGACCATCAGCTGGAGGGGGGAGCCGGTGACGAACGCCGCCATGCCGAGGAGGGTGACGGACAGGGCCGCGCTCCACTCCGCCCGCATGAGGACCGGGAACAGCAGCAGCACCACCGCCAGGGAGGCGAGGCCGCTGAAGAGGGTGCCGCGCAGGGAGTGGTCCGCCAGGCGGCCGCCGAGGAGGTTGCCGGCGGTCGCGCCGACGCCGAACAGGGCCAGCAGCAGCGTCACGTTGGTCTCGGCGAAGCCCGCCGCGTCAGTGAGCATCGGGGTGATGTAGCTGTAGGCGGCGAAGAGGGCGCCGAAGCCCGCCACCGTGGTGCCCAGGGCCAGCCACACCGGCACCGAGCGCAGCGCCGCCAGCTCGCCGCGCAGGCCGGTCGTGGGGGCGGCGGCCCGGTCGTGCGGGATCAGCAGGGCCAGCGACGCTATCGCCGCCAGGCCGATCGCGCTCACGCCGAGGAAGGTGGCCCGCCAGCCCATGTGCTGGCCCATCAGCGTGGCGGCGGGGACGCCGGCGATGTTGGCGACGGTCAGGCCGAGGAACATCAGGGACACCGAGCGGGCCTTGCGCTCCGGCGCCACCATGTTCGTGGCGACCACCGCGCCGACACCGAAGAACGCGCCGTGCGGCAGGCCGCTGAGGAAGCGGGCGGCCAGCAGGGCGTCGTTGCCGGGGGCGAAGGCGGAGAGCGCGTTGCCCGCCACGAAGAGGGCCATCAGGGCGATGAGGACCGTGCGCCGGGACATGCGGGCGGTCACGGCGGCCAGCAGCGGCGCACCGATGACCACGCCCAGCGCGTACGCCGAGACCAGGTGCCCGGCGGCGGGGATGGAGATGTGCAGGTCGTCCGCGACGTCGGGGAGCAGTCCCATCATCACGAACTCGGTGGTGCCGATACCGAAAGCGCCGACGGCCAGTGCGAGCAGGGCCAGGGGCATGTAGGGCCTGTGCCTTTCGAGGGGAGAGCGGAGTTCCATCGCAGCGTATGTTCTCGTGCGGAACAAAGTCTCCCCGGCCCGGTATTCCAGCCGGTTACGCGGACGTGTCCAGCTTCACACGGGCGGCGATCGGCAGGTGGTCGCTGTTGGTGCGCGGCAGAGTCCAGGAGCTCTCCGGCCGGACGCCCTTGACCAGGATCTGGTCGATCCGCGCCATCGGGAACGACGCCGGCCAGCTGAACCCGAAGCCGCTGCCCGCCGCGCCCTGGGTGGAGCGCAGCTGGGAGGTGACGGCGTTCAGCGCGCGGTCGTTCATGGTGCCGTTGAGGTCGCCGAGCACGACCACCCGCTTCAGCGTCTCGTCGGCGATGGCCTCGCCGAGCGCGTCGGCGCTCTTGTCCCGCTGGCGTGCGGTGAACCCGGCCTCCATCTTGACCCGCACCGAGGGGAGGTGGGCGACGTAGACGGCGAGCGGGCCCTCGGGGGTCGTCACCGTGGCGTGCATCGCGCGCTTCCAGCCGAGTTTGATGTCGACGGCCGCGACGCCGGTCATCGGGTACTTGCTCCACAGGCCGACCGTGCCGACGACCGCGTGGTACTTGTACGTCGCCGCGAGCGCCTTCTCGTACACCGGGACGGCCGAGGCGGGCAGCTCCTCAAGGGCCAGCAGGTCCGCGCCCGAGGAGGCGACGTCCTGGGCGGTCGCGGCCGGGTCGGGGTTGTCGGCGTTGACGTTGTGGGTGGCCACCATGAGGTCGCCGCCCCCGCCCGCCTTGTCGAAGACGAGGCCGCCGAAGAGGTTCAGCCACACGATCGCCGGGAACAGCACCGCGATCAGGGCGGTCGCCGACCTGCGGACCAGGCCGAGGACCAGCAGCACCGGGATGGCCAGCCCCAGCCAGGGCAGGAAGGTCTCGGTGAGGCTGCCGAGGTTGCCCACCCGGTTGGGGATGCGCGAGTGCACCAGCATCACCAGGGCGACCAGCAGCGCGAGGACGGCGAGCACGATGCCCCGCCGCCAGATGCGTGGGTCGCCGCGCCAGCCGGCGACGAGGCGGTGCGTCAGGCGCCGAAGCCGGGATCCCGGTCGCTCGGGCCCCGAGCCGCCGTTGTCCGTCTCCGTCATGTACGCCTGCTGCGCCATACCGTCTGCCTCACTGCCTGCCGTGCACGCCGTCGTTCCCCCGCGCTTCTGACGACCCTAGGGGATGATCGGCTCGTTCCCGCCGTCCCATGACGGCCGTACGGAAGACGAGGACGAACGAGGCGGCGCCGTGGGTTCCGGTTACCCCCCGTACGGGCGGTGTCTGTGACCAAACGCGCACATTAGACCGGCGGGACCGCGGGGCTGACGGGGCGTAGGCCCGCCAGGACCGTGTCCACGATCCGCTCGGACAGCCCCTCGGGCAGCTCGGCGTCGGGGCGCATGACGGAGCGGACCAGCATGGGGCCGACGAACATGTCGTTGGCCAGCTCCAGGTCGATGTCCGGCCGGAGTTCGCCGCTTTCCTGCCCGCGCCGCAGCACGTCCATGACCAGCGCGCGCCGGGGCGCTATGACGCTCGCGTGGTACGCCACCCAGATCTTGGGGCTGGACTTCATCTGCGCGTACACGTTGTGCAGGATCGCCGAGGAGCGGCTGACGAGGCCGCGCTGGCGCAGCACCTCCACCAGCACCACGAGGTCGTCGCGCATGGAGGTGCCGGAGAGTTCGGGGTCGGGGGGTTCGGCGGCGCGGATGACGTCGACGAACAGTTCCTCCTTGCCGCTCCAGCGGCGGTAGATCGTGGCCTTGCCGACCCCGGCCGTGCGCGCGACGCGCTCGATGGAGAGTTCGGCGAGGGGAACGCCCTCCTCCAGGAGCTTCATCACTCCCTCGAGGATGGCGCGTTCCACGGCCTCACTGCGCGGGCGGCCCCGTACGGGTCCGTCCGGTCGCGGCCGGCTGTCGGCAAGGCTCACGTCGTCCGTCCTTCCACTGTGCTGCGGGAATTGTCCCGCAGCCGCCTCCTTCCCCCGTGGAACCGCTGTCCCTCTTCCGCCCGGTCAGTCCGCGGCCGCCACCAACTCCGGCTCCCGCTCGCCCTGCTGACCGGCCGGCGGCCTGCCCGGCAGGAACAGGGCCACCACCACGGCGCCGATGAGCGCGACGCCCGTACCGCACAGGGCGGTGACGTGCATGGCGTGCAGGAAGGCGTCGTTGGCGGGCGTGACCAGGGCCTGTCCGCGCGGGCCGAGCTTCTCGGCGATACCCAGGGTGGCCTCGATGGACTCGCCGGCCGTGTCCCGCAGGGCGGGCGGCAGCATGTTCAGCTTGCCCTCGACGCCGTTGCGGTAGGCGGCGGAGAGCACCGAGCCGAGGACGGCGATGCCGAGGGCGCCGCCGACCTGGCGGAAGGTGTTGCTGAGCGCGGAGGCGGAGCCGGCCTTCTCGCGGGGCAGGGCCTGCATGATGACGACCGAGGTCGGCGTCATGATGTGCGCCATGCCGGTGCCCATGAGGAAGAAGATGACCTCCAGCAGCCAGATCGGCGTGTCGGTCTCGAAGGTGGCGAACGCGGCCAGGGTCGCCGCGATCAGCACCAGACCGGCGGTGGTGGTGGCCTTGTTGCCGAACCGGTCGACGACCAGCCGGGCCCGCGGCGCGAAGATCATCTGCGCGGCGGCCAGCGGCAGCATCATCACGCCGGACTCCAGCGGCGAGTAGCCGCGCACGCTCTGCATGTAGAAGACCGAGAAGAACGTGACGCCCATCAACGCGAAGAAGACCAGCGCGATGGCGGCCATGGCGGCCGAGAAGACCTTGTTCTTGAAGTAGGTGACGTCCAGCGACGGGTGGTCGCTGCGCTTCTCGAAGATCACGAAGCCGGCGAGCACGGCGAGACCGGCGATGATCGTCGCCAGCACCTTGGCGTCGGTGAAGTCGGCCAGCTCGCCGCCCTTGATGATGCCGTAGACGAGCAGCACCAGGCCGACGACGGACAGGACCACGCCGACCGGGTCGAGGCGGCCGGGCTTCGGGTCGCGGGAGTCGGGCACCAGCCACACCATCAGGGCGACCGCGATGATCACGATCGGCACGTTGATGAGGAAGACCGAGCCCCACCAGAAGTGGTCGAGCAGCGCGCCGCCGGTGATCGGGCCGATGGCGATGCCGAGACCGACGCCGCCGGCCCAGATACCGATGGCCTTGGGCTGCTCCTCGCGCTCGAAGACGTTCATCAGTACGGCGAGGGTGGCCGGCATCACGAAGGCGGCACCGAGGGCCATCACGGCGCGGAAGGCGATGAGCTGGTCCGGGGAGCCGGACTCGGCGGCCAGGGCCGAGCCGATGCCGAACAGGACGATGCCGCCGAGCAGCACCTTCTTGCGGCCCAGCCGGTCACCGATGAGGCCCGCGGTGAATAGCAGGCCCGCGAAGACCAGGGTGTAGCTGTTGATCGCCCACTCGATCTCGCTCTGGGTGGCGCCGAGGCCGGTGGGCGCCGGGGTCGAGATGGTCTTGATGGCGACGTTCAGGATGGAGTTGTCGAGCACCACGATGAGCAGGCTCAGCATCAGCACGCCGAGGATCGCCCAGCGGCGCCGGTGCACCGCTTCCGGTATCCGGGAGGCAGGGACGGAAGTTGTCATGTGTTCGAGCCTAGGGCCATTTCAATACGGAACCGTCTCGTATCTTATTTCTTTACCGAGGCCTTACGCACCGGAGTCTTCCGTTCCGCACCGACAGCGTTTTTCGAAGGGATCACAGGGGGGTCCCCTGGCCCTCGGCGGCACCAAGTGCCACCATGGAGGCGATCCGGGGACGCCGTCAGGGCGCCTCGAGATGACTGAAGGAGCCGTTGCCATGACGCAGCTTTCGGCTGCCCACACCACGCCCTCCGACGGCAGCAAGGCGCTGTACGGGGGGAAGGGCACCCGCCGCATCACCGTCCGCGACATCGCCCTCGCCAAGGAGCGCGGCGAGAAGTGGCCCATGCTCACCGCCTACGACGCGATGACCGCGTCCGTGTTCGACGAGGCCGGCATCCCGGTGATGCTCGTCGGCGACTCGGCGGGCAACTGTCACCTCGGGTACGAGACCACCGTGCCCGTCACCCTCGACGAGATGGCCGTGCTGTCGGCGGCCGTCGTACGCGGCACCCAGCGCGCCCTGATCGTCGCCGACCTGCCGTTCGGCTCCTACCAGGAGGGACCGGTGCAGGCGCTGCGCTCGGCGACCCGGCTGGTGAAGGAGGCCGGCGTGGGCGCGGTGAAGCTGGAGGGCGGCGAGCGCTCGCACGAGCAGATCCGGCTGCTGGTGGAGTCCGGTATCCCGGTCATGGCGCACATCGGGCTGACCCCGCAGTCCGTCAACGCGATGGGCTACCGCGTGCAGGGGCGCGGCGAGGAGGCGGCGGCGCAGCTGCTGCGGGACGCGAAGGCGGTGCAGGACGCGGGCGCGTTCGCGGTCGTCCTGGAGCTGGTCCCGGCCGAGCTGGCGGCCGAGGTGACGCGGGTGCTGCACATCCCCACCGTCGGCATCGGTGCCGGGCCGGAGACGGACGCGCAGGTTCTGGTGTGGACCGACATGCTCGGTCTCACCTCCGGCCGGGTGCCGAAGTTCGTCAAGAAGTACGCGGACCTGCGTGAGGTCATGGGCAACGCGGCGAAGGCGTTCGCCGAGGACGTCGTCGGCGGGACGTTCCCGCTGGAGGAGCACTCCGTCCACTGACGCTCCCGTCCACCAGAGCCGATCCGGCACCAGAGCGGCCCCGTCGATTTCCCCCGTCGACGGGGCCGCTCCCCTTCCGCGCCGGCTCACGCGTGGACGGCGCCGAGCTGCCGTAGCTGGGAGAGGACGTCGACGACTCCCCAGATCTCGGCGATACGGCCACCGGCGAGGCGGAAGACGAAGATCTCGCCGTACCTGACGGACCTGCCGGTCGGCGCCAGGCCCCGGTACTCCCCCAGATGGGTGCCGGTGACGGTGTTCCGGTAGACGACCTTGTCGCCTTCCGCGATCACGTCCTCGATCTCCACCCGCAGGTCGGGGAACGCGCGCAGGAGCACCGTCCAGACCTCTTTGAGCGCCTGCACGCCCGTCACGCCCGTCGGCACGGGCGCGTGGAAGATCAGGCCGGGCTCGACGACCTCGTCGATGGTCCTCGCGACCAGTTCCGCGTCGCCGGTGCGCACGGCGTCGTGCAGGCGGCTGAAGGCCGCCGTGCTGCTTGATGACCGGTCCGCTGTCATGGGGGCTCCTCCGTCGTCGGTGGGTACACCCTCATGACGCTCCGACGCGCCCGCGTGTGACATGTCGGCGCCGTGTCGGTACCAGCGGGCCGGCTGTCGGTGGTTTGTCGGTGGGGGCTGTCACTGTCCTCCTCATGACGCGAATCGATGACAACCCCGCCGGCGGGCGCTCCGCCGTGACCGTACGGGGACTGGTCAAGCACTACGGCGAGACCAAGGCGCTGGACGGGGTCGACCTGGATGTCAGGGAGGGCACCGTGATGGGGGTCCTCGGGCCGAACGGTGCCGGGAAGACCACCCTCGTACGGATCCTGTCCACCCTGATCACGCCGGACGCCGGAGAGGCCGTCGTGGCCGGCTACGACGTCGTGCGGCAGCCCCGGCAGCTACGGCGGGTGATCGGGCTCACCGGGCAGTACGCCTCCGTGGACGAGAAACTCCCGGGCTGGGAGAACCTGTACCTGATCGGGCGGCTGCTGGACCTGTCCCGCAAGGACGCCCGGGCCCGGGCCGACGAGCTGCTGGAGCGGTTCTCGCTGACGGAGGCCGCGCGGCGGCCCGCCGGCACCTACTCCGGCGGTATGCGGCGGCGGCTGGACCTCGCCGCCTCCATGATCGGCCGGCCCGCCGTGCTCTACCTGGACGAGCCGACCACCGGGCTGGACCCGCGCACCCGCAACGAGGTGTGGACCGAGGTCAAGGCCATGGTCGGGAGCGGGGTCACCGTGCTGCTGACCACCCAGTACATGGAGGAGGCCGAGCAGCTGGCCTCCGAGCTGACCGTCGTGGACCGCGGGAAGGTCATCGCGAAGGGCGGCATCGAGGAGCTGAAGGCCCGTGTCGGCGGGCGCTCGCTGCGGGTGCGGCCGGTGGATCCGCTGCAACTGCGGCCGCTGGCCGACATGCTGGACGAGCTGGGCATCACCGGGCTAGCCACCACCACCGTGGACAACGAGACCGGCACGCTGCTGGTGCCGATCCTCAGCGACGAGCAGCTCACCGCGGTGGTCGGCGCGGTCACCGCGCGCGGCATCACCATCTCCTCCATCACCACCGAACTCCCCAGCCTGGACGAGGTGTTCCTCTCCCTCACCGGCCACCGCGCCAGTGCCCCGCAGGACACCACGCCCGCCGACTCCCTCAAGGAGGTCGCCGCATGAGCGCCCACCCGTCTCCCACCGCCACCCTGGACGAGGCGCTCCGCGCCGCCCCTTCGGACACTGTCACCACCCCCGCCGCCCACCTCAAGGGCGACACCCCCATCTCGGTCCGCGCGCATCTGCGGCACACCGGCGCGCTGATCCGCCGCAACCTGCTGTGGATCCGGCAGGACCCGGAGTCGATGTTCGACGCCATCCTGTTCCCGGTGATCTTCACCCTGCTGTTCGTGTACGTCTTCGGCGGCTCGATCGGCAAGTCCTTGGGCGGCGGCCAGGACGCGTACGTCCAGTACGTCGTGCCGGGCCTGATGGCCATGATGGGCATGAACATGGCCCAGGGCGTGGGCACCGGCTTCAACCAGGACTTCAACTCCGGTGTCATGGACCGCTTCCGGTCCCTGCCCATCGGGCGCGGCTCCGTGCTCTTCGCCAAGATCGCGGTGGAGCTGATGCGGATGCTGTTCGCGACCGCGGTCCTGATGCTGGTCGCCGTCCTCGTCGGCTACGACGTCCACCGCTGGGACGGCCTGCTGGCCTCCGTGGGCCTGTCCGTGGTGTTCGGCTCGGCGCTGATGTGGGTGTTCCTCACCCTCGGCGTGATGATGAAGAACGCGCAGTCCGTGCAGGCGATGGGCTTCCTGGTGCTGATGCCGCTGCAGTTCGGCTCCTCGATCTTCGCGCCGACCGCCTCGATGCCGGGCTGGCTGCGGAACTTCACCGACTACAACCCGCTCTCCGCGCTGGCCGACACCGCGCGCGGCCTGATGGAGGGCGGCCCGGTCGCGCACGACCTGTGGGTGACGCTGATCTGGTCGGTGGGGCTCACCGCGGTGATGGCCCCGGTCGCCATCCACAAGTTCCGCACCAAGAGCTGACGTCCGGCGATATCCGGCGACGTCACACCAGGGCGGTGGCCTCCGCGAGGGAGAGGCCACCGCCTTCGGCGCACGCGGCGTCGAACGCCGCCCGGTCGAGCACGGCGAGGACGGCCCCCTCGGCGTGCTCGCGCGTCGCCCGCTCGACGGTCGCCGCGACATGGCCCGGGGGCAGCAGCGCGTGGGCGGCGCCCAGGCAGCGGGCGGCGTCGGCGGCTCGGCTGCCGCCGTCGGCCTCGGCGAGCGCGGCCGCCGCGATGGTCAGGTACAGGGGCTGCAGGTGCGGGGCGATGGCCTGGGACAGCGGGTCGCTGGAGCGCGCCAGCGCCCGCCGGATCTTGTCCATGGCGTCCTCGATGCGGCCGTCGACGATGTCCACCCAGGCCTCCTGACCGAGGATGAGGGCGTCGAAGACCACGAAGTGCGCGATGCCGAAGCCCTCGCGCAGCAGCCGCAGTTGTTCGCGTGCCTCCGCGACCCGGCCGGTCAGGCAGAGCCGGGCGGACAGGAAGAGGCGTGCCATGGGCAGCGCCTCGCTGTTGCTGCCGTCCGTGCGCTCGATGACCTCGCGCAGCAGGCCTTCGCCCTTCTCCGGCTCGCCCGTCTCCAGGAGCACGGCGCCCAGGCGGATGGCGAGCACCGATGACTGGGCGCGGGCGCCGAGGCGCTCGGCGTACGCGACGGCCGCCCGGAAGTCGGCGGCGGCCGCCTCGTACTCGCCCTTGCGCTCGCGCGACTCGCCGCGTGCGGAGAGCGCCTCGGCGGCGCCCCAGGCGTCCCCGAGGCGCTCGAAGATCTCCAGCGCCTCGTCGGCGTCGCGGGTGGCGTCGCCCGCCCACTCGGTGCGGTTGGCGAGGATGTTGGCGCGCATCTGCAGGGTGCCGGCCAGCTCCCACTCGAATCCGGGGGTCTCCCGGCAGGTGCGGACGCAGGAGTCGAGGATGGCGCGCAGCCGGTCGACGCCGCTGGTCAGCAGCTCGGCGAAGAACCAGAGCATGCCCGGGGCACGGCAGGTCTGCGGCATCCCGGGTTCGTAGACCCGGGTGATGGCGCGCAGTTTGGCCTGGGCCGTGGGGGTCTGCCAGGTGTCCAGTTCCGTGTCCATGCAGGCCAGATGGGCCAGGTGCAGCCCGCGCCGGGCCTCGTCGAGCAGTTCGCCGGTGTAGGGGGGCGGGATGTCCGTGCAGCGCTGCCACACCGGGGCGGCACGGCGCACGGGCTCCTCGAACGGGTCGGGGCCCAGCGCCATGACCTCGCGGCACAGATTGCGGGCCTCGACGCGCAGGTCGCGCATCTGCCAGTACCAGATCAGGGCGTGGATGATGCAGAGCGCCTCCTGTTCGTCCCGGCCGGCGATGGCGTGCCGCAGGGCGGTGCGCACGTTCTCGTACTCGAGCTGGAGCCGGTCGACGGCGGTGCGCTGTCCGGGGCCGCGCAGCAACGGGTCGGTGGTGCGGGCGAGTTCGCGGTAGTACGTCAGATGGGCGCGTTCGGCCTCGGTACGGCGCCCGGTCTCGTCCAGCCGTTCGGTCGCGTACTCGGCGACGGTCTCCAGCAGGCGGTAGCGCATCTGGCCGTCGGCCGAGGGGGCGGCCACCACGAGGGACTTGTCGACGAGGGAGCCGAGCGCGTCCATGGCGACCGGGCCGCAGACGGCCTCGGCGGCGGCCAGGTCGCAGCCGCCCGCGAACACCGACAGCCGGCTGAGGACGTCGCGTTCGTCCGTGTCGAGCAGGTCCCAGGACCAGTCCACGACGGCGCGCAGGGTCTGCTGGCGGGGCAGCACGGTGCGGCTGCCCCTGGTGAGCAGCCGGAAGCGGTCATCGAGCCGGTCGGCAATCTGGCGGGGCGTCAGCATGCGCAGCCGGGCGGCCGCCAGCTCGATGGCGAGGGGCAGTCCGTCTAGCCGCCGGCAGATCTCGGCGCACGTCTCGGGGTCGTCCTCGACCCGGAATCCGGGCCGGGCCGCCGCGCCCCGGTCGGCGAGCAGTCGCAGTGCGACGGGCTCGGGCAGCGGCTCCACGGGCCGCACCAGTTCCCCCGGCACGCCGAGCGGTTCCCGGCTGGTGGCGAGCAGGGTCAGCTCCGGGCAGTGCGCCAGCAGGCGTTCGGCGAGCTGGGCGGCGGCCTCGACGACGTGCTCGCAGTTGTCCAGGACGAGCAGCATCCGGCGCCGGGCGCAGTGCTCCACCAGCCGCTCGACCGGGTCGTCGTGCCGGTCGGCGACGGCGCGCATGCTCTCGGCGCCGGCGCCGTGCAGCACGGTCTCGCGGGCGCCGATCGCGGTCAGCACGGCCTGCGGAACGGCGTCCGGTTCGTCCACGGGGGCGAGTTCGGCCAGCCACACGCCGTCCCGGGCGGTGTGCCGCACCGACTCGGCGGCCTCCTGGGACAGCCGGGTCTTCCCGGCCCCGCCGGGTCCGAGCAGGGTGACCAGCCGGGCGACGCCGAGGTCGGCGCCGATGGCCGCGATGTCCGGCTCGCGGCCGACGAAGGAGGTGAGCCGGGCCGGCAGGTTGCCGAGGAAGGCGGCGGGCGGCGTGGGGCCGGGTTCCGGAGCAGCCGGCGCGGTGGGTGCGGTGGGTGCGGTGGGCGCGGTACCGGTGGTCTCGGCGAGCAGCAACTCGCTGTGCAGGGCGCGCAGTTCGGGGCCCGGGTCGGAGCCGAGCCGGTCGGCGAGCAGTTGTCGTACGTCGTCGTAGGCGGCCAGCGCCTGGGCGGGGCGGCCCAGGTCCCTGAGCGCCCGCAGCCGCAGCGCCTGCAGCGGCTCGTCCAGGGGGTGGCTGTCGCACAGCGCGGCCAGCTCCGGCAGCGACCGCCCGGCGTGGCCGAGGGCGAGGGCGGCGGTGTGCCGGGCGCGCAGGGCGTCCAGGCGGCGGGTCTCCCAGCGGGCCGCCTCGGCGGTGCGGTCCGGCAGGTCGGCGAGGGCGGGGCCGCGCCACAGGGCGAGCGCGTCGTCCAGGACGACGGCGGCCTTCGCCGGGTCGCCGTCGGCCAGCGCGCCGAGCCCCTCGCCGGTCAGCCGGTCGAAGCGGGTGAGGTCGACGTCGTCGGGGGCGGCGACGAGCCGGTAGCCGCCCTCGGCGGAGGCCACGGCGCCGGCGCCGAGCGTCCTGCGCAGCCGGCCGACCAGCGCCTGCAGCGCGCCGGCCGCGTCGGCGGGCGGGTCGGCGCCCCACACCTCGTCCACCAGGACGCCCGCCTGGACGGTCCGGCCGGCCCGCAGCGCGAGCACGCTGAGCAGGGCGCGCAGCCGCGCTCCGCCGAGCGGGACGGGCGTGCCGTCGGGGCGGTGGGCCTGGGTGGTTCCGAGGAGGCGATAGCGCACGGGGTCCATTCTCTCCGGAGCGGTCAGCGCCGGTCACCGGGTTCGCGCGGTGCGCCGTCCGGCACCTCCAGGGTGACGAGGGCGCCGTGGACCCGGCGGACGCGGTGCGGGCCCCGCGGCGGTGCGTAGTCCTCCTCCGCGAACCACTTCGGGCAGTGGTCGACGGGCTCGAACGTCACCGAGCCGGGCACCGGTTCGGGGGAGCGCCCCGAAGGGAGGAGCGTCACCTTCCCGTACGGCGGCGCCGCGCGCCCGAGGTCACGCAGGTCCAGGTCGAGCGTGTACTCCTGGTGCACCAGGTCGATGGCGCGGACCCGGCCGGTGGTCGGGTGCGTGGTGTCCGCATGGTTCTCCACCCAGGCCTCGGCGCCGTGGCAGTCCCCCGCCAGCAGCTGCCGTTCGTCGAGGTCGACCAGCGGCCAGTCGATCTCGTCGCCGACCGAGAAGGGCTCACCGCAGCAGCCCATCTGCCATTCCTCGTAGAACACCTTCTTCAGTGCCATTCCCCCACCATCCAGGAACCGGACGGATACCGCTAAGCGTTTTCCCGGCGTGTCCGCCGTTCGGTACGGTCGGCCTTCCCGACCGCCCCGCCTACAGGAGCCGCCCATGACCACCGCCACCACCAGCCGCGGCGACCGCCGTGTCAGTCCCGTCTTCGTCGGCATCCTGGCCGTGACGGCGGTGACCGGCTGGGCGACCTGGACCGGCTTCGCCGAGCAGCCGGGTGTCGCGGTGTTCCTGTTCGTGACGGCGGCCTGGATCGTCTCCCTGTGTCTGCACGAGTACGCGCACGCCCGCACCGCGCTGCACTCCGGGGACATCTCGGTGGGCGAGAAGGGCTATCTCACCCTCAACCCGCTGAAGTACACGCACGCGCTGCTGAGCATCGTGCTGCCCGTGGTGTTCGTGATCATGGGCGGGATCGGTCTGCCGGGCGGCGCGGTGTTCATCGAGCGCGGCCGGATCCGGGGCCGCTGGCGGCACAGCCTGATCTCGGCGGCCGGCCCGCTGACGAACGTGCTGTTCGCCGCGGTGTGCACGGCGCCCTTCTGGCTGCACGCCCTGGACGGCGTGCCCCGCGACTTCCGGTACGCGCTGGCGTTCCTCGCCCTGCTCCAGGTGACGGCGGCGATCCTGAACTTCCTGCCGGTGCCGGGCCTGGACGGCTACGGGGTGCTCGAGCCGTGGCTGTCGTACGGCGTGAAGCGGCAGGTGGAGCCGTTCGCGCCGTTCGGGCTGCTGTTCGTGTTCGCGCTGCTGTGGGTGCCGTCGGTGAACCACGCGTTCTTCGACATGATCTACACGATCCTGCGCGCGCTGGGCGTGAGCGACGGCTTCTCGGACTGCGGCTACTGGCTCTACCGCTTCTGGAACGGCACCCCGGAGCTGTGCGTGGTCAGCTCGTGACGGACTCGCCCTGCGCGGCAGCGGCTGCGCGGCCGCGCTTGACGTAGTACCAGGTCATGTTGGACGACAGGCCCGCGAGGAGCACCCAGACGATCCCCAGCCAGCTGCCCTGGGCGAAGGAGACGACCGCTGCGGCGACGGCGAGGACGCAGACGATCAGGGGGTAGAGGGCGATGCGGGGCATGGGGCTCGGCTCCTGTCGGGGACACTGCTCGGTATTGCTTCGCCGACCAGTGTCCCCCATCGCCCGGTACGGCTCACACGTCGGTGACGCGGAGCCCCGCGTGCGCCTTGTACCGGCGGTTGACGGAGATCAGGTTCGCCACCAGGGACTCCACCTGGTGGGCGTTGCGCAGCCGCCCGGCGAAGACGCCGCGCATGCCGGGAATGCGGCCGGCCAGCGCCTGCACGGTCTCCACGTCGGCCCGGTCCTCGCCGAGCACCATCACATCGGTGTCGATCCGCTCGACCTCCGGGTCCTGGAGCAGCACGGCCGACAGGTGGTGGAAGGCGGCGGTGACCCGGGAGTCCGGCAGCAGCGCGGCGGCCTGCTCGGCGGCGCTGCCCTCCTCGGGCTTCAGGGCGTAGGCGCCCTTCTTGTCGAAGCCGAGCGGGTTGACGCAGTCCACGACGAGCTTGCCGGCCAGTTCCGCGCGCAGCGACTCGAGGGTCTTGCCGTGGCCCTCCCAGGGCACGGCGACGATCACGATGTCGCTGCGGCGCGCGGTCTCGGCGTTGTCGGCGCCCTCGACGCCGTTCCCCAGCTCCTCGGCGGCGGCCTGCGCGCGCTCGGCGGCCCGCGAGCCGATGATCACCTTCTGGCCGGCCTGGGCGAGCCGGTGGGCGAGGCCCTTGCCCTGCGGGCCGGTGCCGCCGAGCACGCCGACGACCAGCCCGGAGACGTCGGGCAGGTCCCAGGGGTCCTTCGCGGGGGCCTTGGCGGGAGTCTGTGCGCTGTCGGTAGAGGTCATGGGCCGACTCTACGTCCGCGAAGGTGACGGCAGCGGGTCGGGTGAGCCACGGAAGGGGGGCCGGCCGTCCTGTCCCCGGGTCGGGCGAATTCGGCGTGAACTCCGGGCCGCGGGCGATCGGTTGCGGCAGGATGCGGCCGCATGGACGCCGTACGTGTCGCGTTGCTGCGCGAAGTGCTCGCCGGGACCGAGTGGCTGGGAGCCACCCGGCGGTTCGCGGGGGTGCTGCGCGGGTCGGTGGTGTCGCACGGGGGCGGGCTGCTGCTGGTGGGCACGCCCGAGTACGAGCCCTGGCACCTGGCCGCGCACCTGGTGGACGAGGCCGCGTGGTCGGGCACCCCCGAGCTGGCGCCCACGCTGGTACGGCACCACGCGCGCCTGGCCGACCCCGCCCACCTGGCCGTCGGACCCGGCCGGATCGAGGCGGCGCGACGGGGCGAGACCCTGCTCGTGGTCGCCCCCGAGGAGCCGGCGGAGCTGCTGGAGCGGGTGCACGGGGCCCGCCGGGCCGGGGTGACGGTGCTGGCGCTCGGCGCGGGTGGCGGCGAGCTGGCCGCGATGGCCCACGACACGCTGGCCGTGCCCGAGGGGGCGGAGCTGGACCTGGACAGCGTGCAGCACCTGGTCAGCGCGGCGGCCGGCGAGAACAGCTCTCCGCGGGTCCGGCGGGGGTTCCGGGACCGCCTGTCCCGGCTGGCGGACATTCTGACGGCGCCGCCCGCTGCCCCTTGGTGAGGAGAACCGGACCGCTCCTGACCGTCGCGGGCGGCTGCGACATGGTCAGCGGGGTCTTCCGGGGCGCGATGTGGAACCAGACGATCCCGGACGAGCTGCGCGGCCGGCTCGCCGCGGCGTCGAGCTGCTGTCGTACGCGGTGGGCCCGCAGCTCGGGCAGGTCCGTTCCGGCGGTGTCGCGGCCTGGGCGGGCGTACGGGCGTCCGTGTGGTCGGGCGGGGTGCTGTGCGTGGGCGCGATGGGCTGCCGGCCCTGTGCCTGCCGGGGCTGATGACGTACGACGCCCGGAGCGACGAGCACGCGGTGCGGCTGCGCGAGCAGCGCGCCGCCACCGCGTCCGCGCCGGTGTGAGTCAGTCCTCGTCGGCGTCCCGGCCGCCCGCGGGGGCGTCGTGCCAGCGGGGGTCGGTCTCCCATTCGAGGTTGCGCTCCTGCGCGGTCTCCATCGCGCGCTGCGCCTCCTGCGGGCTGGCGTACGGCCCGAAGCGGTCCTTGCCCGGGCAGTCCGGGCCCTCCTCGACCTTCTTGTGCTCCAGGCAGTAGTACCACTCACCCGGCTTGCCGGCGGTGCGCTTCTTGAACAAGGCCATGGACAGCTCCTCTCGCCACGCACATATTCCCCCATGCCCGCTGGTTAGACTCGCTGGCATGTCTGGCCAGTCGCTGCTCGTACCCGGGGAGATCTCCCCCTCCCGTTCGGTACCCGGAAACATCCGCCGCCCCGAGTACGTCGGCAAGCCCGCGCCGGCGCCGTACACCGGTCCGGAGGTGCAGACGCCCGAGACCGTAGAGGCGATGCGCCTCGCCGGCCGCATCGCCGCGCAGGCGATGGAGGAGGCCGCGAAGCTCATCGCGCCGGGCGTCACCACCGACCGGCTGGACAAGGTCGCCCACGAGTACATGTGCGACCACGGCGCCTACCCGTCGACCCTCGGCTACCGCGGCTTCCCCAAGTCGCTGTGCACCAGCGTCAACGAGGTCATCTGCCACGGCATCCCGGACACGACGGTCCTCAACGACGGCGACATCGTCAACCTGGACGTGACCGCGTACATCGGCGGGGTGCACGGCGACAACAACGCCACCTATCTCGTCGGGGACGTGGACGAGGAGTCGCGGCTGCTGGTGGAGCGGACCCGGGAGTCCCTGAACCGCGCGATCAAGGCGGTCAGGCCGGGCCGGCAGATCAACGTCATCGGGCGGGTCATCGAGTCCTACGCCAAGCGCTTCGGCTACGGAGTGGTGCGGGACTTCACCGGGCACGGCATCAGCTCGTCGTTCCACTCCGGCCTGATCATCCCGCACTACGACAGTCCGCACGCGACGACGGTCATGCAGCCCGGCATGACCTTCACCATCGAGCCGATGCTGACGCTGGGGACGTACGAGTACGAGATGTGGGACGACGGCTGGACCGTCGTGACCAAGGACCGCAGGCGGACGGCACAGTTCGAGCACACGCTGGTGGTGACCGAGACGGGCGCGGACATCCTGACCCTGCCGTGATCCCGGCCGCCCGGACCGCCCGAACCTCCTGAAGGCCCGCCCCCACCAGGTGGGGGCGGGCTTTCCGCTGCCCGCTCCGCCCACCCGCGGAAGTTTCCCGACACCCTGTCGGTAAACTTGCCAGCAGGGTGGTCGGCAGATCGCCGTGCCCGAGTCCGGGGAGAGCCCATGGAGTCGTTCTCGACCGTCATCCGCACCGCGTCGCACCAGCAGCACGTGGTGGCGGAGACCTCGTCGTTCATGAGCGACCTGCTCGGTGGCCGGCTGGGAGTGGCCGCCTACGCGCGCTACACCGAGCAGCTGTGGTTCGTCTACGAGGCACTGGAGAGCGCGACCGGACGGCTGGCGGCGGATCCGGTGGCCGGGCCCTTCATCCGGTCCGAGCTGCTGCGGCTGCCCGCGCTGGAGCGGGACCTGGCGCATCTGCGCGGCCCGCGCTGGCGCTCGGAGGTGTCCGCCCTGCCCGCGACGGAGGCGTACGCGGACCGGGTCCGGGAGTGCGCCGAGCGCTGGCCCGGCGGTTACGTCGCCCACCACTACACCCGCTACCTGGGCGACCTGTCCGGCGGCCAGATCATCCGGGACCGGGCGGAGAAGACCTGGGGTTTCGCGCGCAAGGGCGACGGCGTCCGGTTCTACGTCTTCGAGGACATCTCCAACCCGGCCGCGTTCAAGCGGAGTTACCGGGAACTCCTGGACGCGGTCGACGCGGACGAACTGGAGAGGCAGCGCATCGTGACGGAGTGCAAGCGGGCGTTCGCCCTCAACACCGCCGTCTTCCAGGCCCTGGGCGAGGAGTTCGCACAGAGCGCCTGACGATCGGCGCCCTGCGCCCCTCGAACGATCAGCGCTCCAGGAAGACCCGGCCGCCGACCTCCACCCAGCCGTGCGGCTGGGGTGCGGTGAGGATCTGGGAGCCCCTGCCCTGGGTGATGTTCAGGGCCCGGCCCAGCCGCTCGGTGAGCAGCAGCGCCGCCGCGCCCGTCGCCTCGTCCTCGTCGATCCCGTCGTCGCGGCCGGGGAAGGCGCGGGCCCGGACCCGGCCGGCCGCCTCGTCCTCCCAGGCCCAGGCGTAGACCCACTCGCCGGGCGGCGGCACGTCGAGGGCGTCGACCTCGGCGGCGGTGCCGTACTGGCGCAGGGTGCGCGGCGGGGCCCACTGCGCGCGGGCCTCGATCCAGCTGAACTCGCCGTCCAGCCGGACGCCCACCACCCCGGCGGGCGTGACCAGCTCGGGCACGTCCAGCAGCCAGGCCGTGCCGACGCAGGGGTGACCGGCGAAGGGCAGGCGCAGGGTGGGCGTGTAGATGTCGATCACCCCGCGCTCGGGGTCGTCCACGAACACGGTCTCGCTGAAGCCGAGCTTGGCGGCAAGCGCCTGCCGGTCGTCCCGCTCGGGCAGCACCGATCCGTCCCGGACGACGCCCAGCTCGTTGCCGTAGCCGCCGTCGGGTCCGCAGAAGACGCGGAGCACGTCGTAGTCAGTCACGAGGAGATTGAATCATCCCTTGACTTTCCCTTTACCTTTCACTGGCGCCCCCTTTGAGGCGCCGAGATCAAGCCGTGTCTGTGATCCTTCCGTGAGAGCCGAATCACGACCCGGGTGTGTATCGCTGAGGTAAGCCTCAGCTATGTTAGGTCAGCCTCACCACACCAGATCCGTCTTGGAGCCTGCATGCGAGCCGCCCGACTGACCGTCACCGCCGCCACCACCGTGGCCGCTCTGACCGCCCTCTCGGCCTGCACCGCGAAGAGCGATGCCAAGGACGGCAAGGCCATCGAGGTCACCGCCGCCGACTCCAAGTGCGACACCTCGGCCAAGTCCGTGCCGGCCGGCCAGGTCACGCTGAAGATAGAGAACAAGGGCGCCAAGGCCACCGAGGTCGAGATCGTCTTCCCGGACGACCGGATCGTCTCCGAGAAGGAGAACATCGGCCCGGGCACCAAGTACACGCTGACCGCCGAGGTGAAGGCGGGCACGTACGAGATCGCCTGCCGCCCCGGCATGAAGGGCCACGGCATCCGGCAGAAGCTCACCGTCACCGGCGGCGGCAAGACGGCCCGGCGCGACCCCGGGCTGGACAAGGCGGTCGCCGACTACCGCCAGTACGCGCAGGACCAGGCCGGCGAGACGCTGCCGCGCGTGGAGACCTTCGTGAAGGCGGTCAAGGCCGGCGACGTGGAGGCCGCCAAGAAGGCGTACCCGCTCTCCCGCCTCGGCTGGGAGCGCACCGAGCCGGTCGCCGAGTCCTTCGGCGACATCGACCCGAAGGTCGACGTCCGCGAGGACGGCCTCGAGGAGGGCCAGAAGTGGACCGGCTGGCACCGGCTGGAGAAGGCCCTGTGGAAGGACAAGAAGATCGGCGCCGAGGAGAAGACCCTCGCCGACCAGCTCGTCACCGACCTCAAGGACTGGCAGGACCGGGTCGGCAAGGCGGAGATCACCCCGTCCTCCATGGCCAACGGCGCCAAGGAGCTGCTGGACGAGGTCGCGACCGGCAAGGTCACCGGTGAGGAGGACCGCTACGCCCACACCGACCTGGTCGACTTCAAGGGCAATGTCGAGGGCGCGCAGAAGGCCTACGAGCTGCTGAAGCCGGTCGCCGCCAAGAACGACCCGGCGCTGGCCAAGGAGCTGGACAAGCAGTTCACGGCGCTGAACGGCGTGCTCGACAAGTACCGCTCCGACAAGAACTCCTACGAGTTCACCTCCTACGACAAGGTCACCGGGGAGCAGCGCAAGGAACTGTCGGACGCGGTGAACGCGCTCGCCGAGCCGTTGTCCAAGCTCGCCGCCGCCGTCGTGAAGTGAGCAGGGGGACAAGACGATGACCGAGACCCAGGAGACCCGGGAGACCCAGGAGTCCCGCGACGGCAGTCCGTCGCGCCGGGCGCTGATCGGCTGGGGAGGTGCCGGGCTGGCGCTCGGGGCCGCCGCGGCCGGCGGTGGGATGGCGATGGCGAAGGTGGGCGACGACATCGACCCCGCCTCCGCCGAGGCGGGCGGGGCGGTGCGGTTCCACGGCACCCACCAGGCCGGCATCGCCACCCCCGTGCAGGACCGGCTGCACTTCGCCGCGTTCGACGTGAAGACCGACGACCGCGACGCGTTCGTGCAGTTGCTGAAGGACTGGACGGACGCGGCCCGGCGGATGACCGCCGGGAAGACCGTCGGCGAGGGCGCCTACGGCGGGCTCGCCGAGGCGCCGCCGGACGACACCGGCGAGGCTCTCGGACTCAAGCCGTCCCGGCTGACCCTGACCATCGGGTTCGGACCGTCGTTCTTCGACAGGTTCGGCCTTCACGACCGGCGGCCCGCGGCCCTGGTCGACCTGCCCGCCTTCCCCGGCGACAACCTGGACAAGACCCGCACCGGCGGCGACCTGTGCGTCCAGGCCTGCGCGGACGACCCGCAGGTCGCCGTGCACGCCATCCGCAACCTGGCCCGGATCGGCTTCGGCAAGGTCGCCATCCGCTGGTCCCAGCTCGGCTTCGGCAAGACCTCGTCGACCACCCCGGGCGCCCAGACCCCGCGCAACCTGTTCGGGTTCAAGGACGGCACCCGCAACATCGCGGGCACCGAGAGCGATCGCCTGAAGAAGTTCGTCTGGGCCGGCGAGGGGGACGGGCCGGACTGGATGACGGGCGGGTCCTACCTGGTCGCCCGGCGCATCCGCATGAACGTCGAGACCTGGGACCGGACCTCGCTGCAGGAGCAGGAGGACGTCTTCGGCCGCGACAAGCGCGAGGGCGCCCCGGTCGGCAAGGCCAAGGAGCACGACGAGCCGTTCCTGAAGGCGATGAAGCCGGACTCGCACGTGCGGCTCGCGCACCCCGACTCCAACGACGGCATCACCATCCTGCGCCGCGGCTACTCCTTCACGGACGGCACCGACGGCCTCGGGCGCCTCGACGCCGGCCTGTTCTTCCTCGCCTACCAGCGGGACGTGCGCAAGGGGTTCATCCCGCTGCAGCGCAGGCTGTCCGCGCACGACGCGCTCAACGAGTACATCCAGCACGTGGGTTCGGCGCTCTTCGCGGTTCCCCCCGGCGTCCGGGACACCGGCGACTGGTGGGGACGCTCGCTGTTCCAGAAGGAGGCGTAGCCCGTGTTCTCCAACTACCTGATCGGTCTGCGCGAGGGGCTGGAGGCGTCGCTCGTCGTCTGCATCCTGATCGCCTACCTGGTCAAGACCGGCCGCAGGGACGCCCTGAAGCCGATCTGGATCGGCATCGGCATCGCCGTCGCCATCGCGATGGGCTTCGGCTGCGCCCTGGAGTTCGGCTCCCAGGAGATGACGTTCCAGGCGCAGGAGGCGCTCGGCGGCTCGCTGTCCGTCGTCGCCGTGGGCCTGGTGACCTGGATGGTGTTCTGGATGCGGCGCACCGCGCGGCACCTGAAGTCGGAGCTGCACGGCAAGCTGGACGCGGCCCTCGCGATGGGTACGGGCGCGCTGGTCGCCACCGCCTTCCTGGCCGTCGGCCGGGAGGGCCTGGAGACCGCCCTGTTCGTGTGGGCCTCGGTGCACGCGGCGAGCGACGGCACCCCGCGCCCGCTGATCGGCGTGGCGCTGGGCCTGGCCACGGCCGTCCTGCTGGGCTGGCTGTTCTACCGGGGCGCCCTGAAGATCAACCTGGCCAAGTTCTTCACCTGGACCGGCGGCATGCTGGTCGTGGTCGCGGCGGGCGTGCTGGCGTACGGCTTCCACGACCTGCAGGAGGCGAGCTGGATCCCGGGCATCAACCACCTGGCCTTCGACATCAGCGGCACGATCCCGCCGGACAGCTGGTACGGCACCCTGCTGAAGGGCGTGCTCAACTTCCAGCCGGACCCGACCGTCGTCCAGCTCACGGTGTGGGCCCTCTACCTGGTGCCGACGCTGGCCGTCTTCCTGCTCACGCCGGAGTTCCGCGCCCGGCTGCGCGGCGGCCGGCGGGGCACGGCGGCTCCCGCCGGGGGCAAGGTCCCGGCGTCCGAGTAACGGGTCCGGGCAACGGGACGGCACAGTACGGGAACCGGCCGTCCGCGCGCCTTCCCGTCCCGGTAGGGTTCGCCTCCGGGAAGGGGAGGGTGAAGGCACCTCATGAGCAGGGATCGCAGTCGTCGCGGGCTTCGCAGGCGTGACCGGAACGCACTCATAGCGGCTTCGCTGACCGCTTTGTCGTTGACGGCGAGCGGATGCGTGGTGGTGCACGGGGAGCGCGAGGTGCTCCCGGCCGCCGGCCGCGCCGAGGCCGCCAAGGCCCTACGGCAGTTCACGGACGCGTACAACAAGGCCGACAAGGCCTACGACCGCTCCCTGGACGCGAAGCACGTCACCGGCGCCCTCGCCGACATAGACGGCGCCCGGTTGAAGGCCGGGCACGCCAACAGCCCGTCGGGCAACGCGAACCACTCGCCGCTGGAGCTGACGGACGCGAAGTTCACCATCCCGAAGAAGGCCGGGTGGCCGCGCTGGTTCGTCGCGGACGCCAAGGGCAACAAGGGCGGCAACGCCCGCTGGCTGCTGGTGTTCACCCGGGACGGCCTCGGTGAGCCGTGGCAGGTGGCGTATCTGACGCTGGTGGCGGCAGGGGACGTACCGCAGTTCAAGAAGGACGCGGACGGCTGGGCCGAGGCCGTGCCCGCCGGCTCCACGGGGCCGGCCGTGCCGCCCGCCGAGCTGAGCAAGGGGTACGCGAGCCATCTGAAGAGCGGCGGGAACACCTTCGCGGACGGCCCATACACCAGCACCCTGCGCGCGAACCGCAAGAAGCTGACGAAGCGGCCGGGTCTGGTCCGGCAGTTCATCGACGAGCCGCTGACCAGCGGCGACTACGCGCCGCTCGCGCTGCGCACGGCGGACGGCGGGGCGCTGGTGTTCTTCACCACGCACCACTACGAGAAGCAGACGGCCGCCGCGGGCACGTCGGTGCCCACCCCCAACCGGGATGTGCAGGCCCTGACCAAGGGCGAGATCAAGCAGTCGCTGACGCTGGAGATCATCGCGAACGAGGCCGCCCTCGACCCGGCGGGCAGCGGCCGGGTGTCGGTGCTGGGGCGGGTCCAGGGGCTGACGGCGGCGCAGGGCGAGTAACCCGCGCGAGGCCCGGCCCCGGCGAAGGCTCAGCCCGGCTCAGTGCCGCGGTGGCCAGGCGGCGCCGGCGGGGTCGCCGGTGTGACGGGCGCAGGCGTCGGTCAGCGTCTCCAGCAGGCTCAGCGGTTCGGGCAGCGGGTGCTCCGGGCCGCGCAGCCAGCGCAGCCCCCGCTCCCCGTCACCGGGCAGCCGGGAGGGCGGTACGAGGACGTAGGAGCCGCGGCAGTGCCAGCGCAGGCCCGGATGCTCGTCCATGGTCTCGGGGTGGCAGTCCAGCTCGCAGGGCCACCACTCGTCCTCGTCCTCGGGGGTGCCCCGGGTGAGGGTGAAGAACAGCATGCGGCCGCCGTCGTCGCTCTCGGCGACCGGCCCGACCTCCACACCGGCGTCGAGCAGCCGCTCCAGCGCCTCCCGGCCGGCCTCCAGAGGCACGTCCAGGACGTCGTGCACCATGCCGGTGGCGGTGATGAAGTTGGCCTGCGGCTGCTGCCGGGCCCAGCGCTCGATCTGGGCGCGGTCGGTGGTGGACTGCGTCTGCCAGGCGAACGACACCGGGTGCCGGGCCGGGGTGGGACAGCCCACGCGGTCGCAGGAGCAGCCGTAGCCGGCCCCGGGGTGCGCGGCGGGCGCGAGCGGCAGACCCGCGGCGGCGGCGGCGAGCAGCAGGGCCTCACGGCCGCCGGGGTCGGCGGTCTCCTTCGGGCGGCGCCCGCGCAGCCACTGGGAGAGTTTGCCCTGTCGGCCGCTACGGCCGCCGAACGTCGCGCTCATCTGTCCCCTCGCCTCGCCTGGTGCGGACAGCATGCCTCATCGTCCCATCCTCCTGCGCTTCGGGGTGTCACCGGTGCCATCCGGAGAAACCGGACGATACGCGCCGCGCAGGAGGTCAGCGCGGGGCCAGGCCGTGCAGGGCGTAGTCGACCAGGGTGTCCGTGTAGTCGTAGGAGATCGGGCCGGTGCGCTGGAGCCAGCGCTGGGCCAGCGGGGAGACGAAGAGTTCCAGGGCGATGCGCGGGTCGAGGTCGGGGCGTACCGCGCCGGTGTCCTGCGCCGAGCGCAGCCGGTCGACGTAGAGCTGGAGCTGGGGTTGCAGGAGCTTGTCGACGAACTCGCGGCCGAGCTGCTCGTCGACCAGGCCCTCGGCGGCCAGCGCGCGGGCGGGCGTCTCGAAGCACGGGTCGAGCAGTTCGTCCACGGTGGCCCGCAGCACCGTCTTGAGGTCGGCGGCGAGGTCGCCGGTGTCGGGGAGGGTGTAGGGCTGCTGTCCCGCCGCCCGTGCCGCCTGCTCCCCGAGGTCCAGGAACGCCTCCAGCAGGACGTCCGCCTTCGACGACCACCACCGGTAGATGGTCTGCTTGCCGACCCCGGCGCGGGCGGCGATCCCCTCGACGGTGGTCTTGCGGTAGCCGGTCTCGCCGACCAGGGCGAGGGCGGCGGCGTAGATCGCCCGGCGGGACTTCTCACTGCGCCGGGTGGCGTCGGGGGCGGGCTTCTTGACCATGGGCTGACGCTAACAAGCCCGCGCGGCTACGCGGGCGGGTCCTGGGGCGGCCAGGGGTCGCCCCAGTCGGCGTCCCGGGCCGCCCGGTACAGGCCGCCGTGGCGCTTGGTGACGGTCGTCCGGCCCAGCCGCTCCTCCGCCTCGCACAGGTCCAGCAGCACCTGCCCCTTGCGGATCTGGGGGCGCCGGACCACCCGGTTCGGGGCCGGCTCGGCGGGCAGCCGGGTGGCGGCCACGTAGCTGAACTTCTCGTCCTCGTACGCCAGGGAGCCGCCCTTGACCTGCCGGTGCAGCGAGGAGCGGCTGACCCGGGCGGAGAAGTGGCACCAGTCCGTGCCGGGGACGATGGGGCAGGCGGCGCTGTGCGGGCAGGGTGCGGCCACCCGGAAGCCGGCGCGGACGAGACGGTCGCGGGCCTCGATGACGCGCTCGTAGCCCGCGGGCGTACCGGCCTCCACGATCACGACGGCCTGCGCGGCGGCCGCGGCGGCGTCCACGAGGGCGGCACGGTCGGCCTCGGCGAGTTCGTTGAGGACGTACGACACGGTGACGAGATCGGTGGGGTCGAGGGTGAGTGCCGTGCCGATCCGGGCGCGTTCCCAGCGGGCGTCGCGCAGGGCCGGGTTGGCGGCGGCGATCTCCCGGCCGAGGGCGAGCGCGGGTTCGGCCCAGTCGAGCACGGTCACCGGCCGTGTCCCGTCCCAGGTGGCGGTCACCGCCCAGGTCGCCGCGCCGGTGCCGCCGCCGACGTCCACATGGCTGCCGGGTGCCCAGCCGGGCGCGGCGTCCGCGAACGCCTCCAGCGCCGAGCGGACCGCCTCGAAGGTGGCGGGCATCCGGTAGGCGGCGTACGCGGCCACGTCGGCGCGGTCGCGCAGGATCGGGGTGCGGGTGGGGGTGTCGCCCCGGTAGCTGGCGATCAGCCGCTCCACGGCCCCGGCGGCCTGCCTGGGCGGAAGCCCGTCGAGCAGTGCGGTGACAGAGGCACGGAGGGCGTCGGCTGGGGAGGCTGGGGCGTTCACCCCGCGATTCTCTCAGCAACCCGGAGGGGACCGATCCCGGTGGGACCAGTGACGCCGGGCACCCGGGGAGTCCGCCCCCACGGCGCCGGGACACGGGGATCACGCCCCCATGGCACCGGAGGCGCCCTACGGCACACGGCCCATGGCACCGAAGCGCCCGGCGAGCGCGTCCCGCGGCACCGGGACGGCCGAGGGTTCGGCTTCACGCACCGAAGTGCCCGGGTTCAGCTTCACGCCGCCGCAGCGCCCGGCGAGCACGCCCCGCCGCACCGCAGCGCCCGGCGGTCAGGCACAGCGACGCGGGAGTACCCGAGGTGTCGTCCCCCAGCACCGAAGCGCCCAAGCACCGCGCCCCACGGCACCGCAGCGCGCGGCGGCCACGCTCCACGGCACCGCAGCGCCCGGCGGTCAGGCACAGCGACGCGGGAGTGTCCGCCGCTCACGCCCCGCGGACGGCTCGGGACAGATGGGTTGCCACGGTCGCCCTCGGTCTGCTGTCCGGCAGGCGTCTGCGGGGGTGGACCGTGTTCGCCAGCAGGACCAGGAAGGTGTCCGTGGCGGGGTCCAGGACGAGGGAGGTCCCGGTGAAACCGGTGTGGCCCGCCGCTCCCCGGCCCGCGAGCTCGCCCATGAACCACGGCTGGTCCACGGCGAAGCCCAGGCCGGGCGGGGCCAGCAGGAGTTCCGTGAAGTCGGGGCCGAGGATGCGGGCGGGGCCGTACGCGCCGCCCGCCAGCAGGGCCCGGCAGAAGACCGCGAGGTCCGGCGCGGTGGAGAAGAGGCCCGCGTGACCCGCCACCCCGCCGAGCGCCCAGGCGTTCTCGTCGTGCACCACGCCCCGCAGCATCCCCCGGTCCGCCTTGGCCCACGGCAGCCGCTGGTCCTCGGTGGCCGCCGCTCCGGGGCATGGTCCAAAGCCGGTCGCCGTCATCCCGAGCGGCCGGGTGATGCCGTCCTCGATCAGCACGTCCAGGGGCCGGCCGGTGATCCGCTCCAGGACGAACTGGAGCAGGATCATGTTCAGGTCCGAGTAGATGTAGGTGCCGGGCGCGGCGGCCGGCGCCTCGGCCCGCAGCATCGCCAGCCGGGCGGCGGTGTCCGGACTCTCGTACAGCGGGAGTTCGGGGCGCAGCCCGGAGGTGTGGGTGAGCAACTGCCGCACGGTGATGCCGTGTTCGGCGGCGGCGGTGAACTCGGGCAGGTAGGCGCCCACCCGGGCGTCCATGCCGAGGGTGCCGCGCTCGATCTGCTGCACGGCGGCGACGGACGTGAACAGCTTGGTGAGGGAGGCCAGGTCGAAGGGGGTGTCGACACCGGCCGGGACCCGTTCGGCGGGCGGCAGTTCGACACCGGTGCCGGTCTCGGGGTCGTAGGAGGCGTAGCGCACCGCCCAGCCGGCGGCCTCGGCGACGGCGACCACCGGCCCGCGTCCGGCCAGCACGACGGCACCGACCGCCCAGGGGCGCACTCCGGCGGTCAGGGCGTGCACCTCGTCGGCCAGGTGCCCGAGTTCCGTGGGGTCGAGCCCGGCTCGTTCTGGTGTGCCGGGGCGCAGTCTCGGCGTGCTCAGTTGTGGTCTCCCTCCGGCCCCGTACGGGCCCTCCAGGGACGGCACAGTCCCACGAAGCAGGCCACCGCGACCAACGTACCCGCCAGTTGGACGATCGCCATGGGCACGGCGGTGTGCTCCCCGGCGACGCCGACCAGCGGGGAGGCGACCGCGCCGATCAGGAAGGAGGAGGTGCCGAGCAGCGCGGAGGCGGATCCTGCGGCGTGCCGGGTGCGCAGCAGGGCGAGGGACTGGGCGTTGGGCAGGGTGATGCCCATCGCCGACATGAGCACGAAGAGCGCGGCGGCGACCGGGACCAGGCCGACCTCGCCGAAGGCCCCGGCGGACATCAGCAGCAGGGCGGCCGCCGCGAGCACGGTCACGGCCAGGCCGGCCGCGAGCACCTTGTCCAGGGCGACCCGGCCGACCAGCAGCTTGCCGTTGATCTGACCGGTGATCATCAGCCCGACCGAGTTGATACCGAAGAGCAGGCTGAAGGTCTGCGGGGAGGCGCCGTAGATTTCCTGCACGACGAACGGCGAGGCGCTGACGTAGGCGAACAGCGAGGCGAAGGCGAAGCCGCCGGCCAGCAGGTAGCCGCTGAACGGCGGGTCGGCGAGCAGGCCGCGCATCGCGCGCAGCGCCTCCCCCACTCCGCCCTGGTGCCGGCGGGCGGGCGGCAGGGTCTCCGGCAGCCGCGCCCAGACCAGGGCGGTGAGGGCGGCGCCGGTCACGGTGAGGACGACGAACACGCCCCGCCAGTCCGTCACCCGCAGGATCTGGCCGCCGATCAGCGGCGCCACGATCGGGGCGACCCCGGAGACCAGCATCAGGCTGGAGAAGAAGCGGGCCATGGCCAGGCCGTCGTAGAGGTCGCGCACGACGGCCCGGGCGATGACGATCCCGGCCGAGCCGGCGAGGCCCTGCGCCAGCCGAAGCGCCACCAGGGTCTCGACGTTGGGCGCGAGCGCGCACAGGGCGGTGGCGACGACGTAGACGGTGAGGCCGGCCAGCAGCGGCCTGCGGCGCCCCCAGCGGTCGCTCATCGGCCCCACGACCAGTTGCCCGAGGGCCATGCCGGCCAGGCAGGCGGTGAGGGTGAGCTGGACGGTGGCGGCGGGGGCGTGCAGCGTGCGGGTGACCTCCGGCAGCGAGGGGAGGTACATGTCCATCGCCAGCGGGGTGGTGGCGGTGAGGCCGCCGAGGAGGAGGACGAGGAGCAGGCCGGCGGGCCGTGCGGGGCCGGCAGCGGGCCACGCGGGGCCGGCCGGGTGCGCCGTTTCCGGTGCCGATGCCGCCGTGTCCTCGCGCATGCGTCCCTCCCTCTCGTGCTGTCCCGGCACCTATGCTCTCAGCTCGTACACACTGCCGAGGTACACATGAGCGAGGGCGGGGCGGGATGGGGCAGCGGAGCGTGCGGTGGGGGATCCTGGCGACGGGCGGGATAGCGGCGGCCTTCGCGGCGGATCTGGTGGATCTGCCGGACGCGGAGATCGTGGCCGTCGCCTCGCGCAGGGCGGAGTCCGCGGAGGCGTTCGCCGAGCGGTTCGGGGTGACCCGGGCCTACGGCGACTGGGAGTCGCTGGCCGCGGACCCGAACATCGATGTCGTGTACGTCGCCACCCCGCACGCGGCGCACCGGGCCGCGGCGGGACTGTGCCTGACGGCCGGGCGGAACGTGCTGTGCGAGAAGGCGTTCACGCTCAACGCCCGCGAGGCCGGGGAACTGGTGGCGCTGGCCAAGGAGCACGACCGCTTCCTGATGGAGGCGATGTGGATGTACTGCAACCCGCTGGTGCGGCGGCTGAAGGCACTGGTGGACGACGGGGCGATCGGTGAAGTCCGCACCGTACAGGCCGACTTCGGTCTCGCGGGCCCGTTCCCGGCGGCGCACCGGCTGCGGGACCCGGCGCTCGGCGGCGGGTCGTTGCTGGACCTCGGGGTGTATCCGGTGTCGTTCGCGCAGTTGCTGCTCGGTGAGCCGGACGCGGTCGCCGCGAGCGCGGTGCTCTCGGCGGAGGGCGTCGACCTCCAGACCGGTGCCCTGCTCTCCTGGGAGAGCGGCGCGCTGGCCTCGCTGCACTGCTCCATCGCCGGGGGTACCGGGACCACCGCCTCGGTCACCGGCTCCCTCGGTCGGATCGACATCCCCGCCGGCTTCTTCCACCCCGAGCGTTTCGTACTGCACCGGGACGGCCGCGACTGCGAGGAGTTCACCGCGGAACCGGCCGACGGGCCGCGCACCAGCCTGCGACACGAGGCGGCCGAGGTGATGCGGGCACTGCGGGCGGGCGAGCGGGAGTCGCCGCTGGTGCCGCTGGACGGCAGCCTCGCGGTGATGCGCACGCTGGACGCGATCCGGGAGCGGATCGGCGTGCGGTACCCCGGGGAGGCCGTGCCCGCGGCCGCGGCCGCGGTCGCCGGTTAGGACCTGCCCGGCTCCTGAACCGGCTCCAACCGTATGGCGGACAGCCGATTCCGCATGGCGGATCTGCCGCCTACGCTGCGGAGCCATGACTGACAGGGAATCGAAGATCGCGGTGGTGACCGGCGCCGGTTCCGGCATCGGGCGGGCCGTCGCCGTGGAACTGCTGCGCGCAGGCTGGTCGGTGGTCCTGGCCGGCCGGCGCACGGAGACGCTCGAAGCGACGGCCGCGCGGGCGCCGGGGGGCCCGTGGCTCGCGGTACGCACCGACGTGTCCCGGCCCGAGGACGTGGCGGCGCTCTTCGCGGCGGCCGTCGAGCGGTTCGGCCGGGTGGACCTGCTGTTCAACAACGCGGGCACCTTCGGGCCCGGCGGGGTGCCGGTCGAGGACCTGCCCTACGAGGCCTGGCGGCACGTGGTGGACACCAACCTCAACGGGGCGTTCCTGTGCGCGCAGGCGGCGTACCGGCGGATGAAGGAGCAGGAGCCGCAGGGCGGCCGGATCATCAACAACGGCTCCATCTCCGCCCATACGCCCCGGCCCATGTCGGTCGCCTACACCGCGACCAAGCACGCGCTGACCGGCCTGACCAAGTCGCTGTCGCTGGACGGACGGCCGTACCGCATCGCCGTGGGCCAGATCGACATCGGCAACGCGGCCACCGAGATGACGGCCCGGATGGAGACCGGCGCGCTCCAGGCCAACGGGCAGACGGCTCCCGAGCCGGTGATGGACGTGGCGGACGTGGCGCGCACCGTGCGGCACATGGCCGAGCTGCCGCTGGAGGCGAACGTGCAGTTCGCGACGGTGCTGGCGACCGCGATGCCCTACATCGGGCGCGGCTGAGGGCGGTTGGGCGACGGAAGTCGAACATCTGCGGCATTGCGGCCGACCGGCCCCATATGGTCAACTTCTCTTCACAAGAGCTTCACACTTGGAGCACGGGGGCCCCGTAGCCATACCGAGGGGGGAGACGGCAGCCGTTCCACCGGCCGCAGGTTGGGGGTGGGGCCCGCGGGCGACCGCGAGGTGCGCACCGGCCGGCGGAACGGCTGCCGCAAATCGTGTTACGGCCCCTTCGGCTCCCGGCGGCTCAGATCCGGTGGCGTCCGGCGGATTCGCTCTCCGGCTGCGCCTCGGCCCCGGCCGCCCTCCCCCGGGTCAACCGCCGGCGCACCGCCCACGCACCCGCGCCCAGCAGGGCCGCGGAGCCGGCGGCGCCCTCCAGCAGCCGCCACGACGAGGTGTGCCCGGACGCCGACCCGGGGGCGCCCGCCGCGGCCTGTGCCGCCTTCCGGGCCGTGCCCGGCGCCGGACTCGCGCTCGCCCCGCCCGCGCTGAGCGGTTCGGCCAGCGCGCCCACCGCCTGCGCCGAACTCCCTTTCCCGAAGCCCCAGTCGAGCAGCGCGGCGGTCTGCTCGTAGACGGCGTTGCCGCCGACGTGGGGATGCATCACGGTGACCAGCAGGGTGCGGCCGCCCCGGGTGGCCGCACCGGTGAAGGTGTTCCCGGCGTGGCTGGTGTAGCCGTTCTTCACGCCGATCAGGCCCTCGTACACGTCGAGACCCCATGCCCCGGTGAGCAGGCGGTCGGTGTTCTGGATCTGGAAGGTCTTCTTGCCGCCCGCCGGGAAGTCGGCGGTCCGGGTGCCGCAGTAGCCCCGGAAGTCGGCGTCCTTCAGGCCCTGCCGGGCGAACAGCGTGAGGTCGTACGCCGAGGAGAGCTGCCCCTTGTGGTCGAAGCCGTCGGGGCTGACCACCCGGGTGTCCAGGGCCTGCAGGTCCTCCGCCCTGGCCTGCATCTCGGCGACCGTCTTCGCGATGCCGCCGTTCATGTGCGACAGCACGTGCACCGCGTCGTTGCCGGAGCGCAGGAACACCCCCTGCCACAACTGCTCGACGGTGTAGGTGATGCCGGGCTTGATGCCGACCAGGCTGGAACCGGCCGGGACGTCGGCCAGGTCCTCGTCGGTGACCTTGTACCGCTCGGTGCGGTCGAACTTCTTGAGCACGGTGTCCGCGAAGAGCATCTTCAGCGTGGACGCGGGGGCGAGGCGCCGGTGCGCGTTGAACGCGGCGAGCACCTCGCCGCTCTCGCCGTCGGCGACGAGCCACGCGCGGGCGTCGAGCTTCCTGGGCGGTCCTGAGGCGCCGCGCACCTGGACTCCGCCACGCGCCAGCCGCTCACCGCCCACGACGGTGGTGGCGGCGGCCGGGGCGGCCACGGACAGGGGAAGGGCGGCGGCCGTCAGCCCGAGGACGGCACGCCGGCTGAGCCGGGAACTATCACGCACCCCGGGACCGTACACCGCGTCGAACAGGAGTTTGTCCGCAGGAGCCGGGTAGACGACCGGAATTTGCCGTCCCATGAGAATCCGGTGAGTCACCCGCCTTCTCAGCCCTTGCACATCCTTTACCCAGGCCCCGTCAAAGGTTCCTCCCTAGCTTGTGGCCGCGCCCACAGCGGGCGCCAAGAACCTTCGAGGAACGGGATGTTTGGCATCTATCTCAAGCGCGAGCTGAGCCGCCGCAAGAAGGCCGCTCTGGTGATCGCGATGGGTCTGGCGCTCGGTATCGCGCTGGTCATCACCGTCAACTCGGTGTCGGCCGGCATGACGCAGGCCCAGGACAAGGTCCTGAAATCGCTGTACGGCCTCGGCACCGACATGACGGTCACCAAGGCGCGTTCGGCCCCCAAGGCGAACAGCTCACAGGGGCCGAACTTCAAGTTCGACGCCAAGCAGAGCGGCACGTCCACGCAGAGCTCCGACCGGGTGATGACACAGGGCGGCGAGGCCCTGAAGTCCTCGCTGGTCGCGAAGGTCGCCGCGCAGAAGGGCGTGTCGGCGGCGGTCGGCGCCCTGTCCCTGAACGTCACCAAGGTCGACGGCTCCTTCACCCAGGGCAAGGCCAACTCGTCCACCTCGTCGTCCGGCTCCCAGCAGCAGGGCGGTCCCGGCGGGACCGGCGGCGGCAGCGGACAGCCGCAGGTACAGGGCGGCGGCGCCGACTTCGACGTCAACAGCTACTCGGTGGCCGGCGTCGACGTCACCGACCAGGCCCTCGGCCCACTGGCCACCATGAAGATCACCTCCGGGAAGACGTTCACCTCGGCGCAGACGAACGCCAAGGCCGCGGTGGTCGCCAAGTCGTACGCCAAGGAGAAGAAGTACAAGGTCGGTTCGGCCATCAGGATCTCCGGGACCAAGTACACGGTCATCGGTATCGCCACCCCGGACAGCGGCGACTCCACCACCGACGTCTACCTGCCGCTGAAGCAGGCCCAGTCGCTGGGTGACGCCAAGAACAAGGTCACGACCATCTACGTCAAGGCGACGGACTCGAAGCGGATCTCGGTGGTGAAGAAGACCATCCAGAGCAACATCTCCGGTACGACCGTCACCACCTCCTCCGACCTCGCCTCCACCGTCTCCGGTTCGCTGTCCACGGCCTCGAGCCTGGCCTCCAGCGTCGGCAAGTGGCTGTCCGTCGCCGTGCTGGCCGCCGCGTTCCTGGTGGCCGCGCTGCTCACCTCCTCGGCGGTGTCCCGCCGGGTGCGGGAGTTCGGCACCCTGAAGGCACTCGGCTGGCCGAGCCGCAAGGTGACCCGGCAGGTGGTCGGCGAATCCATGGTCAACGGCCTGATCGGCGGCGCCCTCGGCATCGCCCTGGGTCTCGCGGCGGCCTGCACGGTGACCGCGATCAGCCCGAAGCTCACCGCGCAGCTCGGCGGCAGCAGCGGCGGCATGAGCGGCGGCCCGGGCGGCGGCCCCGGCGGTGGCGGCCCCGGGCAGCAGGCCGCGAAGAACACCCTGGAGATCGCGCTGTCCGCACCCGTCTCCATCACGACCATCGCCCTCGCCGTCGGCCTCGCGGTCACCGGCGGACTCATCGCCGGTGCCATGGGCGGCTGGCGTGCCTCACGGATGCGCCCGGCCGACGCCCTGCGCAGCGTCTCGTAGTCCCCTCCCCCTCTCTTCACGTCCTTTCGTCACGGAGATCCCATGTACAGACTCACCGGCGTCACCAAGCGGTACACGCGGGGCAAGGAGACGGTGGAGGCGCTGCGCGGCGTCGACCTCACCATCGCCGACGGCGACCAGCTCGTCATCCAGGGCCCGACGGGCGGCGGCAAGTCCACGCTGCTGCAGATGATCGGTGGCCTGGACCGCCCGTCCGCCGGCAGCGTCGAGCTGGACGGCGTCGACCTGGGCGCCATCGGCGAGGCCAAGCTGACCCGGCTGCGGGCCGAGAAGATCGGCATCATCTTCCAGGCGTTCAACCTCATCCCGACCCTGACCGCCCAGGAGAACGTGGAGACGGCCCTGGTCCCGCTCGGCGTCCGGCCCGCCGAGCGCCGCGAGCGGGCCGCCGAGGCGCTGCGCTCGGTCGGCCTCGGCGAACGCCTGGCGCACGTGCCCTCGGAGATGTCCGGCGGCCAGCAGCAGCGCGTCGCCATCGCCCGCGCGCTGGTGAAGAAGCCCAGGGTCCTGCTCGCCGACGAGCCCACCGGCAACCTCGACGAGGGCACCCGCGACGACATCATGGCCCTGCTGGAGGGCCTGTGGCGGGAGCACGGGCTGACCTTCGTCATGGTCACCCACGACTCCTCCATAGCCCGCCGCGCCCCGCGCCTGGCCACCATCGACGCGGGCCGGATCACGCTGACGGAGCAGGGGTCCGCGGTGCGGCGGGACGCCGTGCAGCAGCAGTACGCACAGCAGCGGTTCGGCGGACACGGCTACTGACCGGCCGCTGATCGGCCCTTGATCCACCGTGCCGGCCCGAGGGGCCGCTCATCGCCCTGGCAGACGGCCCACCATCGGCCGACTCCGTGATGATGAGCGGCCCTCGAGCGTCCACCCGCGCATGCGCCCGCGTACGGACCAGCCCCTCCGCAGCAGCTCGTACCCTCTCCCCGGCTACGCCTGCCCGGTCTCGAACCGCGAGATCCGCCCGTCGTCCCCGACGACGAAGGTCCACCTGGTGCGCATCTCGCCCCAGGTGTCGTTGCAGTAGCGGGCGAGGAGGGTGTGACCGCCGTTGGACTCGTTGTCGACCTCCATGTGGCCGTGGGAGGAGAAGATCTCCCGGTCGATCCAGTCGGCGAGGTCGCGGTCCGAGCCGTCGTCGGCCATCGTCGCGTCGGGCGCGAGGAGGGACAGGAAGCTGTCGCGGTCGTGGGCGTTGACGGCGTGGACGAACGCCCGGACGGCCGGATCGCGCAGCTTGGCTGGCTGAATGGTCATGACGTCAGGCTCACACCGGTCCCCCACCATCGCCACCCGAACGCCATCCAGGACGGGCCCGGTGGGGTGAGGGGTGCGACGGTGGGAACGCGGAGGGGACCTGTCGCCTGCTGATGGAGAGTCACCGTGACCTGTTACGACCGACGCGACGTGGGCCTGTTGCTGCTCCGGCTGGGGACCGGCGGGGTGCTGGCCGCGCACGGCGCGCAGAAGCTGTTCGGCTGGTTCGGCGGGCACGGCCTGGAGGGCACCGGCCAGTTCATGGAGTCCGTCGGCTACGCGCCGGGCAAGGCGAGCGCGACGGCGGCGGGCCTGGCGGAGGCCGGCGGCGGCGTCCTGCTGGCGCTGGGCCTGGCGACCCCGGCGGCGGGCGCGGCGGCTGCCGGCGCGATGGCCGGGGCGTCGGCGGTCCACATGCCCAACGGTTTCTTCGCCCAGGAGGGCGGCTACGAGCACGCGGCGTCCCTGGGCCTGGCCTCGGCCGGCCTGGCCATCACCGGCCCCGGCCGCCTCTCCCTCGACCACGCCTTCCGCCATGTCTTCGACCGCGGCTGGATGGTGCCGGTGGCCCTGGGCGTGACGGCGGCGACGACGGCCGTGGTGGTGGGCGCCCGGAACCGGCGGCTGCGGCAGCAGAAGGAGGGCGAGCAGGAGGCCCTGTTCGAGGAGTAGGAGCCCTTTCGAGCAGTAGCGGGGCAGCGCCGCGCGGCGGCATGGCAGTCTGCGCGGCATGACCCGTCAGGACACCACCGGCACCGCCGGTCCCGCCGATCCCACCCCCGGCCTCTGGCCGGCCGTGGACGAACTCTGGTCCCGTCTGGAGGCCACCCGCAGCCACCCGGGCCCGGAGGGCCTGCTGCTGCGCATCCTCAAGCTCTCCGAGGAGGTCGGCGAGGTGGCCGAGGCGGTCATCGGCGCGACCGGCCAGAACCCCCGCAAGGGCGTCACCCACACGTGGGACGACGTCCAGTCGGAACTCTGCGACGTGGCCATTACCGCACTGGTCGCCCTGCGCACCCTGACACCGGAGGCGCGGGAGGTCTTCGAACGGCACCTCAAGCGGGTGCGCGAGCGACCGCTGGAGCCGCCGGCGTGACCCACGGACCGGGCCCGGCCACCGGCTGCATCGGTCACCTCGGAGCCACAGGGCACGCCAGTAAGACGTCGACTCAGCCGATCCGGTCGGCGGCGAACCCGACGAACGCGGCCCACGCCTGCGAACCGACGGCCACACCAGGGCGGTTCGTGTCCTTCGAGTCCCGCACGTGCACGGTGTGCGGGCAGGTGGCCACCTCCACGCATTCGCCACCAGCTCCGCCGCTGTAGCTGCTCTTGAACCAGTCAAGCTGGTAGGTCCCGACGGTTCCTTTGACGCTCATAGTTCTCCCAGCGACTTCTCGATGAAGGCCAAGGACTCACGTGGAGTGAGGGCTTGCGCTCGGATGATCCCATAACGCGACACGATGCCGCGGACCTCAGTTCGCTCCGTCACCATTGTGCTTCGCCCCTGCGCCTCCAAGTAGGCGACTTGATCTCCACCATCTCCGTGCAGCACGGTGAACGGCCCGTCCACACCCGCGTTGTCCTCTCGGTTCAACGGCATGACCTGGATCTCCACGTTGCGGAACTCGCCGACGAGCAGCAGTTGTTCCAGTTGCCCACGCATGACCGACCGGCCGCCCAGCGGTCGGCGCAGAACTGACTCATCGATGACGAAGCTCACCAGTGGCGCAGGCTTGCGGGCGAAGACATCCTGTCGGGCGAGCCGAGCCGCGACGCGCTGCTGAACTGTCTCCTCATTCAGCAGCGGACGCCACATCTCGAAGACGGCCCGCATGTACTCCCCCGTCTGCAAGAGGCCAGGCACGGCATGGGTCCCGTAAACCCATAGCTCAACCGCTTCCGCCTCCAGCCGCGCCGCGTCCCGGAAGAACGCCGGATACTGGGCCCGCGCGACCTCGTCCTTCATCTCCTGGAGGACCCCGCCCGCGTCCAACAACTCATCCGCCGCGTCGATGAACCTGGAGGGCGGCACCCTGCGCCCCTGCTCATACGCGGCGATGGTCGCGGTCGAGTACCCGGTCCGCCCGCCGAACTCCGCCCGGTCAAGCCCCGCCCGTAACCGGAACCGCTTCAGCTGCCGCCCGAACACCCGCAGAATCCCGGACCCCAGCTCCCCAGAAGCCCCCGGCACCGCATCCACACCCGGCGTTCCCACCTCGGCCGTACCCTCCGGCTCCCGCACCAGCTCACCCACAGCCCGTTCACCTCCGCCGCGCACCGAGCAGCCCGCCCAACTCCCCACCCCACCGATGGGACACGGCCCACTCCGCCTACAAGCGCCGCAGGAGCACGTACAGCGCCCCCTGTCGGCCCGCCACTCGGCGTCAACGCTAGAGCCCGCACCCCCGGTGAACAGGCCGAAGCCCGAAAGTTCCCCACATCCGGCGTCAAGGGCACCGATGCGCACTCTGTACGATGCCGTCGCTCGACACGACGTACGCGGGGGTGACCCCAGGGGCCGTCCCCGCCGCCCCCCTGACCAGAAGAGAACACCGCGCATGAACCACCCGCCCGCCCCGCCGGCCCCTCCCCGCACCCGTTGGTGGCTGACCAGCCGGGCCCGCGTCGGCTTCGTGCTCGCCGTGCCGCTGCTGGGGCTGGTCAACGAGTTCCTCGGGTTCTTCATGCTGGTCCTCGCGATCGTCCTGATCTGGAAGGACAACCCCTGGGAGAAGGCCGCGAAGGTGGTCGCCACCATCGGGGCCGTGGCCCTGCTCGGCGCGGTCGTCCCGGACCCGCAGGAGAAGGACGCCGGCGGCACCGTGGCGCAGGCGGACGAGAAGGGCGCGGCGAAGGGGCGCACGGTCGACGCGGTGACCACGCCGACCCCCACCCCGACCGCCAAGCCCCGGCCGCACGCGGCCGACTACCGGGGCCTGCGGCTGGACAAGGCGCGGGACAGGGCGGAGGCCGCCGGGTTCGGCGTGGGCGACCACAACGCGTCCGACGACGGCAAGAGCATCTGGATGCGGTCGAACTGGACCGTGTGCTTCCAGGAGACCGGCTGGACGTGGTCCGACACGAAGACGATCGACTTCGGTGCGGTGCGGGCCGGTGCCCCCTGCCCGAAGGAGGACGGCGGAGCCGTCCCGTGGCCGAAGATGCCCGACCTGGTGTGGAAGACCTGGAAGACGGCGCGGAAGGAGGTCGTGGACCTCGGTGTCCCGGCCGACCACGTGATGGCGGACACGGCGTACGTCAACGACACGCTGCCCGACGAGGGCGAGTACGACGGCTGGCGGGTGTGCGTGACCGACCCGTCCGCGGGCTCGGACGTCACCCTCGACGCATGGGTGACCCTCGAACTGACCCACCCGGACAACGGCTGCCCGAAGTCGGACCGGGAGCACGGCGACCGGCCGAACCTGCCGGACCGCGACGACGACGGCGACCCGGATTACCGCGACCCGTTCCCCGGCGACCGGAACCGCGACAGCACCTTCCCGAACGGCCTCCCGCGCGGCTCGGACGGCTCCGGAGGCTCGTCCGGCGGCGACGACCGGGACTGGAACTGCCCGCACACCCGCTGGTGCTGACAGAGCGCACGGGCCGCCCGGCGGAGCCGGAACGTGGCGGAGTCCGGGAGTCGTATCCGGCCCCCGGGCCCCTGGGGATGCCACCCCATTGCGCACGCTGCGGGCGAGATTCGAACCCGCCCACACGCACCGGCCCTGCCGCCTACAGCGGCTCGCTGTAGGCGCGTTCAGCCTGGTCACGGGGGCACGGTGGCGCCAGCGTAGGCGCCATGAACAGCACGCCACCCGCTGCCGCCGCCACGGCCCCCGAGACGATGCCGTCCGCCTCGGAGGTGCCGCCGCGCGACGGTCACGACTTCGCCATGCACTTCACCGCCACGCCGCGCGGCGCCCGGCTGGCCCGGCGGCTGGTGTCGCACCGGCTGCACGAGTGGGGTTATCCGTACGGCACGTCCACGAACGAGGCCGTCACCCTCATCGCGGCGGAGCTCACCGCGAACGCCGTGACCCACGGCCGGGTTCCGGGGCGGGACTTCCACGTCCGGCTGTCGCTACGGCCGGGGACGGTCCGGGTGGAGGTGTCGGACACCCGCACGGAGCGGCTGCCGCGGCTCCCCCCGGCGGCATCGGACGCCGACTCGGAGTCGGGACGGGGGTTGCTGCTGGTCGACGCGCTCGCCGGCCGCTGGGGCGTCACCCCGCGTCCCGCCGCACCGGGCAAGACGGTCTGGGCCGAGGTCGACCGCACCGGGGAGGCCCCGTGCGCCAGGGAGGCCCCGCGGGCCGTCGGCCGCGCGGGGCGGTAGGGGCAGACGAGTCGGGCTGTACGCCGGGTTCTGTGCCGAGGTCTCTCGCGAGGGCCTCGGTGACGGCCATCCATCTAGGGCCGGCGTTGCCACCGGCCTCGTGCGGTCTACCCGCGGACTCGGGCGGGCAGCCCTCGATCGTCCGCGCAGAGCGCTTTTCACGGCGCTCCTTTTGACCTTGCTCCGGGTGGGGTTTACCTAGCTGCCCAGGTCACCCTGGGCACTGGTGGTCTCTTACACCACCGTTTCACCCTTACCGAGGGCCTGAGCCCCCGGCGGTCTGTTTTCTGTGGCACTGTCCCGCGGGTCACCCCGGGTGGCCGTTAGCCACCACCCTGCCCTGTGGAGCCCGGACGTTCCTCGGGAAGCCCCTCGCGGGAACTTCACGCGGCCGCCCGCCCGGCTCGTCTGCCGTGCCGACCATGCTACCGGGCGCGCGGGGCGCCCGATTCCCACGGTCGGACGAAGTCCGCGGTGTCCAGGTCGAAGGCGAACGGCTCGGGCAGCGAGAGCGGGTCACCGAAGGCTCAGGCGGGTACGAAGAGGATCTTCGCCGTTCCCGGGTCCGCCCGGGTGAGGCGGACCCTGAGCCGCTCGCCGAGCGGCAGGTGGTCGCCCTCGACGCGGCCGATGACGGCCGGGGACTCCAGTTGCACGGTGCCGATGTCCGGGTGGTGGTCGGCGAGGTCGACCACGAAGCCCTCGAAGACGTCTCCGACGCGGTCCTTGAGCAGGGCCGCCTCGACGAGGTCGACGCACTCGCGTTCGACCGTGGCCGCGCGGTGGGTGCCCTCGGCCATCCGCCGGGGCAGGGCGTCGATCGCGGTGCGCACCCAGGCGGGCGGGGTCTCGCCGGCGACGGCCGCGAGGCAGAGTTCCGAGGCGTAGCGGTCGGCCAGACGGCGCAGCGGGGCCGTGCAGTGGGCGTAGGGGGCGGCCACGGCGGCGTGGGTGGTGATCGGGGGCAGGTCGCCGTCCTGGAACACCGTGTAGCCGGCGCCGCGCAGCAGGGTGGTGCACTCCTGGAGGAAGGCCGCGTGGCGCGGTTCGTGCGGGTCGAGGGTGCGCAGCAGGGCCGCGTAGGAGACGTGGTGCGGCCAGTCGATGCGCAGGGCGGTGGCGGTGCGGCGCAGCCGGGCCACGGCGCCGTCGGGTGCCGCGGGCAGGGTGCGCAGGATGCCGGTGCCGGTGGCGAGCATCAGGTCGGCGGCGGCCATTCCGGCCAGCAGGGAGAGCTGGGCGTTCCAGCCCTCGGCGGGCAGCGGGGCGCGGTAGGTCAGCAGGTAGGTGTGGTCCCGCTCGGTGATCTCCTGCTCGGGGGCGTCGAGGGAGATGCCGCCGCGCTCGGTCTCCAGCCGTTCCCTGGCCCGGCCGATCTCCTTGAGCAGCGCGACCGGCTCCTCCGCCGTACCGCCGTCGATCTGCCGCTGGACGCCCGCGTAATCGAGCTTGGCGCGGCTGCGGACCAGGGCCCGGCGCACGTCGACGGCGACGGTACGGCCCTCCGCGTCCAGGTCGACCGTCCACAGCACGGTCGGCCGGGTCCGGTCGGGCAGCAGGCTCGCGGCGCCCTCGCTGAGCACGGTGGGGTGCAGCGGGACCCGCTCGTCGGGGAAGTAGAGGGTGTTCACCCGCCGGTGCGTCTCCGCGTCCAGCCCTCCGCCGGGTACGACGAAGGCGGCGACGTCGGCGATGGCGTACCTGACCCGGTAGCCGGTGCCCTGCCGGGACAGGTGCATCGCCTGGTCGAGGTCGGTGGAGGAGGCCGGGTCGAGGGTGAAGAAGGGCAGCTCCGTGGCGTCGTGCGAGGGCAGCACGGGGTTCTTCGCCGAACGCTCGGCCTCCTCGCGCACCTCGGGCGGGAAGTCCTCCGGTACGCCGAGTTCGGCGCGGAGCGCGGCGAGGGCGGCCCGCAGCGGGGCCTCGGGGGCGCCGGTCAGCCGGATCCTGCGGCGGGGCATGTGTCGAGCGTAGGGCGAGGGGGCGTGCGCAGCACCCCGTACGCTGGCGCTGAACCGATGAGAAGGAGTACGCGTGCTTGTCCTGCTGCCGCCCTCGGAAGGAAAAGCGTCCTCGGGCCGTGGCGCCCCGCTGAAGCCGGAGTCGCTGTCCCTGCCGGGCCTGGCACCGGCGCGGGAGGCGGTGCTGGCGGAACTGGTCGAGCTGTGCGCCGCCGACGAGGAGAAGGCACGCGAGGTGCTCGGGCTCAGCGAGGGACTGCGCGGCGAGGTGGCGAAGAACGCCGGGCTGCGCACGGCCGGGGCCCGGCCGGCCGGGGAGATCTACACCGGTGTGCTGTACGACGCCCTGGACCTCGCCTCGCTGGACGCGGCGGCGAAGAAGCGGGCGGCGCGCTCGCTGCTGGTCTTCTCGGGGCTGTGGGGTGCGGTGCGTGTGACGGACCGCATCCCCTCCTACCGCTGCTCGATGGGCGTGAAGCTGCCGGGGCTCGGCGCGCTGGCCGGGCACTGGCGGGCGCCGATGGCCGAGGTGCTGCCCGAGGCGGCCGGCCGGGGCCTGGTGCTCGACCTGCGCTCCGCCGCGTACGCGGCGGCCTGGAAGCCCAGGGGTGAGGTCGCCGGGCGGACCGCGACCGTACGGGTGCTGCACGCGCCGACCCGGAAGGTCGTCAGCCACTTCAACAAGGCCACGAAGGGCCGGATCGTACGGAGCCTGCTGTCGGCCGGGACCGCGCCGAAGGACCCCGCCGAGCTGGTGGCGGCGCTGCGGGACCTCGGGTACGAGGTGGAGGCGGAGGCGCCGGGCAGGGCGGGCAGGCCGTGGGCGCTGGACGTGCTGGTGGAGGAGGTCCACTGAGCGCGGCCGCTTGAGCGTGGCCGTCGCATGCCGTTGCATCATGCGCAACGCTCATTGCGGAGGGTGTCGCTACTGGGCACGATGAGGGCATGACCTCACCGCTGCCCTCCGCTTCGGCTGCCTCCGTGCTGGATCTCGCGCCCGTCGTGCCGGTCGTGGTGGTGTCGGACGTGTCCGACGCCGTCCCGCTGGCGCGCGCGCTGGTGGCCGGGGGGCTGCCCGCCATCGAGGTGACGCTGCGGACGCCCGCCGCGCTGGACGCGATCCGGGCGATCGCCGGTGCGGTACCGGACGCGGTGGTCGGGGCGGGTACGGTCCTCACGCCGGAGCAGGTGAACGACTGCGTGGCGGCCGGGGCGCGGTTCCTGGTGAGTCCGGGGTGGACGGACGCGCTGCTGGAGGCGATGCGCGGGTCCGGGGTGCCGTTCCTGCCCGGGGTGTCCACCACCTCGGAGGTCGTGGCGCTGCTGGAACGCGGGGTGCGGGAGATGAAGTTCTTCCCGGCGCAGGCCGCGGGCGGCACGGCCTATCTCAGGTCGCTGGCCGGGCCGCTGCCGCAGGCCCGCTTCTGCCCGACGGGCGGGATCGGGCCGACGACCGCGCCCGAGTATCTGTCCCTGCCCAACGTCGGCTGCGTGGGCGGGAGTTGGATGGTCCCGGCGGATGCGGTGGCCGCCGGTGACTGGGGGCGGATCGAGGAGCTGGCGCGGGGCGCGGCGGGACTCGGGGACGCGGGCCTCGGTTAGACAGGGCCCGGTCGGACAGGGCTCGGCCGGACAGGCTCAGGCACGCAGGTGGGACGTGTCGTTGAACAGCCGTACGCTCGCGTTGCCGTCCGCGTAGTACGCCACCGCGGACAGGGACGCGGCGGAGAGTTCCATGCGGAACAGGGACTTCGGCGGGGCGCCCAGGGCGAGCCGGATCAGGGTCTTGATCGGCGTGACATGGGTGACCAGCAGGACCGTGCGGCCGGCGTGGGCCGCGACCAGCTTGTCCCGGGTGGCCGCGATCCGGGTGGCGGTCTCCGCGAAGCTCTCGCCGCCGCCGGTGGGGTGGGCCTCCGGGTCGACGAGCCAGGCGTTCAGGTCCTCCGGGTGGCGCTCGCGGACCTCGCCGAAGGTGAGGCCCTCCCAGGCGCCGAAGTGCGTCTCCCTGAGCCCCTCGTCGGTCGTCACGTCCAGGCCGAGGCGGGCGGCGACGATGCGGGCGGTCTCCTGGGTGCGGGCGAGGGGTGAGGCCACGACGGCCTGGACGGTGCCGCGTCTCGCCAGTGCGGCGGCGACCCGCTGGGCCTGTTCCCTGCCCGCGTCGGAGAGGGAGGGGTCGGTGCCGCCGCTGCCGGAGAAGCGCTTCTGGGGGGTGAGGGGGGTTTCGCCGTGGCGGAGGAGGACGAGGGTGGCGGGGGTGCCGAGGTCGGGGACGGCGCTCCAGCCGGGTGTCTGCGACTGCTTGGCGGGGCTGGACGGCTGGGGTGTGGTGGAGCTGGGGGGCTGCTGCTCGGGACCCCCATCGCCCACCCGTGCCGCGCCGGCGGCACGGGTGCCCGCAGCTATGGCGGCGTCGTCACCGGGCACGCCCACGCCGGTCGCGCCCGCCCCCGCCTCGCCCGCGGATACGGCGGCGGCCGCCCGTGTCTCCGCCGTGCCCGTTGCCTCACGAATGGCTTCGGCTTCGATGTCGTCGCTGTTCGCGGACCACTGTTCGCCTCGTGCGCCTGCGTCCATGGCCTCGTTGGCCAGGCGGTCGGCGTGGGTGTTCTGGGCGCGGGGGATCCACTCGTAGGTGACCTGGCCGGGCGGGAAGACGCGGTTCGCCTCCGCCGCCAGGGGCTTCATGCCGGGGTGCTTGATCTTCCAGCGGCCCGACATCTGCTCGACGACCAGCTTGGAGTCCATCCGGACGTGCACCCGGGCCGCGGGGTCCAGGGCGTGCGCGGTGCGGAGGCCGGCGAGGAGGCCCCGGTACTCGGCGACGTTGTTCGTGGCGACGCCGAGGTACTCGGCCGCCTCGGCCAGGGTCTCCCCCGTCACCGCGTCGCTCACCACGGCGCCGTAGCCCGCGGGCCCCGGGTTGCCCCGTGACCCGCCGTCCGCCTCGACGATGAACTCCCGCACCGCGCCGGCTCCCTACAGACCCGACTCGGCGGTGCGCACCAGGATCCGGCGGCAGTTCTCGCAGCGGATCACCGTGTCCGGCGCCGCCATGCGGATCTCGTTCAGCTCGGTGATCGCCAGCTCCTGGCGGCAGCCCTGGCAGGTGCGGGCGTACAGCTTGGCCGCTCCGATGCCGCCCTGCTGCCCGCGCAGCTTGTCGTACAGCTTGAGCAGGTCGGCGGGGACGGACCCGGCGACGACCTCGCGCTCCTTGGTGACGGAGGCGACCTCGCCGTCGATCTCCTCGAACGCGGCGTCCCGGCGGCCGGTCGCGTCGTCGATCTTCGCCTGGACGGAGCCGACCCGCTCCGTCAGCTCGGCCACCCGCTCCTGCGCGGACTCGCGGCGCTCCATGACGTCCAGGACGACGTCCTCCAGGTCGCCCTGCCGCTTGGCGAGGGAGGCGATCTCGTGCTGGAGGTTGGACAGGTCCTTGGGCGAGGTGACCGCGCCGGAGTCCAGGCGCTGCTGGTCGCGGGCGGCGCGCTGGCGCACCTGGTCCACGTCCTGCTCGGCCTTGGTCTGCTCGCGGGCGGTGTCGCTCTCCTCGGTCTGCGCGGCCACCAGCAGGTCGCGCAGCTGCGTGAGGTCCTTGTTCAGCGACTCGATCTCGGCGTGCTCGGGCAGTGACTTCCGCTTGTGCGCGAGCTGCTGCAGGCGGACGTCGAGGGCCTGGACGTCGAGGAGTCGGATCTGGTCGGCGGGCGCGGCGTTCAGTTGGGGGCTCCCAATTGGTTAGTGGTGACGGTGGACGCCGCGTGGGCGGTCCAGGGGTCGGTGACCGTCCTGGAGACATGGACCCTGAGGTCCCAGCCGTGACGGTCGGAGATCTCGTCGAGCTGGGCTGCGCCCAGCTCGCACCAGGGCCACTCGGTGGCCCAGTGCGCCGCGTCGAGCAGCGCGAGAGGTCTGGGGGCGACAGCCGCAATGAATTCCGCGGCCGGGTGGTGGCGCAGGTCCGCGGTGAGGAAGGCGTCCACGCCGGCCGCGCGGACCTGGTCGAAGAGGCTGTCGCCGGAGCCGCCGCTGACGGCGATGGTGCGGACGACGGCCTCCGGGTCGCCGGCCACCCGGATGCCCTGCGCTGTGGCCGGCAGCCGCTCGGCGACCAGGGCGGCCAGCTCGCGGACGGTGAGCGGGTGGTCGAGTTCGCATACCCGGCCGAGCCCCCGGCAGCCCGCCGGGTCGGTGGGGTCCGGCACGAGGGGGCGTACGACCCGCAGGTCGAGCGCGCCGGCCAGCGCGTCCGAGACACCGGGGTCGGCGGTGTCGGCGTTGGTGTGGGCCACGTGCAGCGCGATGTCGTTCTTGATCAGCGTGTGCACGATGCGGCCCTTGAAGGTGGACGCCGCGACCGTGGTCGTCCCGCGCAGATAGAGCGGGTGGTGGGTGACCAGCAAATCGGCGCCGAGCTTCACCGCCTCGTCGACGGTCTCCCGCACGGGGTCGACGGCGAACAGGACCCGGGCGACCTCCTGGTCGGGGTCGCCCACCACCGTGCCGACCGCGTCCCAGGACTCGGCCCGCTCGGCGGGCCACAGGTCTTCCAGCGCGGCGATGACTTCAGACAGACGGGGCACGGGGAAAGGCTACCTGGCCGTTCTGTGCGGATGTACCGCCTCCGCCTCGGCCGGAGCACTCTGCACAGGGGCCGCCGTGTCCTCAGCTGAATCGCTTCTGCGCCACCCGTATGTGTGAAGCCGCCGTCCACCGGTCCCCCGGCTGTGCGTACGAAAACTAGCTTCGTCGCCGGAGGTGACCGAACGATGACGGTCTGTGCGATCGAACCCCCTTCGACCGACCGGTCCGGCGAGGGCGACGGCGTGCCGGGCACGGGGTGCGCCATCACGGCGGACGGCGCGTACGCCGCCCGTCTCGCGCCGGACGGTGACTCCTGGTTCCCGGAGCGCTGGACGCTGGACGGACCGGAGCCGTACGCGGTGCCGCTGCCCGGCCACCAGCCGGAGGAGCCCGGCACCCAGGTGCAGCCGATGGGCGACGGGCGGGTGCTGATCCACCGGCTGGTGGAGGAGCACCGGCACACCTTCTGCCTGCTGTACCCGACGGGGCCGGGCACCGGTGAGCTGCCGCTGGGCGCGGTGGAGTGCCCGGAGCCCGGCACCCGGCTCACGCTGCTGCCCCCGGCGCCGGGCGGCGCGCGGGCGTACGCCCTGGCCGTCGGCCCCCGGGCCACGGCGGTGTGGCTGGTGGCGGGCGGCGCGTTCGGGCCCGAGCAACTGGCCGACATCCCGGGGCGCTGCTCGGGCGGGGTCTGGGTGGACCGCACCGGGCGGCTGCTCGCGCTGGACCGGGAACTGGACGGGCGCACCAAGACGGTGGTGGTGGACCTTGAGCGCGGTGGTGAGGTCTCGCCCCTGCTGCAGATCGCGGACGGCAGCGACGACCGGCTGCTGCTGGCCGATCCGGACAGCGGGCTGCTGCTGATCTCCTCGGACGCGCCCTCCCCCGGGCAGGAACGATTGGGCTGGGGGGTCCTGGGCAGCATGCTGCCGGTGCGCTTCCCGGAGTGCCTGCGCGTCCCGGACTGCTCGGTGACGCCGTTCGCGATCCAGCCGGGTCAGGTGCTGATGCCGGAGAACTGCGCGGTGGCGCTGCGCGTCGAGGGGCCGTTCGGCGGCTGGATCGGCACCTGGCGGCCGGCCGAGCGGAGAGTGCGTCACCTCCCGGCTCCACAGGGGTGGTTGACCGGGTGCGGACTGTGGACGCGGGACGGGGTGCTGCGGCTGCCGTACGCCACTGAAGAGGTCCCGTGCGGCGTGGTGGAGCTGACGGCGCCCTGGGGGGAGAAGCGGGGACCGGGGGCGGCGGGGCCGGCGGATCCGGTCCGGGACGGCACGGCTGCCGAGGCGCTCGAGGTGCCCCGGCAGACGCCGGTACCGGACCCCCCGGAACCGGTGACGGTCCGTCCGGTGCCGTTGCGAGAGGCGCCGCTTGGACGTCTTGTAACGAAGTAGTGCCGGTCGGCGCGCCCGCCTGGATCCGGCCGGAGGTGGGTTGGTTACACTCGTCCGGCTGTAAAAGATCATGTTGACGGGGTGAATTCTTCCGATGAGCGACACCAGCACGACTCAGCCGCTGTCTGCCGACTCTCAGAACGCGGACGGCCATGGCCGGCACCGGGGCCCGGTTGCGGCCCAGGACGGCGAGACGGCTCCGCATGGGCGTCACCGCAGGCCGGCCGAGCAGAGCGTCGAGGCGGCTGCCTGACGGCAATGGATGAGGAGGGGCTTCCCGTCGTACGACGGGGAGCCCCTCCTTCGTTTCTCAGGAGTGTTCGACGACGGTGTCCGCGAGGACGGGTGCCTCGTCCCGGTCGGCGGCGCTCACGGCCACCCGGACGGCGCCCTCCCCCCGCCACATTCGGATCCGCAGCGTCTCCCACGGGAAGACCACTCCCGCGAACCGGGTGGCGTACGACCGCACCCGGCTCGCCTCGCCGCCGAGCAGCGTGTCGACGACCGCCTTGAGGGTCATTCCGTAGGTGCACAGGCCGTGCAGGATGGGCCGATCGAACCCGGCGGCCCTGGCGAACTCGGGGTCGGCGTGCAGCGGGTTCCAGTCGCCGGAGAGGCGGTAGAGGAGGGCCTGGTCCTCGCGGATCGGCCGGTCGACGGTCCGGTCGGGCTCGCCCTCGGGCGGGGCGGGGCGGGCGGAGGGGCCGCGGTCGCCGCCCCAGCCGCCCTCGCCGCGCAGGAAGATCCGGGCGTCGCTGGTCCACAACGGGCCGTCGGCGTCGGCGACGTCGGTGCGCAGCACGAGGACGGCCGCCTTGCCCTTGTCGTACAGGCCGGCGACACGGGAGGTGGCGGTGGCGGTGCCCCGCACCGGGACGGGGCGGTGGACCGTGAGGGACTGGCCGCCGTGCAGGACCCGGGCCAGGTCGACCTCGATGCCCGGCATGGACAGGCCGCTGATCACTCCCGGCGATCCGCCGCCCGCGACGGTGGCGAAGCTCGGCAGGACGTGCAGCCGGGACTCCAGGGTGTAGCGCAGCTCGCCGGGGTCGGTGGCGGGAATGCCGGCGCCGATGCCCAGGTGGTAGAGCTGGACGTCCTTGGTGGTCCAGGTGATCTCGCCGGAACGGGGTTCGGCGGCGAGGGCCTTGGCCGCGTCGATGGGCATGGGACTCCTGAGCTGAGGTCGACCGGCCGGACTGGAACGCGTTCCAGTCCGGCGCCCTCTGTATAGCCGAGCACTCATGGGTTGTGAAGGCTTGCGATGCCGTGCCGGATCGGCACCCATGACATTCGTCCTGCCGGAGTCGGTACGCGCGGACCTGCCGTGAGCGGGCGCTCGGTTCGTACGCTGGCCGTCGTACCGCCGCCGCGGGACGGTGACCATTCGATCGGGGGACGAGAGACATGTCGTGGTGGGCACGGGCAAGCGGCCCGCTGCGGGAACTGCGCGAGGCGCGGTCCCGCCGGCGGGCGGACATGGAGCGCTTCCGGGCCGCGCGGCGGGCCGGGCGGAAGAACGGCGGGGACGCGGCCGTCGACCACCCGGGGCCACCTCCCACCGGCTTCTCCCTGCTGCCCTGGCTGCTGATGGGCCTGGGGTCCTTCTCCAACCTGCTCCAGGGCGAGACCCCGAACCCCTGGATCGGCGGCCTGGGCCTGCTCACCTTCAACTCCCTGTACATCTACGTCACCTTCCGCTCCTTCGACCGGGACAGGCGCCGGGCGCCCTCCACCCGGGTGGCGCTGCTGCTGATGGGCCTGCTGACCACGGCCCTGGGTCTCGGGTACGGCGGCAGCTGGCTGATGTTCTTCCCGCTGCTCGGGCTCGCGACCGGTGCGACCCTGCGCGGTCCGTGGCTGGGCCGCGTCGGCCTGCTCCTCACGGTGTACGCGGGCTCCGTCTCCGCGGTCCGCGGCGGCTGGTCGGACGCCACGAACATCGCCTACGCGACCTTCCTGTCCAGCATGGTGACGGCCGCGATCCTCGGCCTGTCCGAGGCCGTGCGGGAACTGCGCGCCGCCCGGGAGGAACTGGCCCGGCGGGCGGTGGAGAAGGAGCGGCTGCGCTTCTCCCGCGATCTGCACGACCTGCTCGGCCACACCCTGTCGGTGATCGTGGTGAAGTCCGAGGCCGCCCGGCGGCTGGCCCCGCGCGACATGGACGCGGCGCTCACCCAGATCGGCGACATCGAGTCGGTGGGCCGGCAGGCCCTCACCGAGATCCGGGAGGCGGTGACCGGCTACCGCGAGGGCAGCCTGGCCACCGAGCTGGCCCGGGCCCGCTCGGCGCTGTCCGCGGCGAGCGTGGAGCCGGTGGTGCGCCGGTCCGGGACTCCGCTCGCCCCGGCGACCGAGGCGTTGCTCGGCTGGGTGGTGCGCGAGGCGGTCACCAACGTCGTCCGGCACAGCGACGCCACCCGCTGCGAGATCACCATCGCCAGCGCCGTCGAGCAGGTGCGGCTCACCGTCACCGACAACGGCACCGGCGGGGCCGCCCCCCGTACCGCGGAGGGCATCGGCGGCACCGGGCTGACGGGCCTGACCGAGCGCCTCGCGGCGGCGGGCGGCTCCCTCAGGGCCGGCCCGGCGCCGCGCGGCGGCTTCACGGTCACCGCCGAACTCCCGGTGCAGCCGGCCGGGACGGCTGCCGTCGGGGCGGCTACGGCGCCCAGGGAGAGCTGACCGCCCAGCTCACGTCGTCGCTCCACGAGGTGCTGCTGTCCCAGGCGTTGGAACCGCCGTTGCTCGCTATGTAGACGTTGTGGTCGTAGTGGCGCAGATACCGCGTCGGGTAGTTGTACGAGGCGAACGAGGTGCCCGTGCCGCTTCTGCCGGACTGCGGGCAGAACGTGGCGTCGGCCCGGAACTGGGCGGCGCCGTCCATGGGCTGCCGCTGGAGCCGGTAGTCGAAGTGGCGCAGGAAGTCACCGGGGTAGTTCCGCGACTCGAAGGAGACGCACGAGGCGTCGGCCAGTCCCCGGCGCACGATCCAGGTCGCGTCGCTCTTGTCGAGGGCGGAACTGCCCGACGTCACCGCCGAGATGACCGCCGCGTCGTTCTGGTGGCGGACGTACTCGGTGGTGCAGCAGGAGGTCGTCGCGCGCAGCGAGATCTCCGAGCCGGGCGTCAGGGACCCGGTGCTGCCGGTCGGGCCGCCGTAGCCGACGGAGACGATGCCGGCCTGGACGGCGTTGTCGGCGGCGTCCGTCGGGATGCCGGAGGTCATCACGCCCTCGAAGAAGGAGCCGATGGAGCCGTTGCTGTTGTCGCCGCCGGTGCCGAGGACGATCGCGCCCTCCTGGTGCATCGGGGAGTAGCCGCCGGCGGTTGGCTCACCACCGGAATAGGTGGTCGTGAGTCCGCCGGATTGGGCGTTGCCGTATTTCAGCGCGAAATGGTTCCGCCCGTTGTTCTTCAGCAGCGCGGTCACGAACGGTATGGGTCCGGTGCCGGTGTTCGAGGTGTTCCTGCTGTACCCGGCGTCCGACTGGAACAGCCCGTTCTCCAGATCGGCCTGTACCCAGGGGCCCTGCCCGTAGCAGGGCGCGAACCAGCACTCGGTGCCGAAGTTGATGGCGTCCATGTGGCCGTTGCCGGTGTCCATGTTGTTGGTCTCGGCGTTGCCGTAGTCGAAGCAGCAGCGGTTGTTGACGTGGGTGCCGGAGGTCACCATGTACATCCCCTCGGCCTGCCCGTTCACGGCGACGCCGGAGGTGGAGTTGTCCCGGTAGCCCATGCCGGCGGAGATCTCCAGGCCGTAGACCTGGTGGCCGCCGACCGTCACCGGAAGGGCGTCCGCGGGCGCCCCCACGTCGGCCGCGCCGGCCCCGCCCGCGCCCTCGATCGTGAGGTCGTTGTGGCGCGGGGACTGGTCGTAGATCTCGGTGATGACGCACGTGGTGCCGGAGCAGAAGGAGTCCTGGGCGGCCGCGTCGGCGTATCCGCCGGCGGACAGCAGGCCGATGTTCGTCTTCGCTCCGTCCTTGGCGCGCTGCACCTGGTACAGCGGGCCGTTGTAGGAGGAGTACAGGGCGCGGACGAGGCTGTGCGCGGCGACGCATGGCGTTCCGGCGGTGCCGTAGACGTCGCAGGGCAGCGAACTCGCGGCGGCGGCGGGCGGGGCGCCGGTGCCGAGCAGCAGCGCGGCGAGGGCGGCGCAGACCGCGAGGACGGAGAGGGCGGCGCTTCTCAGCCGCCGGGGGTGGGAGCGCGGAGGAGTGGGGATCACGGGTGCACCTCGGTCGGTTGTGGGGGCAGTGCGGATTCCGTACCTGGTGAGCGGTGGTGCGTGAGCGGCCGGTCGGTATACCGGACATCGTTCGACCGAAATACCGAACCAATTCAGCCGTCGAAATACCGAACAATTACCGGAAATGCAGAGGCGATTGTTTGCGTATTACTGAGGGGCCGTCAACCCCTGCGGTACCGAACGAGGGGGAGTGTTTATGAGCGGCTCTGGCTACCCTTGGCCCGTGAACGACATCCGAGTCCTGCTCGCGGAGGACCAGGGCATGATGCGCGGGGCCCTCGCCCTGCTGCTCGGCATGGAGGACGACATCGATGTGGTCGCCCAGGTGTCGACCGGCGACGCGATCGTGGAGGCGGCGCTGCTGCACCGGCCGGACGTGGCCCTGCTGGACATCGAACTCCCCGGCATCAGCGGCCTGGACGCGGCGGCCGTGCTGCGGGAACAGGCGCCCGGCTGCCGGGTGCTGATCCTGACCACCTTCGGCCGGCCCGGCTATCTGCGCCGGGCCATGGAGGCCGGCGCGGCCGGGTTCCTCGTCAAGGACGGACCGGTGGAGGAACTGGCCGCGGCGATCCGGCGGGTGCTCGGCGGGGAGACCGTGGTCGATCCGGCGCTGGCCGCGGCCGCGCTCAGTGCCGGACCGAATCCGCTGACGGCCCGTGAGTGCGAGGTACTGAAGGCGTCGGTGGACGGGGCGACGGTGGCCGACATCGCCGGCCGGCTCCATCTGTCCGAGTCCACCGTCCGCAACTACCTGTCCTCGGCGATCGGCAAGACCGGCACCCGCAACCGCGCGGAGGCGGTTCGGGAGGCCCGGCAGCAGGGGTGGCTGTGAGCTACATGATCACCTTCGAGGCCAGGTAGCTCGTCCCCGCCGGGGCCACGCCGACGAAATAGTCGACCGGGGAGCCGGCCGCCGCGTGCGGCAGGACGACCGTGCTGTCGCCGTTCTTCCAGGTGAGCCTCACCTGGCGGGCTGTCTTGTCGACCGTGCCCACCACCAGCCGCAGGGCGCCGTCCACATTCTTCCCGGCCAGCGGGATCACCGCCGCCGATCCGGCCACGTAGTCACGCCGCTCACCGGTGTCGAACATGATCGGCCGCAGGGGCTCGTCGCCGTAGTACAGGCTCGCGTAGTGCGACGTCATGCCGACCAGATGCGAGCGCTCGGGCAGCACTCGCGCATCGATCCCGTACCTCCTCATCGCCTCCAGCTGCCGGTCCGCCTCCGCCTTGTCCCGCGGCGGGTCCCACACGGAGACCTCGACCCGCCACCCTGCTCCGTGATCGGTGCCCCGTGCCACCTCCGTGAGGTGCGGCCAGTCCGCGTGCCGCACCTGGGTCGCCACGGTGGCTCCCTTGTCGTGCCGGCCGCCGCCCGGCAGCCCCGTGACCGCCAGCGTCGCCCCGGTCGATCCCGCCAGCACCACCGCCGTGGCGGCCGCGACCGCCCAGCGCCGCGCCCTGCGCCGCCGGCCGGCGCGCATGACCGCCTGGACGGGGGCTATACCGATCTCGACCTCGTCCGCGGCGTCCGCGAGGAGGAGGGCGATGTCCGTCTGTGTCATGTCGTGGTTCTCCCGGTCCGCGCTCATCACTTCCGCCCTCCGTGCGTCACCATGTCGGCCAGTCCCGGTATGGCCCGGAGTTTCGCGATCCCCTTGGCGGCGTTGCTCTTGACCGTGCCGACCGAGCAGCCCATCGCCTCCGCCACCTGCGTCTCCGTCAGGTCCTCCCAGTAGCGCAGGACCACCGCCTCCCGCTGCCGCGTGGGCAGTGCGGCGAGAGCCGTGAGCAGGGCGCTGCGGTCGTCGGCCTGGGCGATCCGGTCGCCGGTGTCGGCCACCTCGCGCACCAGACCCGAGTCGTCCCTCGGCGCCAGGAACTCCTTCAGGCTCCTTCGGTGCCTGCGCGCGTGCAGGTTCATCATCACGCGCCGTACGTATGCCTCCGGATCGTCGGCCGCTCCGACCCTGCGCCAGGCCACGAAGGCCCGCTCGAGCGTCGACTGGACCAGGTCCTCGGCGGCGTGCTGCTCCCCCGTGAGGAGATATGCCGTACGCATCAGCCGCGGCCAGCGGCCGGTCATGAAGCTCTGGAACTCCTCGTTCCGAGCCTGCTTCCGTTCCCCCATGAGCACCTCCTAGATGTCAAAAGGAGTCCATGGGCGGCCCGGATCGTTGCCTGCCCGGGCAAGATTCCCGGAAAACGCCGCGGCCGGCGCCCCCGACAGCGGTGCCGTGGCCACTGACGGGAGGTCAGAAACCCATGGACGGGTCAAGGATTCGTTAGGGGCTCGAAGCAACGGAATAGTTGCCCGTGCATACGAGGTTTACCCGGCACTCATGTCACCCGGGAGGCCGAACTCAATGACGCACACGACGACCGACCAGCCCGGCCGGAGGGCGAGCGGGGCCGTGGTCCCGGTGCTCGCCTTCGCGGGCATCGTGGTCGCGGTGATGCAGACCCTGCTGGTGCCGGTCATCAAGGACCTGCCGCAACTACTGGCGACCGCTCCCAGCAACGCCACCTGGGTCCTCACCTCGACCCTGCTGTCCGGCGCCGTGGCCACCCCGATCATGGGCCGGCTCGGCGACCTCTACGGCAAGCGCCGCATGCTGATCCTCAGCCTCGCCGTGATGGTGGCGGGCGCCCTGGTCAGCGCCGTCACCAGCACGCTGCTCACCATGATCGTCGGCCGTACCCTGCAGGGCTTCGCCATGGGCGCGATCCCGCTGGGCATCGGCCTGATGCGGGACATGCTGCCGCGCGAGCGGCTCGGCTCGGCCATGGCCCTGATGAGCTCCTCCATCGGCGTCGGCGGCGGCCTCGCCCTGCCCGCCGCCGCCCTGGTCGCCCAGCACACCGACTGGCACGCCCTGTTCTACGGCGCGGCCGGGCTCGGCGTGCTCGCCATCGCCCTCACCCTGCTCGTCGTGCCCGAGTCCCAGATGCGCGCCAAGGGCTCCTTCGACCTGCTCGGCGCGCTCGGCCTGTCCGCCGGCCTGGTGCTGCTCCTGCTGCCCGTCACCAAGGGCAGCGACTGGGGCTGGTCCTCCGGTACGACGCTCGGCCTGTTCGGCGCCTCCGTCGCCGTGTTCGCCCTGTGGGGCCTGTACGAGCTGCGCGTCCAGGCGCCCCTGGTCGACCTGCGCACCACCGCCCGCCGCGAGGTGCTGCTCACCAACCTGGCCTCGATCATGGTCGGCGTCAGCTTCTACGTCGTCTCGCTGGTCCTGCCCCAGCTCCTCCAGCTGCCCAGCGCCACCGGCTACGGCCTCGGCCGGTCCATGGTGGTCGCGGGCCTGTGCGTGGCTCCGCTGGGCCTGACGATGATGTTCACGGCGCCGGTGTACGCCCGCCTGTCGGCCCGTTACGGCCCGCGGACCACCCTCATCACCGGCCTGCTGATCATCGGCATCGGCTACGGCGGCGGCCTCGGCCTGATGGACGCCGCCTGGCAGACGATCGTCACCTCGGTCGTCCTAGGCGCCGGCATCGGCCTCGCCTACTCCTCCCTGCCCGCGCTGATCGTCGGCGCCGTCCCGGCCTCGGAGACCGGCGCCGCCAACGGGCTCAACACCCTGATGCGGTCCATCGGCACCTCCGTCTCCAGCGCCGTCATCGGCATGGTGCTGGCCAACACGGCGAACGACGTGGGCGGCGTCGCGATCCCCACCATGCACGGCTTCCGCGTCTCCTTCCTCATCGCCACGGCCGCCGTGGCGGTGGGCCTGCTGCTCGCGGTGTTCCTGCCCAGGGCGCCCCGCCCGGCCCAGCACACCCAACTGCGCGCCAGCAGCGAGGAGGAGGCCGGCATCCGGCACGCCGAGGAGGTCCTGCGCGGCTTCCGCGGCCGGGTGCTGGACGCCGACGGCACCCCGGTCGCCCGCGCCAAGGTCACCCTGATCGACCGCCGGGGCCGCCAGGCCGGGGCCACCCTCTCCGGAGAGGACGGCTCCTACGCCCTCGTGGTCCCCACCGAGGGACCGTACGTGCTGGCCGCCAAGGCCGCCGGGCACGGGCCGCTGGCCTCGGCCGCGACGCACGCGGGCGACGACCGCCCCGTCGACGTGGACCTGCCCCTGCCTGGCGGGACGGCCGGCGCCTGACCCGGACGCCCGGCCCGGACGCCCGAGAGAGCCCGGACGCCCGAGAGGCCTTGGACGCCCGAGCAAGCCCGGACGCCCGAGAGGCCCCGGGCGCCCGAGAGGCACGCCATACCCACCCCCCGTCGCCGCCCGGCAGGGGGTGCGGCAGCATGGGGCGCCCGGAAGGCCCCCCGCCCGGGTGTGACCGAGTACGACCGCACCGAGTACGACCGAGAGGAACCCCCATGCCCGCGGCACCCAAGCCCGAGATCCTGGCCGCGTTCGAGGCGGCGAAGGGGTTCATGCCCGCGGACGAGGGGCTGGCGTTGTACGCGGCCGCGGCCGAGGCAGGGCGGCTCGGGCTGCCGCTGCTGGAGGTCGGCACCTACTGCGGGCGGTCCACCGTGCTGCTCGCGGACGCGGCCCGCGAGGCCGGCGTCACCGCGCTGACCGTGGACCACCACCGGGGCAGCGAGGAGCAGCAGCCGGGCTGGGACTACCACGACCCGGAGACCGTCGACCCCGAGATCGGCCTGATGGACACGCTCCCCGCCTTCCGCCGCACCCTGCACCGGGCGGGCCTCGAGGAGCACGTGGTCGCCCTCGTCGGCCGTTCCCCGCAGATCGCCGCGATCTGGGACTCCCCGCTCGGCCTCGTCTTCGTCGACGGCGGCCACACCGACGAGCACGCCACCGCCGACTACGAGGGCTGGGCGCCCCACGTCGCCGAGGGCGGGTTCCTCGTCATCCACGACGTCTTCCCGGACCCCGAGGACGAGTTCACCGGACAGGCGCCGTACCGGGTCTACCTGCGGGCCCTGGAATCGGGCGCGTTCACCGAGACCGCCGTGACCGGGTCGCTGCGCGTGCTGCGGCGGACCGGCCCGGGGATCTGACCCGGCGCGGTTCCCGGCGGTGCCCGGGGCGCTCACCCAGTGAGACCCGACCCCGCGGCCATAAGAGCGCCCCGCACGGCGGTCAGGGCCCGTCCGGCGGATCACGCCGCAGACGCGGGGCATGGCACGTCCTCCCCCACGCTCGGGTTCGCGCGAGCGGACGGCGCCCCCACCGGCGTTGTCGTCGGTTGCCGACTCCCGCACGCCCGGGTTCGCTCGCGCGGGGATGCCCCCATCGCGTCGACGCCCTCCTCCGCCTTGCGGCTGGACGCACCGGGCCCCGCTCACCCGCGTTGATCAGCCGCCGTGGCTCACCTGCGGCCTCATCCGCCGGACAGGCCCTAAGGTGGCAGGCGTGTCGTACGTAGGACCGGACTTCGATCCCCCGCAGCCGCGCCGTCCCCGGCGCGGACCGCTGACCGTCGCGCTCGCCGCCCTGGTGCCCGGCGCACTGCTCGGCTGGCTCGTGTACGAGACGGTGGGCGGTTCGGGCGGGTCCTCCGGCGGCGCGGGCTCCGCCTCTCCCGCCGCCTCCTCCTCCGTCCGCGCGTCCGCACCGCCGGCCGCGCCCTCGCGGACCGGCGACTCCACCCACGACGCCAAGGATCCGGGCCCGGCGGCGGGCAGTTCGGCCCCCGCCGCCTCCGGCCCGCTCAAGGGCAAGGTCGTCGTCATCGACCCGGGCCACAACCCCGGCAACTTCCAGCACCCCTCCGAGATCAACCGCCAGGTGGACATCGGCACGAACCGCAAGGAGTGCGACACCACCGGCACCTCCACCAACTCGGGTTATCCGGAAGCCCGGTTCACGCTGGACGTGGCACACCGGCTGCGCACACTGCTGGAACGACAGGGCGCCACCGTGAAGTTGACACACGACGGCGACTCCCCGCCCTGGGGCCCGTGCGTCGACGAACGTGCCCGCATCGGCAACACGGCGCGCGCGGACGCGGCCGTCTCGATCCACGCCGACGGCTCGGCGCAGGGCAACCGCGGCTTCCACGTCATCCTGCCCGCGTCCGTGCACGCGGGCGGCGCCGACACCCGCCCCATCGCCGGCCCTTCCGAGGACCTGGGCACGCGCATCGCGGGCCGGTTTCTGCGGCTCACCGGCGAGCCGCCCTCCAACTACGTCGGCGACGGCACCGGTCTCGTCACGCGGAAGGACCTGGGCGGTCTCAATCTGTCAACGGTTCCCAAGGTGTTCATCGAGTGCGGCAACATGCGCGATACCAAGGACGCGGCGCTGCTGACCAGCGGCGCCTGGCGGCAGAAGGCGGCGCAGGGAATCTCTGAGGGAATCGTGAGTTTCCTGCGCGGGTAGCGATCGGCAGGTCCATCCGGGCGGACAGTGTGATCGTGCGGACGATAGTGTCGTCCCTACGATGAGGGGCCACCCCTGCGCTTCACACCGGGACCTGGAAACGACTTGGTGACAGCGACGCCTCCTCCGACGACGAGACGACCTACGAAGGACCTGCTGAAGTGAATATCCGCTCCCTCACTCGAGGCGACGGCGTGGTGATCGGAGCAGCGGTGTTGCTGTTCATCGCGTCATTCCTCGACACGTTCGACAAGTCCGGCAGTGGCGCCCCGAACGCCTGGGACAACCTCGGCCTGGTGATGAGCATGTACGTCGGCGGCATCGCCGGCGCGGTCCTGATCGTCGTCGCCCGGGCGCTCCCGCAGCCGCGCAAGGTCATCGGGCTCGACCTCGGTCAGGTCGGCGTCGCCCTGACCGTCTTCGCCGCGTGGACCTCGTTCTGGACCATCATCGACCCGCTGGGTTCGTTCAGCGACAGCTTCGACAGTCTCAACGTCGGCGCGGGCTCCGGACTCATCCTCGGTCTCATCGCCGCTCTGCTGCTGGCCGCCGCCGCCATCGCCACCCCGCTCGTCCCGGCCCTGCAGGCCGCGCTGGTCCCGGCTCCCAAGCCGGCCGCCCCGCAGCCCTACGGCGCCCAGCCGCCCAGCGGTTACGGCTACCCCGGCGCCCAGCCGCAGCCGGGTCAGCCCTACGGTGCCCAGCCGCAGCCGGGCCAGCCGTACGGCCAGGCCCCCGCTCCGGCGGCCCCCGCTCCGCAGCCGGCCGGCGGGGACTTCTCGCCGTTCTGGTTCGCCGTACCGGCGACCCGCCCGCTGTTCGCCGAGGACGGCAGCGCGACGCCGATCGCCGAACTGGCGCCCGGCACCTGGTATCTCGCCGTCGAGCAGCGCGGTGCCGCGCTGGTGGCGCAGACCCAGGACGGCCGCCGCGGCGTTCTGCAGGACACCTCGGGGATCCAGCGCGGCTGAGCCGCCACCCGTACCCCCGTGCACGGCCCCTCGCCCTTCCGGGCGGGGGGCCGTCGCCGTACGGCCCTCTGCGAGAAAGTATTTGACGCGCCGTCAGAAGTCAGGCGGTCCGCCGGAGTCGAACACCGCCGGGTGAACGCCGTCCTAGGAACCGTTCTTGACCTCGGACAGGGACGGCACCTTGTTCTTGACCTCGGCGCCGGCGTTCTTCCCGGCGTCCTTCACCTGGTTGATGATGTCGTTGAAGTCGTTGGCCGCGCCGCCGTCGCCCTTGCGGAGCTTGGCGGGCAGTTTCTTCAGCGACTCGATGCCCGCCGTGATGGGGGCGATGGCCTTGGAGAGGGTGGGATCGCCCTTGGCGTTGCGCGCCGCCGCCTTCAGGCGGTTGTACGCGAACGCGCCGGCGAGGCCCGCCTTGACGAGGGTCAGCTTGCGGCCGTGCGCGCCCTTCTTGAACTTGCCGGCCTTGTAGGGCTTGTAGATCCACTGGTAGACGGCTCCGGCCGCGAGGCCCGCGTTCGCCACGAACCGGGTCTTGGCGAACTTCTGCTTCTCGGCGGAGGTGCTGGGGCTGGGCTCGGCAGCCGCGACGGCGGCCGTCGGGTTGCGCTGCGAGGTGTCATGGCTCGAGGCGTAGGCCGTGGAACCGGCGAGCAGGGCGCAGCAGAGGGTGAGGGCCACGGCGATGTGGCGTATCGGTACGGGCACGGTGTCCTCCCGTGGAGGTGTCGCGTTCGGTCCGTGTGCTCCGTGGAGCCGTGTGACCTCACGCACCTCATCCGAAACATGGACATGTTTCGCAACATGCGCATGTCTCGCCCCGGTTCGCACACTGAGTAGCCGATCGGCTACTCAGTGTGCCGTCGCCTGTCAGTCGCAGCAGTCGGGGTCGAGCCCGGACGGCAGGTACTCCCCACCGAAGACCGCGCAGGTGGCGTCGTGGCCGCCCAGCGCGGCGACGGCCAGCAGCAGCGAACCCGCCGTCCAGGTGGTGAGCTCGCGGGGCCATATGGCGTCGTCGTCGAAGACGTAACCCGTCCAGTACAGGCCGCTCTCCGCGTCCCGCAGGTGCTGCACCGACTGCAGGATCTCCAGCGCGCGGTCGGACTCGCCCATCGCCCACAGGGCCAGCGCGAGTTCGCAGGACTCGCCGCCGGTCACCCAGGGGTTGGGGACGACGCAGCGCACACCCAGGCCAGGGACGACGAAGCGGTCCCAGTCCGCCTCGATGCGCTCCTTGGCCTCGGTTCCGGTGAGCGCGCCGCCGAGGACGGGGTAGTACCAGTCCATCGAGTAGCGGTCCTTGTCGAGGAAGCGCTCGGGGTGGCGGCGGATGGCGTGGCGCAGCGCCCCGGCCGCCAGCTCCCAGTCCGGCTGCGGCTCCTCGCGCTGCTCGGCGATGGCGAGGGCGCAGCGCAGCGCGTGGTGCACGGAGGAGCTGCCGGTGAGCAGGGCGTCGGCCGCGGGGGTGCCGTCGTCGTCGCGGCGCCAGCCGATCTGGCCGCCGGGCCGCTGCAGCCGCAGCACCCACTCGACCGCCGCGTACACGGTGGGCCACATGCGGTCCAGGAACGTGTCGTCGCCGGTGGACAGGTAGTGGTGCCAGACGCCTACGGCGATGTAGGCGACGAAGTTGGACTCGCGGCCGCGGTCGGTGACGTCGTCGTGGGCACCGTCGGCGTAGGCCGCGTACCAGGAGCCGTCCTCGTTCTGATGGGCGGCGAGCCAGTTGTACGCCCGCTCGGCGGCCTCGTGCTCGCCGGCCGCGTCCAGGGCCATGGCGGCCTCGGTGTGGTCCCACGGGTCGAGGTGGTGCCCGCGGAACCAGGGGATCGCGCCGTCCTCCCGCTGCACGGCGAGGACGCCGCGTACGGTCGCGGCGGCCTGCTCGGCGGTGAGGACCCCGGGCAGGACGAGGTGTTCTGTCCGGGGGGTGGTCACTTGGCGGCCGCCTCGGAGGTCTCGTCCACCCGCGGGAGGTGGGGCTTGGTGGCGTAGACGACGAAGCTCTTGCCGATGACCGGGTTCAGCGCCTGCTCGGCGATCCGGGTGGCTAGCGGCTTCTTCATGATGTCCCAGACCAGCAGCTTGTGGTACGCCCGCACCGGTAGCGCCTTGTCGTTGTCCACGCCGAACGCGCACTTCAGCCACCAGTAGGGCGAGTGCAGGGCGTGCGCGTGGTGGCTGCCGTACGGCCGCAGGCCGGCCTCGCGGACCTTGCCCAGCAGCTCGTCGGCCTTGTAGATGCGGATGTGGCCGCCCTCGACCTCGTGGTAGGCGTCGGACAGCGCCCAGCAGACCTTCTCGGGGCCGTAGCGGGGCACGGTGATGGCGATGCGGCCGCCGGGCCGGAGCACGCGCACCATCTCGGCGAGGATGCCCTTGTCGTCGGGGATGTGCTCCATCACCTCGGAGATGATGACGACGTCGAAGGACTCGTCGGGGAAGGGCAGCGCGAGGGCGTCGCCCTCCATGGCTGTGGCGGTGGCGCCGGCCGGTGCCTCGCCGGCCTCCTTCATGGCCGCGAACCACTTGGCGACCTCGCGGATCTCCTCGCCGTTCTGGTCCAGGGCCACGACCTGCGCGCCACGCCGGTAGCACTCGAAGGCGTGCCGGCCGGCACCGCAGCCGAGGTCCAGGACACGGTCGCCGGGGGCGAGCGGGAACCGGGAGAAGTCGACGGTCAGCACGTGGCCCTGCTTTCGCGGTCGGAGGTTGCGCGGTCGGAGGCGAGTGGTTCTCGGAGTACGGCGGCGGGCGCGGCGCCGGGCCGGTCCTGGGCACCCGTACGGCCACTGTGGCCGGCCATGGCCTCCCGGTAGCGGGCCACCGTTCCCTCGGCGGCCCGGGCCCAGGTGAAGCGGCTCAGTACCCGCTCGCGGCCGGCGCGGCCGAGGCGCTCGCGCAGTCCGGGGTCGCCCAGCAGCCGCACGAGCCCGACGGCGAGGGCTCCCGCGTCGCCGGGCGGCACGGCCAGGCAGGTCTCGCCGTCGCGTCCGGCGACCTCGGGGATGGCACCGCCGGTGGTGGCGACCAGGGGGGTGCCGGTGGCCATGGCCTCGGCGGCGGGCAGCGAGAAGCCCTCGTAGAGCGAGGGCACGCAGGCGACCTCGGCCGAGCGGATCAGGTCGACCAGTTCGGCGTCGGAGATGCCCTTGACGAACTCGACGGCGTCTTCGAGGCCGTAGCGCTCGATCGCCTGGGCGACGGGGCCCTCCGTGGGGCGCTTGCCGACGACGACGAGGTGGGCCGCCGGGTGTTCGGTGCGCACCTTGGCGAGGGCCTCCACGAGGAAGACCAGGCCCTTGAGGGGGACGTCGGCGCTGGAGGTGGTGACGATCCGGCCGGGCACCTCGGCGACGGCGGGGTTCGGCGCGAAGAGGTCGGTGTCGGCGCCGATGTGGACCACGTGGACGCGGTCGTCGCGGACGCCGAGGTGGTCCACGATCTCCTGGCGGGAGCTGCCGGAGACGGTGAGCACCGAGGGCAGGCGGCGGGCGACGCGCTTCTGCATCCGGGTGAAGGCGTACCAGCGGCGCACGGACAGACGGCGCTGCCGGCTCTCGGCCGCGTCCAGCTCCAACTGCCGGTCGACGGTGATGGGGTGGTGGATCGTGGTGACCAGGGGGGCGCCGATGTCGCCGAGCAGGCCGTAGCCGAGCGTCTGGTTGTCGTGGACGACGTCGAACTCGCCGCGGCGGGCGCGGAGATGGCGTCGGGCGCGCAGGGAGAACGTGAGCGGCTCGGGGAAGCCGCCGGTCCACATGGTGGCGACCTCGAGGGCGTCGATCCAGTCCCGGTACTCGTCCCGCCCGGGGGTGCGGAAGGGGTCGGGCTGGCGGTAGAGGTCGAGGCTGGGCAGCTCGGTGAGGCTCAGGCCGTCGTATCCCTCGTCGAGCACGGGATAGGGCTGGGCGCCGATGACCTCGACCCGGTGGCCGAGGCGGGCCAGCTCGCGGGAGAGGTGCCGGACGTAGACGCCCTGGCCGCCGCAGAACGGGTTCCCTTTATAGGTGAGAAGCGCGATGCGCAGCGGTCGCCCGCCGTCAGCTGCGAGCTCCGGCCGGGGCCCCGCCTGACTGGCCTGAGCGGTCACTCCGGGCCCCCTTCTCCCTGCACTGTCCCGCGACACTATGACGGGACGCTAATCTAGAACAAGTTTCAGACTTGATCGTTCAAGAGGCTCTGAATCTACCGGCAGGTAGGGGCCCTGACAGCAGTGGATCAGGTGATTCACGCCACGGCGCGAACCCCCCGCCATGCTGGATGATCACGTGCCCTACAGATGTCCTCACCGACTGTCACGGAGCGGGACCCATGCCTGCGGAATCCAAGCTGGAAGCCGGGAGTGTCCGGCCCCCCACGGCACCGCTGACCGAGCGGCAGGAGGCCCGCCGCCGCCGCATCCTGCAGGCGAGCGCCCAACTGGCGAGCCGGGGCGGTTTCGACGCCGTGCAGATGCGGGAGGTCGCCGAGTCCTCGCAGGTCGCCCTCGGCACCCTGTACCGGTACTTCCCGTCGAAGGTGCATCTGCTGGTCGCCACCATGCAGGACCAGTTGGAGCACATGCACGGCACCCTCCGCAAGAAACCCCCGGCGGGCGACTCGCCGGCCGAGCGGGTCGCGGAGACCCTGATGCGGGCGTTCCGGGCCCTGCAGCGCGAGCCGCAACTGGCGGACGCGATGGTCCGCGCCCTCACCTTCGCCGACCGCAGCGTCTCCCCCGAGGTCGACCAGGTCTCCCGGCAGACCACGGCGATCATCCTCGACGCGATGGGCCTGGACCACCCGACCCCGGAACAGCTCTCCGCGGTCCGCGTCATAGAGCACACCTGGCACTCGGCCCTGATCACCTGGCTCTCGGGCCGCGCCTCCATCGCCCAGGTCAAGGTCGACATCGAAACGGTGTGCCGGCTGATGGACCTGACGGATCCGGAGGTCACCCCGAGGGCGCGCTGAGGGCGGCCCTCGGGTGCCGTCCAAGGGGGAGCGGCAGCCGCGATGTTCCGCCGCCGTGTGAACGCCTCCGGCGTCAACTCCCTCTCGAAATGGCCGTGACCCCGGTCACCGGGTCCGTGTGCTCACAGCCACTCATCAGCCTCGGCGGGGCTGCCGGTAAAGTGGCGGCGTCGTCATCACACCCGTACGGGGGGAAGCCGGTGCAATTCCGGCGCTGACCCGCAACCGTGAGCCGTTCGTCACCCGACGGTGAGCCGGACCACCCCGTACGGGACGTTGACCGGCTCGCGTGCGCGGCGGCCCGCCGTGCACGGCACCGTCGAGGTTTACGGAGCCGAGCCGCCCGGGGTGTTTCCCGTGCGCTGCCGGTTCCTCGCAGGGAGAGGCAGTCGCCGACCATGAACGTCCGCCGCAATGCCGCGGCTCTCGCCGCCATAGGCGTGCTGGCCGCCGCCGCACCCGCCACCGCCGCCGACACGTCCCCCTCCGCTTCGCCCAAGGTGGCGGTTCCGGCCGGGCTGTTCGGCAAGTCCGACCCGACGTACGACGGCGTCTGGCGCCAGTCCCTCGCCCTGCTCGCCCAGCGCACCCTCGGCTACCGGCCCGCCGCCCCGGCCGTCGACTGGCTGGTGGGACAGCAGTGCGCCAAGGGCGGCTTCGCCGCGTTCCGGGCGGACACGGCCAAGCCCTGTGAGGGCAAGGGCGGCGCCCAGCCCGACACCAACAGCACGGCCGCCGCCGTCCAGGCCCTGCAGGCGCTCGGCGGACACGGCGCCGAGATACGCGGCGCCCTGGTCTGGCTGAAGAACGCGCAGAACAAGGACGGCGGCTGGGGTTACACGCCGGGCAGCCCGAGCGACACCAACTCCACCTCGGTCGTCATCGGCGCCTTCGCCGGGGCCGGGGAGGACCTCGGCAAACTCCGCGCCGACAAGAGCACCCCGTACGAGCTGCTGAGCGCGCAGGCGCTTGCCTGCGACGCGGACGGCGGTGGCGCCCTCGCCTACCAGCCGGACAAGAAGGGGCGCCTGGTCGCCAACGCGGACGCCACGGCGGCCGGTGTGCTGGGCGCCCTCGGCAAGGGGTTCGTCAACGGGCCCGGCAAGACCCGCGCCAAGGACCCCGCCTGCTCCTCCTCCGGCAGGGCCACCGAGGGCCGGGTCGCGGACAACGCCGCCGCGTATCTCGCCCACGCCGTCGCCGGGTCCGGCCACCTCAAGTCGGCGCTGCCCGGCGCCGAGGACCAGCCCGACTACGGCAACACCGCGGACGCGGTCGTCGCGCTCGCGGCGGACGGCTGGAGCGCGCAGGCGAAGAAGCCGTACGCCTGGCTGGAGAAGAACGCGGCCGGCTGGGCCCGGCAGAGCGGCCCGGCCGCCTACGCCCAGCTCATCCTCGCCGCGCACGCGGTCGGCGCCGACGCACGGCACTTCGGCGGCACCGACCTGGTGCGGTCGCTCAACGCCACCGGCCCGGCGCCACGCGCGGCCGCCCACACCGAGGAGTCCGGCAAGCGGGCCGAGGACGACTCGAACACCGGTGTCTGGTGGATCGTCGGCGTCGGCCTCGTGGCCGGCATCGGCATCGGCTTCCTGCTGAGCGGCCGCCGGAAGAAGCAGCAGCCGTGACCGCCGTCCGCCGTGCCGTCGCCCTGCTCCTCGCCGCGTTCGTCGTCCTGGCCGGCGCGGCGCAGGCGCAGGCCGCCGGGTACCGTTACTGGTCGTTCTGGGAGCGGACCGGCGGGCACTGGTCGTACGCCACCGAGGGCCCCTCGACCGCCCGTCCCGACGACGGCGCGGTCCAGGGCTTCCGCTTCGCGGTGAGCGAGGACTCGCAGGACGCGACCCGGCCGCGCGGCACGGCGGACTTCGCCACGATCTGCGCCGGCACGCCCGCGAAGGCGGGCACGAAGCGGGTGGCCCTCGTCATCGACTTCGGCACGCCGGCGGACGCCCCCTCCGGCGAGACCCCGCCCGAGCGCCGCACGGCCTGCGCCCGGGTCTCCTCCGACGCGACGACGGCCGAGGCGCTGGCCTCGGCCGCCAAGCCCCTGCGCTACGACACCAACGCCCTGCTCTGCGCGATCGCCGGGTATCCGCACAAGGGATGCGGGGAGCAGGTGTCGGCGCAGGAGAAGCCGGTGAAGGCCGCGAAGAAGCCGGAGCCGGACGGCGGTCCCTCGCTGGGGCTGCCGATCGGTGTGGGCGTGGTCGCGGTGCTGGCCGGGGCGGCGGTGTGGCAGTCCCGGCGGCGGCGCGGGAATGCGTAGCCGTAGCAGCACTGCCATCGCGGCCACCACGCAGGCGGGCGGTCGTGCCGGCACGGCCGCGGAAGGTCGTACCTCCGCGAGCGTGGACGGCCGTGCCGCCAAGACCGTGGGCAGCCGTGGCGCCGGGGCGGGGAGGCCGGGCGCGGGCGCGCCCCGGGAGCGCGGGCGAGCGGAAGCCGCTCCCGTCCGGCCCCGGCACGGCCGTGCGCCGCTGCACCCCGGCGCCTGGTGGCTGTGGTCCCTCGGCCTCGGCACCGCCGCCACCCGCACCACCAACCCTCTCCTCCTCGCCCTGCTGATAGCCGCGGCGGGCTATGTGGTGGCGACCCACCGCTCCTCCTCCCCCTGGTCCCGCTCCTACGCCGCCTTCGCCAAGCTCGCCGTCGCCGTGCTCCTCATCCGCCTCGCCTTCACCGTCGCCCTCGGCTCCCCCATCCCCGGCACCCATGTGCTGCTCACCCTCCCCGAGGTCCCGCTCCCGCACTGGGTCCAGGGCATCCGGCTCGGCGGCCGGGTCACCGCGGAGGCGCTGCTCTTCGCCGGCTACAACGGCCTGAAGCTGGCCACCCTGCTCATCTGCGTCGGTGCCGCCAACGCCCTCGCGAGCCCGGCCCGTCTGCTGAAGTCCCTGCCCGGCGCGCTGTACGAGGTGGGCGTGGCCGTGGTCGTCGCGCTCACCTTCGCGCCCCACCTCATCGCCGACGTCCAGCGGCTGCGCGCCGCCCGCCGGCTGCGCGGCCGTCCGGACCGGGGCGTACGGGGCCTGCTGCAGGTCGGACTGCCGGTGCTGGAGGGCGCGTTGGAGCGTTCGGTCGCGCTGGCCGCCGCGATGGACGCCCGCGGCTACGGCCGTACCGCCGAGGTCCCGGCCCGCGTGCGCCGTACGACGACCGCGCTCACCCTGGGCGGGCTGCTCGGCGTCTGCGCGGGAACGTACGGGCTGCTGACCGCGGAGGGCGGCACGTACGGGATTCCGGTGCTGGGCGCGGGGGTCGCCGCCGCGCTGGCCGGTCTGCGCCTGGGCGGCCGCCGGTCCCCGCGCACCCGGTACCGGCCGGATCCGTGGGGGGTGCGGGCGTGGCTGGTCGCGGGCTCGGGGGCCGGGGTCGCCGCGCTGCTCACACTCGCCGCCGTACGCGATCCGGACGCGCTGCATCCCGGGGTGGTCCCGCTGGTGGCGCCCGCCCTCCCGCTGTGGCCGGCCGCGGCCGTACTGCTCGCGCTGCTGCCCGCCTTCGTCGTACCCAAGCCCGTCGAGGAGCCGTCGTGATCCGCTTCGAGGATGTCAGCGTCACGTACGAGGGCGCGGGCGAACCGGCCGTCCGGGGTGTGGACTTCGAGGTGCCCGAGGGTGAACTCGTGCTGCTCGTGGGCCCGTCCGGGGTCGGCAAGTCGACCGTGCTGGGCGCGGTCAGCGGGCTGGTGCCGCATTTCACCGGCGGCACCCTGCGCGGACGGGTCACCGTGGCCGGCCGGGACACCCGCACCCACCAGCCGCGCGAACTCGCCGACGTGGTCGGCACGGTGGGCCAGGATCCGCTCGCGCACTTCGTGACGGACACGGTGGAGGAGGAACTCGCCTACGGCATGGAGTCGTTGGGGCTCGCTCCGGAGGTGATGCGCCGCCGGGTGGAGGAGACCCTGGACCTGCTGGGTCTCGCCGACCTGCGCGACCGCCCCATCGCCACGCTCTCGGGCGGGCAGCGGCAGCGGGTCGCGATCGGCTCGGTCCTCACCCCGCACCCCCGGGTCCTGGTCCTCGACGAGCCGACCTCGGCGCTCGACCCGGCCGCGGCGGAGGAGGTGCTGGCCGTGCTGCAACGTCTGGTCCACGACCTCGGTACGACGGTGCTGCTGGCCGAGCACCGACTGGAGCGGGTGATCCAGTACGCCGACCGGGTCGTCCTGCTGCCCGCCCCCGGCGCCGCCCCGCGCTACGGCGACCCGGCCGAGGTGATGGCCGTGTCCCCGGTGTACCCGCCGGTGGTGGGCCTGGGCCGGCTGGCGGGTTGGTCGCCGCTGCCCCTGACGGTCCGGGACGCCCGCCGCCGCGCCTCCGCCCTGCGCGACCGCCTCGGCGGGCCCCGGCAACCCCACGGCGAGGAACCGCCGGCCACGCCTGACTCCCCGGCGACCGAGCCGCCGGCCGGCCGTCCCCTGCGGAGCGGGCGGAGCGGCTCCGACAGCCTGTCGTCCGAGCCGAACGATCCGAACGGTTCCGACACCCCGCCGACCCAGCCGAACGATCCGAACGGCTCCGGCAACCCGCCGACCGAGCCGACCGCCTCGGCTCCCGCCGCCACGCCCAAAACGCCCCCCACCCCTCTCCCCTCCCCCCGGCGCCGCCTCTTCCGGCGGCCCAACGCCGAGCCGCTCGACCACCCCGCCGCGGCCCGGCAGAGTGGTCCGGCGTTCCCCGCCGACGGGCCGCCGCACACCACCGCCGCCCCGCCGCCCGAGCCAGGCACCCCGGCCCACACCCCCACGCCCGAAGCACCCCCCGCCCCTCTCCCCTCCCCCCGGCGCCGCCTCTTCCGGCGGAACTCCGCGCCCCTTGTTCCGTCCTCCGCCGCGCCGCGGGTCGCCGAGGTTCGGGGCCTGGGGGTCCGGCGGGGGCCGATCACCGCGCTGCGGCACGTCGATCTGGGCGTGGCGCGTGGTGAGACGGTCGCGCTGATGGGGCGCAACGGCGCCGGGAAGTCCACCCTGCTCGGCTCCCTGGTCGGCCTGGTGGAGCCCACCGCCGGCTCGGTGCGCGTCGGCGGAGCCGTCCCGCACCGCACCCCGCCGGGGGAACTCGTCCGCCGGGTCGGCCTGGTCCCGCAGGAGCCGCGGGACCTGCTGTACGCGGACACGGTGGCCGCCGAGTGCACGGCCGCCGACCGGGACGCGGGCGCCGAGCCGGGCACCTGCCGGGCGCTGGTGTCCGAGCTGCTGCCCGGCATCACCGACGGCACCCACCCCCGGGACCTGTCCGAGGGCCAGCGTCTGGCGCTCGCCCTGGCGGTCGTGCTGACCGCCCGCCCTCCCCTGCTCCTGCTCGACGAGCCGACGCGCGGCCTGGACTACGCGGCCAAGGCCCGGCTGGTCGCCGTGCTGCGCGCGCTGGCCGCCGAGGGGCACGCGATCGTCCTCGCCACGCACGACGTGGAGCTGGCGGCGGAGATCGCGCACCGAGTGGTGCTGCTCGCCGACGGCGAGGTGATCGCCGACGGCCCCACGGCGGAGATCGTGATCTCGTCGCCGTCCTTCGCCCCGCAGGTGACCAAGATCCTCGCCCCGCAGCGATGGCTGACGGTGGCCGAGGTCCGGGAGGCCCTCGCATGACCCCCTCCCCCGCTCCCCGCGCGACCCCAACCCCCCGTCCCGTCCGGGCCGTTCGCCTCGGCCCGCGCTCCCTCGCCGCATTGTGCCTGGTCAGCGCGGTCGGCGTGGTGGCCTTCTGCTGGCCCTTCCTCGCGCCGCCCACCTCGCGGCTCAGCGCGCACGCCGAGGACGCGCCCTGGCTGTTCGCCGGTCTGCTGCTGATGATGATCGCGGTGGTGGCGGCGACGATCTCCGAGTCCGGCCTCGGACCCAAGGCGGTCGCGATGCTGGGTGTGCTGGCCGCGACCGGCGCGGCCCTGCGACCGGTGGGCGCGGGGACGGCGGGGATCGAGCCGATGTTCTTCCTTATGGTGCTCAGCGGCCGGGTGCTCGGCCCCGGCTTCGGTTTCGTCCTCGGCTCGGTGACGATGTTCGCCTCCGCGCTGCTCACCGGCGGGGTCGGGCCGTGGCTGCCGTTCCAGATGCTGGCGATGGGCTGGTTCACCATGGGCGCCGGGCTCCTGCCGGGGCGGACCCGGCTGCGCGGCCGGGCCGAACTGCTGCTGCTGGCCGCCTACGGCTTCTGCGCGGCCTTCGCCTACGGCACGGTCATGAACCTGGCCGGCTGGCCCTTCATGGGCTCCGGCACCTCGAACATCGCCTTCGACGCGCATGCCTCGGTCCCCGCCAACCTGGCCCGGTTCGCCGCCTACTGCCTGGCCACCTCGCTCGGCTGGGACCTGGGCCGGGCGCTGTGCACGGTCGTGCTGGCCCTGGCGCTCGGTCCGGTGCTGCTGCGGGCGCTGCGCCGGGCCACGCGGCGCGCCGCCTTCGAGACCGCGGTCACGTTCGACGCACCCGCTGGGTGAGGACCCGTATCCGGGCCGTCAGACCGCCGGTGAGGCACCCCACATGACGCAGGTCACCTACGATCCGGGGCCGTACTCCCGTTTGTCCGATACGTCCCCTCACGCACCCCTCCTGACCTGCGCCTTGAGACGCGGGCCACACGGGCGCGATACCCCGCCGTTCCGGCCACAACTAGTAAAAGGGGTCATTGCGGACACCCGTCGGGCCTGTTTCTCTGGACGACGTCGCCAGGCGCCGCAGCCCGAAAGGGCCGGGGCGCCGACGTACGCGGCCCCCGTATGACGGGCGGCTCCGGCATACGGGCGACTCCCCGTCCCCGACGCAAGAGGTTCTCCGTGTCCGTCTCCTTCATCAGCCGCATCGCCTCCCCGAAGAAGGCCCTCACGACCGTCGCCCTGGCCGCCGCCACCGCCGGTATGGCGATGTCCGCGGCGCCCGCCCAGGCCGCCACCGACTCGGCCTCCTCCGCCCGGACGATCGCGCACAAGATGATCCCGGACGCCGCGCAGTACGACGCCTTCAGCAAGATCGTCGAGCACGAGAGCGGCTGGAACCCCAGCGCCACCAACGGCTCCTCCGGCGCCTACGGCCTGGTGCAGGCCCTGCCCGGTTCGAAGATGGCCTCCGCCGGCTCCGACTGGAAGAGCAACCCGGCCACCCAGATCAAGTGGGGCCTGGACTACATGAACTCCCGCTACGGCAGCCCGGTCAAGGCCTGGAGCTTCTGGCAGGCCAACGGCTGGTACTGAGCCACCCGCGCTTCCGCACCCGCATCGCATCCGCACCCTCGCCCCGCCCGGCGAGGGTGCGCGCGCATGTCCGCGCGTTGCGCGGCGCCTCACGGAGGGCGCCCGGCGGCCGGGGGAGCATGGTGGGCCTGGCACCAGCCCTGTCCGTCCGGCCGACCGGAGGAAGCATGACCGCGCCGTCACCGCCCGAGCCGGAGCCGGAGACGCGCGGGGTACGGCTGGTGGCCGTGCTGCTGGCGCTGACCGTGGTGAGCGGCCTGATCGACGCGGTGAGCTATCTGGGCCTGGGCCGGGTGTTCACGGCCAACATGACGGGCAACGTGGTGGTCCTGGGCTTCGCCGCCGCGGGCGCCCCCGGTTTCTCGGCCCCGCTCACGGCGACCTCCCTGGCCTGCTTCCTGCTGGGCGCGGTGGCGGCCGGCCGGGCGGCGGCCCGCTTCGGCGGCGGCTCGCGGCGCGGGTGGGCCCGCCGGATCCTGGCGACGGAGGCGGTGCTGCTCGGCGGGTCGGCCGTGGTCGCCTTCGCCTGGCCGGGCACGACCGGCACCCGGTACGCACTGATCGCCCTGACCGCCTTCGCGCTGGGCCTGCGCAACGCGACCGTCCGCAAGCTGGGCATCCCCGATCTCACCACCACGGTCCTGACGATGACCCTGACCGGTCTGGCCTCCGAGTCCCGCCTCGGCGACGCCACCGGCCACCGCTCCCCGCGCCGCACGGCGGCGGTGATCGCCATGGTCGCGGGCGCCTGCCTGGGCGCCTGGCTGGTCCTCCACCAGGGCCTGGGCGTCCCCCTGCTGATCGCGGCGGCGGTCTCGGGGGTGCTGGCGGTGGTGGCGTCGGGGCGGGAGTGAACACTCCCGGTACCGACGGGAGGATATACCTCCACACATCCGCGCATACCTCGCGTTTCTGTCCGCGCCACGAAAACGCGAGTGGACTTCGGTTGCCCCAATCGGGCGCGAGAAGGATCACATGGCCGGGCCGGCATGACCCGGCTCGATCGGGCAGGAGTACCTGCATACGGGCCCTTTAGCTGCACTATGCATCGACTCGCGTACATGACGTAAGCAGGCGAAGTCCGCCTATCGTCGCTTTTCGGCCTGCTGTCCGACACCGCCGTCGCCCGGGCCCTGTCACTGTCCCCGTCGAAAGGTAGGCGAGCCCCGTTTTGGCGACCGCCGCTGCCGTTACCCCGCACCTGAAGACCCCGCGGGCCGCCAAGGCCCACGCCGACGTCACCGTCACCGACTCAGCCATGGTGAAGCGCGCCGTGAAGGCGGCAGCGCTCGGCAACGCCATGGAATGGTTCGACTTCGGTGTCTACAGCTACATCGCGGTCACTCTGGGCAAGGTCTTCTTCCCGTCAGGCAACCCGACCGCACAGCTGCTCTCGACGTTCGGCGCCTTCGCCGCGGCCTTCCTGGTCCGCCCGCTGGGCGGCATGGTCTTCGGCCCGCTGGGCGACCGCGTGGGCCGCCAGAAGGTCCTCGCCGTCACCATGATCATGATGGCGGTGGGCACGTTCGCGATCGGCCTGATCCCGTCGTACGCCTCGATCGGCGTGGGCGCGCCACTGCTGCTGCTGGCCGCCCGCCTGGTGCAGGGCTTCTCCACCGGTGGCGAGTACGCGGGCGCGTCGACGTTCATCGCGGAGTACGCGCCGGACAAGAAGCGCGGCTTCTTCGGGAGCTGGCTGGAGTTCGGCACGCTGGCCGGCTACATCGGCGGCGCGGGCCTCGTCACCCTCATGACGGCCCTGCTGTCCACGCACGACCTGCTGACCTGGGGCTGGCGGATCCCGTTCCTGATCGCGGGCCCGATGGGCATCATCGGCCTCTACCTGCGGATGCGCCTGGAGGAGACCCCGGCGTTCGCGGCCGAGGTCGAGAAGGCGGAGGCCGCCCGGCCCAAGGTGCCGCTGCGCGAGATGGTCGCGGGCCAGTGGAAGGCGCTGCTGCTGTGCATGGGCCTGGTGCTGGTCTTCAACGTCACCGACTACATGCTGCTGTCGTACATGCCGAGCTACCTGACCAGTGAGCTGAAGTACGACGAGACGCACGGGCTGCTGGTCGTGCTCGGCGTGATGGCCCTGATGATGATCGTCCAGCCGTTCGCCGGTGCGCTGACCGACCGTGTCGGCCGCCGCCCGGTGATCGCCGCGGGCTGCGCGGGCTTCCTGCTGCTGTCCGTCCCTGCCGTACTGCTGATCCGCCAGGGCAGCCTGGTCGCGGTGGCCCTGGGCATGGGCGCGCTGGGCCTGCTGCTGGTCTGCTTCACCGCCGCCATGCCGGCCGCGCTGCCCGCGCTCTTCCCGACCCGGGTCCGCTACGGCTCCCTGTCGATCGGCTTCAACGTGTCGGTGTCCCTGTTCGGCGGTACGACCCCGCTGGTGGTCACGGCACTGATCGGCGCGACCGGGAACATGATGATGCCCGCGTACTACATGATGGCCGCGGCCGTCGTGGGCGGGTTCGCCGTCTGGCGCATGTCCGAGTCGGCGGGCCGCCCGCTGCCGGGCTCGGCCCCCTCGGTGGAGCGGTAGGCGTCATTCACCTTCGACCGGCCCCCGGAGCGCGAGCGCCCGGGGGTCGATCGCTTGGGAACGCCGGCCCACGGGTGCCCGCCGCTTCCGGGGTGCGAGCCCACCGGGGCCGCGCCCCGGAACCGTTCCCTCACCGGCACCGTCTGTAGCCCCGTGAAACGCGCCCGCGTACTGACCCTGCTGCTCGCCCTGCTCGGCGTCCAGCTCGGCTGGCTGCTCGCCCCCGCCTATGCCTGCGGCTGCGGCGCCATGGTCCCGGACCCGGCGCAGCGGATCGCCGTCGCCGACGAGCAGTCGGTGCTGCGCTGGGACGGCCGCCAGGAGCAGATCGTCATGCGCCTGACGGTCACCGGAGACGCCCGGCACGCCGCCTGGATCATGCCGGTGCCCCACCGGGCCGGCGTCCGCCTCGGCGACCCGGCCGTCTTCGAGCAGCTGGCCCGCGCCGTCGCCCCGGTGCACCGCACCCGGTACCACTTCTGGCCGGGCAACGGCGACCGGCCCTTCGACGGCGGGGACGGCGCCGCCGACGCCGCGCCCCCCGGAGCCGGGGCCGGTGTCGGTGTGGTCGACCGGCAGCGGCTCGGCCCCTTCGACGTGGCCCGGCTGACCGCCACCGACCCGGCCGCCCTCGGCACCTGGCTGCACGACCACGGCTTCACCTTCCCGGAGCGGCTGAAGACCGCCCTCCAGCCGTACGTCGACCGGCGCTGGGAGTACGTGGCCGTACGGCTCGCCCCCCGGACCGGGCGGACCGCCCTGAACGGCGCCCTCGACCCCCTGCACCTCACCTTCGCCGCCGACCGGCCGGTCTACCCGATGCGGCTGTCCCGCCTGGCCCGCACCCCGCAGTCCCTCGGCCTGTACGTGCTCGCCGCGCACCGGATGGAGCCGCGCACGGCGATCGGCGGCACGCCGCCCCGCGTGGTCTTCGCCGGCCGCCTCGGCAAGCCCTCCGGCGCGCTGGGCAGGCTCGCCGCCGGGACGCCGTACCTGACGGCCCTCAACCAGCGGTTCCCCGAGCCCGCCCGGATCTCCGGCGACCACGAGCTGCGCCGCGCGGCCGCCGACACCCCCGTCCAGCAGGTGTTCTACGAGGACCGGCTGCGCGAGGTGGCCGGCATCCCGGCGTGGCTGCTCACCGTGGGCGGCGGGCTGCTGTCGGCTCTCACGGCCGCCGCTCTGCTCGCCGTACGCCGCTCCCGGCGGCCGGTGACCGCACCGCCGCCGGTGCAGCCACCGCCGCCGCTCCCCCCGTCCGCGCCCGTTGGCTGAGACGATGCGGGGGAAGGCCCAAGGAGCCCCGGGAAGAGACTCGGGCGGACACTCGGGAAAGGCAGCAGGCGCATGAGCTCGCAGCTCTGGGACGACGTCGACTTCTACTTCAGCAGCCATCTCGCACCGGAGGACGATGCGCTCCAGGCGGCCCTGCGCGACAGCGAGGTCGCCGGGCTGCCTCACATCAGCGTGACGGCCACCCAGGGCAAGTTCCTCCAGCTGCTCGCGGAGATCCAGGGCGCCCGGACCGTCCTGGAGATCGGCACGCTCGGTGGTTACAGCACCATCTGGCTGGCCCGCGCCCTGCCCGCCGACGGCAGGCTGATCTCGCTGGAGTACAGCGCCAAGCACGCCGAGGTGGCGACCCGCAACATCGCCCGGGCCGGTCTTGAGCGGATCGCGGAGGTGCGGGTGGGCCCGGCCCTGGAGTCGCTGCCCAAGCTCGCCGACGAGAACCCCGCCCCCTTCGACCTGGTCTTCATCGACGCCGACAAGCCCAACAACGCCCACTACGTGGAGTGGGCGCTGCGGCTGAGCCGCGCGGGCAGCCTCATCGTGGTGGACAACGTGGTGCGCGGCGGGCGGGTCGTCGACGCCGACAGCAGGGAGCCGGACGTGGTCGGCACGCGCCAGGCCATCGAGCTGATCGCCGCCCACCCCAGGCTGAGCGGCACGGCGGTGCAGACGGTGGGCAGCAAGGGGTACGACGGATTCGCGGTGGCCCGGGTACTGGGCTGAGCCACCCCGCCGGCCGCTCCGCCCCGGGGCTCAGACCTCGTGGAAGAAGCCGACGTTGACGCTGCGCGGCGCGGTGCGGTCCTGGACGACGACCTCGCCGGAGCCGCCGCGCGGCAGCGTCACGGCGGCACCGTAGGCGACGGTCTGCGCGTACTCGCCGACGATCAGCCGCACTTCGGCGGACGGCTCGGCCTGCGAGCCGCGCAACCAGGAAAGCTGCCAGCCGCCGTCGGGGCCGCACCGGAACTCCAGGTGGACGCGGGAGACGAACAGCCAGTCCTCGGGGGTGACCAGCCGGCACACGGACGCGTCCCGGCCCACGCGCAGCACGGCGCCCGGATCGCTGGGCGCGTCGGCCATCGTCATGCCCGCGGTGGCGCCCGTGTCGGCGCCGGAGACGGTGGCCATGGTCAGTTCGAGCACGTGCGTTCCCCCTGAAGATGCTGCGACGTCGAAGAAGCGGCGGCGTCGGAGACGTCCTTGCGCGGTGGCCTGTTTGCCGCACCGCCGCCGCATGATAAAACGCCCGGCGGGGCCGCGTCCGGCACAATGGGCTCATGACCGAGCGAAAGCCACCGGGGGTTCCGTTCGAGTCCTGGATCGACAAGCAGATCCGGGACGCGCAGGGGCGCGGTGAGTTCGAACGGCTGCCGGGCGCGGGTGAGCCGCTGCCCGCCGACCTCGACTCCACGTACGACGAACTGTGGTGGGTCAAGCGGAAGATGGCCCGCGAGGGTCTCGCGGTGCTGCCGCCGGCGCTGGCCCTGCGCAAGGAGGCGGAGGACGCGCTCGTCGCGGCCTACGCGGCGCCCTCGGAGCGGATGGTCCGGAAGATCATCAACGATGTCAACGTGAAGATCCGCGACATGATGTTCAAGCCACCGCCGGGACCGTATCTGGGCAAGAAGCCGTACGACGTCGAGGAGGTCGTGCGCGAGTGGCGGCAGCGCAGGACCGCCGCCACCCGCGCCGAACCGGGCCCGGCGGGCTGAACCGGGCCCGGGGTTCGTGCCCGGTTCAGAAGTGGAGCAGGCGGTCGGCCAGTTCGCGGTAGTCGCGCAGGGCCAGGCGCAGTCGCTCGGTGTCCGTCTCCCGGCCCGGGCCGTCCTCCTCGCGGCCCGGGCCGTTCTCCTCGCCGCTCTGCCACGAGGAGCGCAGGGCCCGGCGGCGCCGCGTCACGGCGTCGCTGAACCGCGCGGCGATCTCCTCCAGCGTCCGGTCGGCCTCCTCGACGGCCGTCTGCGGTTCCTCCACGAACCCGGCGAGCGTCTGGTGCAGCTGCGCCTCCCACTTCTCCGCCTCCGCGCTCGCGAGGAGCGGGGCGTGCCTGCCGGAGTCCTTGCCCTCGGTCCCGGACCGACCGGTGTCGCCCGTCCGGGCAGCGGCGGACCCGGAGGGTCCTGTGTCCGCCCCGGGGGTGGCGGCCTCGGCGGTGCCCCTCTCAGTAGTTCCGGACCCGGCATGGCCGATGCCCGCCGCGCTCGTTCCAGCCGCCCCCGTCCCGGCCGCGGCCGGGCCCGGGTGAGTCTCCGAGCCGCCCCGCGGCGTGCGGTCGTCTCCCGTCAGCCCGTCCAGCCCCTCGTGGCCGGCACCGGCCTCCCCGGGGAGCAGGCCCGCTCCGCCCTCGGGGCGGTGGACCGACTCGCTCTGCACCGGCTCACCCGTGAGCCGCTCACCGACCCGGCGCTCCTCGTCGGGGCGTCGCCCGGCACCGGTGGCGTCGTCTTCGGCCGGGTACCTCTCGGCACCCGCCGCCGCATCCCTGTTCTGCGCCATCGCTCAGACTCCCCTCGGGTGGCTCTTGCCGAACATCCCCGGCTTGCCGGACGACTGGCGCCCGGTGTCGTCGCCCGTCCCGCTGGCGACCTCGGAGCGGCTGTGACCGGTCGCCCGGGCGGAGTCGTTCATCAGGTCGTCGAAGAGGGCACGCGCGTCCATCAGAGCGGTGCGCAGCTCCTCGGTTCCGGCAGCGGACTCGCCCGTCCCGGCCTGGCTGACCCGGTGCACCCGCCGGTAGCCCTCGACGTGCTGGGCGTGGTGCACGGACAGCGCGGCGAGCTGCTCCTCGTAGCGCCCGCCGTCCGGGTAGCCGCGGAAGGCGGCGAGATCCGACAGCAGCCGGTCGGCCTCGGCCACCGCCTCCCGGGGCGCCTCCACGAACCGCTCCTGCACGGCCGTCCAGCGAGCGGTGTACTGCTCGCGCTCGGCGGGCTCCAGGGGGCGTTCACGCAGCTTGCCGTGGCGCTCCAGACGCTCGGTCAGCTCTCGCTCGGCGGCCTTGGCGTCGCCGTCGTGCCGGGCCACGGTCCGCTGGTACTCGGGCCCGAAGCGCCGCTTCAGGTCCGGTCCGCCCTGCCGGCCGCGGCCGCGCATTATCAGGGTGACGGCGAGGACCAGGGCCGCCACGACCACGATCACAGCGATGATCATGCCTGTTGACATGGTTGCCTTCCGGAATCGGACCGGCCCCGCTGGCCGGCTCTCCTTCCGTGTGACCCGGAAGTCAGCGCACAAACGGTGGCCCACCGGCGAAGCGGCGCACGCATATCCGGTTGCGCCGGGCCCGGGCCGGCACCGGACAATCGCCGGCATGACGTGGACGATCGCCCCGGAACCCTACGACTCCCCGGCCGCCGTCGCCCTGTGGCGGGCGTACTACACGGAGGTCAGCGACCGCTGGTACCTGCTGCACGAGGGACGTCGCACCGCGCCGGAGGAGCTGGAACGGGAGATCGCGGCCCACACCGGCACTGAACTGTCCCCGCCCAGCGGGCAGTTGCTGCTCGGCCGGTACGCCGGTGAGCCGGCCGGTTCGGCGGGCGTACGGCTGCTCGGCCCGGACACCGCTGAACTCACCCGGGTGTTCGTGCTCGAGGGGATGCGCGGCCGGGGCGGCGCGGCGCTCCTGGTCGCCGCGGCCGAGGAGGCCGCCCGCGCCCTCGGCGCCACGGCGCTGGTCCTCGACACCCGCGGCGACCTGGTCGAGGCCCGCGCCCTGTACGCCCGGCTCGGCTACACGGAGACGGCACCCCACAACGACGACCGGTACGCCGAGCACTGGTTCCGCAAGGAACTCCCGAGCACCGTCAACCGGCTCTGAGCACCGTGCCGTTGTGCGGCCGCTCGCGTTCCGAGCCGCACAGTTCGCCGGTCAGCTCCTTCACCAGCCGGGTGAGGTCGGTGGACCGGCCGGGTTCCCACCAGTCGCCGAGCAGTTCGGCCAGGGAATGCTCGCGGGCCCCGGCGAGCCGTTCGGCGACCTCGCGGCCGGACGCGGTCAGCACCAGGTCCAGGCCCTCCCGCTCGGCCAGGCGCCGCTCCTCGACCTGGCGGGCGGCGGCCAGGACGGCCTGCAGCGGCACGGGACAGCGCTCGGCGAGCACCCCGGGCTCCACCGAGCCGTACCTGCGGATGCGCAGCAGCAGCCAGCTCGCGGCGGGCAGCAGGTCGTATCCGGCCCGCTCGGTGATGTCCCGGTAGACCTCGCGGCGCCCCTCACGGGTGCCGAGCACGGACAGCGCACGGCTCACCTCGTCGTGGGAGGAGCGTTCCACCGGGTTCGGCGGGATGGTCTCGGAGGCGTCCGGCGCGGTGACCGAGCCGCGCAGCCGGTCCTCCTTCAGGAACCACGCCAGGAGGAAACCTAGGACGGCGACCGGGGCGGCGTACAGGAACACGTCCGTGATGGCGGACGCGTACGCGTGCAGGGCCGCCGGGCGCAGCGGGGGCGGCAGGGCGGCGATGCCGCGCGGGTCGGCCTTGAGGGCGTCGGGCGTGGCACCGGGCGGCAGCCGGACGCCGCGGAAGGCGTCGGTGAGCTTGTCGGCGAGGCGGCTCGCGAAGACGGTGCCGAAGATGGCGACGCCGAAGGAGGCGCCGATGGAGCGGAAGAAGGTGACGCCGGAGGTGGCGACGCCCAGGTCCTCGTAGGACACCGCGTTCTGCACGATGAGGATCAGGACCTGCATGACCAGGCCGAGGCCGAGGCCGAAGACGAAGAAGTAGGCGCTCATCTCGGCGGTCGGACTGTGCTCGTCGAGCCGGTGCAGCAGGAGCAGGCCGATGGCGGTCACGGCGGTGCCGGCGATCGGGAACACCTTCCAGCGGCCGGTGCGGCTGACGATCTGCCCGGAGACGGTGGAGGACAGCAGCAGGCCGATCACCATCGGCAGCATGTGGACACCGGACATGGTCGGGGAGATTCCGTGCACGACCTGCAGGAAGGTCGGCAGGTAGGTCATCGCGCCGAACATGGCGAAGCCGACGATGAAGCTGATGACGGCGGCCAGGGTGAAGGTGCGCAGGCGGAACAGCTTGAGCGGCAGGACCGGTTCGTCGGCCCGGCGTTCCACCGCGACGAAGGCGACGGCGAGCACGACCCCGAGCACGGCGAGCCCGATGATCTGCGGCGAGTCCCAGCCCCACGTCGTGCCGCCGAGGGAGGCGACCAGCACCAGGCAGGTGGCGACCGAGGCGATCAGGACGGTGCCGAGGTAGTCGATGACGTGGCGGGCGGCCCGGCGCGGGATGTGCAGGGCGGTGGCGATCACCGCGAGGGCGACGACGCCGACGGGCAGGTTGACGTAGAACACCCAGCGCCAGCTCAGGTGCTCGGTGAACAGCCCGCCGAGCAGCGGCCCGAGCACACTCGCGGCGCCGAACACGGCGCCGAACAGGCCCTGGTACCGCCCGCGTTCCCGTGGCGGCACGATGTCGCCGACGATCGCCATCGACAGCACCATCAGGCCGCCGCCGCCCAGCCCCTGCAGCGCCCGGAAGGCGATGAGCTGCGGCATGTTCTGCGCCATTCCGCACAGCGCGGATCCGATGAGGAAGATGACGATCGCGGCCTGGAACAGCTTCTTGCGCCCGTACTGGTCGCCGAGTTTGCCCCACAGCGGGGTCGCGGCGGTGGAGGCCAGCAGGTAGGCGGTCACGACCCAGGACAGGTGCTCGAGCCCGCCCAGGTCACTGACGATCGTGGGCAGCGCCGTCGCCACGATGGTCTGGTCGAGTGCGGCCAGCAGCAGCCCCAGCAGCAGGGCGCCGATCGAGACGAGCGCGTTGCCGGAGACGTGCTCGGCGGCCGTCACGTCCTTCGCCGTGCCGTGCGTGTCCAGGGCCATGGAGACCTCCCGGGGGCTCGATGCACCTCTTCCATCCTGAGCGGTGTCGCCGCTTATGGCCCGTTGAGTCCTGTGGTTGTGGAGGAAGTCTGCATATCCTCTGAAGCTCGCGAGGGGACGGGGCGAACACATGACGGAGTCGAGCGGCCACACCTGCCCGGAGTGCGGTGCGCCCAGAGGGCCGGACAACACACCGTCGTGCGACTGCACGGAGCGGGCGTCCGAGGCGCTGCGCGAGACGCGCACGGCCGAGGCGGCCGCGGCTGAGGAATTCGACTCACTGCGCATACGGCCGTACGTGGAGGTGGGGGGCCGGGACGGGGGCGGGGACGGCTTGGCCGAACCGGCCGAGAAGGAGGCCTTGCCGTACGGGGCGGCCCTGCCGGACGGGGAAGCCTCGGCGGACGCCGCCCGGGCGAGCGGGCCGGCCGCGGAGGGCGCCGCATCGCACGGGCCCGGCAGTACGAGGGACTTACAGCCGCTCGGGGACTTCGGCGCTGAGCCGTTCCCGGCCCCGACAGGACCCGTCGGCCGTACCCGCCGACGCCGTACCGCCCTGCTGTGCGTGGCGGGCGCCGGTGTGGTGGTGGCCGCCGTGGGTCTCGCGAGCGGGCTGTTCTCCTACCAGGAACCGACCCGGGACCGGACGGCACCGGAAGTACGGGAGAGCGTGCCGGACGAGGCGCCGACGTCGCCGGGTTCCGCCTTCTCCTCCCGGCCCGCGTCCCCGTCGGCCGCCGGCCTCCCGGCGCCCACGCCCTCCTCGCCCGGGACGGCCCCCTCGGCGTCCGGCAGCGCCTCCCGTCCGGCCCCCTCGGGCACGGCGTCGGGCAGCCCCGGCCCGACCGCCACGGCGCTGGTCCTGCGCCGTGGCGACCAGGGCCTGGAGGTCATCGACCTGCAGACCCGGCTGAGCGCGCTGAACCTCTACCCCGACCACATCGACGGTGTGTACACGCGCCCGGTCGAGGACGCCGTGCGCACGTATCAACTGGCCCGCGGCGTCCAAGGCGACACACTCGGGGTCTACGGCGCGGCGACCCGCGCGAAGCTGGAGTCGGAGACCTGGTAGCCGCGACCCTCTGGGACGTTCCACAAGAGGGCGCCTCGGGCCAGACCGCGGCTCAGGCCAGGTGCAGCCGGATCGTTCCGTCCCCGGCGGGTTCCACCCGGACTCCGGTCAGGTCCGGCACCACGACGTCCGGCCCGTGCGAAGCGGCCCGCGCCCCCACGCCGACGACCCGCATCCCCGCGGCCCGTCCGGCCGCGATACCGGCCCCGGAGTCCTCGAAGACGACACAGTCCGCCGGGTCCACGCCCAGTTCCGCCGCGCCCTTGAGGAAGCCCTCGGGGTCGGGCTTGCTCGCCCCCACCGACTCGGCGGTGACGCGCACGTCGGGCAGCGGCAGCCCCGCGGCGGCCATGCGGGCGGTGGACAGGGCGACATCGGCGGAGGTCACCAGGGCGTGCGGGACGCCGTGCAGGGAGGCGAGGAAGGCACCGGCGCCGGGCACCTCGACCACGCCGTCCATGTCGGCGGTCTCCTCGGCGAGCATGCGGGCGTTGTCGGTGAGATTCCGCTCCACCGGCCGCTCGGGCAGCAGCACCGCCATCGAGGCGTGGCCCTGCCGTCCGTGCACGACCTTCATCACCTCGTCGCCGTCCAGCCCGTGGCGCTCGGCCCAGCGCCGCCAGATGCGCTCGACCACGGCGTCCGAGTCGACGAGGGTGCCGTCCATGTCGAGCAGGAGGGCCCGGGCGGTGAGGACGGTGGGCGTGGCGGTGGCCGGCATCGGCAGCTCCTCCCTGGGGCTTCCCAGAGGAACGGAATGAAGGGGCAGGGCTGGGCGGGGTGGGGCGGAGACAAAACGGCCCCGCCCGCCGGTCAGGGAAAACGGGCGGGAGCCACTTTGTTTCTCCACGGTACAAAACATGTCGCGGTACCGCCACCACCGCCACCGAGGGTTCACCGTGCGTTCGCTCAGCCGGCGACGGCCTCGTACAGGCTCCACACGCCCAGACCCAGCATCAGCAGCGCCGCGATCCGCGTGATCAGCCGCAGCGGCACCCGCTTCATCAGGGCCTTTCCGCCGACGATGCCGAACCCGGCCACGGCCCACAGGCCGAGGACCGCGCCGAGGCCGACGGACAGCGGGTCGTCGTATCGGGCGGCGAGGTTGGCGGTCATGATCTGGGTGAGATCACCGAACTCGGCGACCAGGATGAGCATGAAACCGGTGCCGGCGACCCGCCAGAAGGACTGGTCGGCGGGCTTCTTGATCTCTTCCTCGCCCTCGTCCTTCTTCAGCAGCAGCATCGCCGCGCCACCGAGGAAGAGCACACCGGTGACCGCGTGCACGATCTGCTGCGGGAGCAGGGTCAGCACGCTGCCGGCCGCGACGGCGAGCACGACGTGCAGCAGGAAGGCGGCGGCGACGCCCGCGAAGACGTACGAGGCGCGGTAGCGGGTGCCGAGGACGAGGCCGGCGAGCGCGGTCTTGTCCGGCAGTTCGGCGAGGAAGACGACGCCGAAGACGAGCGCCGTCACGGTGATGCTGATCAAGGTCCCTCAATCGGTCGGGGCTGCCCCACCGAGAGTGCTGTACCTCACAAAGGACACCTCGGCACGGCAGCGCACTCGGCGCCCGCGCCTCGGGGGCACGGGCGTGCACTGCTTGCCGAAGGTCTCGCTGGACGGTCCGCGCGGGATCCGCCTCCGGGCGCCGGCTCAGGCTCGCTGAGCAGTATGTCGACGGTCCGGCGAAGAGCTACTCCCCTTCTGCACCGTCCATCGTACGGGATCGAAAGTTCGGCCCTGAACCTTGTCGTGTCATGCACACGACACTAACTTCTAACCGAGCGCTCACCAACCGGCAATACGGCAGCGCGAGCATTCCCACACCCGCGCTCCAACATCCCCACCCCACAAGGGAGTTCGCATGTCCCGGTTCTACGCGCGTCGACGGCTGAGCATACTCGCCACCCTCAGCGGACTGGTAGCCTCCGTCGCCCTGTTCAACGCGCCGAGCGCCTCCGCGGCCCTGCCCACGCCGGTCAGCGGCGCCACGGCCCGCAGCTACCTCTCCCAGCTGACCGTGGCCACCGAGAACCGCACCGGCTACAGCCGCGACCTGTTCCCGCTCTGGATCACCATCAGCGGCACCTGCAACACCCGCGAGACGGTCCTGAAGCGGGACGGCACGAACGTCGTCACCGACTCCTCCTGCGCCGCCACCAGCGGCAGCTGGTACTCCCCTTACGACGGCGCCACCTGGACCGCCGCCTCCGACCTCGACATCGACCACCTCGTGCCGCTGGCCGAGGCCTGGGACTCCGGCGCGAGCAAGTGGACCACCGCCCAGCGGCAGGCCTTCGCAAACGACCTGACCCGCCCGCAGCTCCTCGCCGTCACCGACAACGTCAACCAGGCCAAGGGCGACCAGGACCCGGCCACCTGGATGCCGTCCCGCACCGCGTACCGCTGCACGTACGTCCGTGCCTGGGTGCAGGTGAAGTACTACTACAACCTGTCGGTCGACACGGCGGAGAAGTCCGCGCTGACGAACTACCTGGCGAGCTGCTGACCGCCGGCCCCCCACAGCCCTCTCCGGCCGCCACGAACAGGCGTCCGGGGAGGGCGGCGGTCAGCGCCCGACCGGGGACCACAACCCCGCGCCCGGACCGCTACGCCGGTCGCCGCCGCACCAGGAACCCGGCCGCCGCACCCGCGCCGACCAGCGCGGCCACCGATACGCCGGTGGCCAGCCAGGTGGCACCCAGCCAGCGGGCGCCGAAGTAGCCGAGGGCGACGCTGTAGGCGGCCCAGGACAGACCGGCCAGCGCGGACCAGGGGACGAAGTCACGGGCCCGGCGGTGCGCCGCGCCCGCGCAGAAGGACACCACCGAGCGGCCGGCCGGCGCGAACCGGGCCAGCACCACCAGGGCCCCGCCGCCCCGGGACAGCGCCTCGCCGAGACGTTCCTGCGCGACGGTCAGCCGACGGGAGCGGCCTATCGCCCGGTCCAGGCGCTCCCCGCCCCGCCAGGCCAGCCGGTAGGCCGCGAAGTCACCGAGGAGCGAGGCGGTCGCGGCGGAGAGGATCAGGGCGAGGATGTCCGGCACCTCGTGCGGGACCCGTCCCGTCGCGGCACCCGAGCCCGCGGCCGCCGCCGTGGCCGCCGTGATGACGAGGACACCGCTCGGCAGCACCGGCAGGAAGACGTCGAGCAGCACCGACAGGGCCACCATGACGTAGATCCATGGGCCGGCGGCCAGCGACCCCAGGCTCTCCCACACGACTACTCCCCGTTCCCCCGTGACTCCCCCCTGACAGCCGTACAGCGTACGCCGCGGGTGTGACAGGAGGTTCTCAGGGGGCGCACGTGATCGTCACCCCGTTTTTCACGCCCTTCACACCGAGCGGGCCCGACGCGCCCCACCCCGCGCGAGGGCGGGGTGGGGCGCCGTGTCCGTATGCCCTGCCGAGGCACCTTGATGCAGTGCCCCGGTGAGCGGATCAGGCCGCTATCGGGGCCTGCTCGGCGGACGGCTGCCGCGTCGTGGCCGTACGCCGGGTGACCAGCCGGTCCAGGCCGAAGGCACCGGAACCGGTGAAGACCAGCAGCAGGAACGACCAGCAGAACAGGACCGACAGCTCGCCGCCGTTCTGGATGGGCCACAGGGCGGCCTGCTGGTGGACGTCGAAGTACGCGAACGCCATCGAGCCCGAGGCGACCAGCGCGGCGCCACGGGTGCCGAGGCCGAGCAGGACGAGGCCGCCGGCGACGAGCTGGATCACCGCCGCGTACCAGCCGGGCCAGGTGCCGGCCTCGACGGTCCCGCCGTGGGTGCCCATGGCACCGCCGAGGACGCCGAACAGTGAGGCGGCGCCGTGCACGGTGAACAACAGGCCGGCGATTACGCGGAACAGTCCGATGGCGTACGGCTGAGCGGAGTTGAGACGTGCGGACATGAGGGGGGTCTCCTCTTCGGTTCGGTCGGGCCGGCCGGGGACGGGCCGGTCGTGGGGGCGGCGGTACCGAATGGAAACCCAGGTTAGGTGCACCTAATCGATGCTTGCAAGTTCAACATTTGGCCATGGTTCCACGCCCGCTCGGGGCGTCATTCCGGCCGCGACCGCACGTAGCGGGACCCCCCGGCGCCGCGACATGGACCGAAAGTGTGACCGAATCCACTCCCTGCACGGCTACCCATCGCCGCCACTCGGCTCACGCCGGCCACGGCGAACTCCGCATCAACCCCTCTGCAAGGAAAGGCATGTGACGGCCCGTCAGGCGAACACCCCGAACTCGACGCGGGCAGCCCGGCCCCGACGCGGGCAGCGCGGCCCGCCCGAGCGGCGACCGGCCGGCCGCCCGGGGCACCCGGGAGCGCGCTCTACTCCGCCGCCGTCCGCACGGCCCGCCCCCGCACCTCCAGTCCCCCGAGCAACTCCGCCGTGGCCTCCGCCACGGCCTCCACGGCTCGCTCGAACACCTCTCGGTTGTGAGCCGCGGGCGCCCGGAACCCCGAGACCTTCCGCACGTACTGCAGTGCGGCGGCGTGAATGTCGTCCTCAGTGGCCTCATCGGGCAGTACTGGCGGGCGCAGCGTCTTGATACTCCGGCACATGCCCCCAGTCTCACGCAACGCGCACAGCCCTGCGAGGATCACGCCGAAGGCGGCCACCGACCCACGGGGCCGACCGACGAGAGGAACTCCCTCATGACGACGAAGCAGACCGGGAAGGCCGGACAGGCCGAGAAGACGGAGCAGCCGGAGCGGACGAGGCGGACCGTGGCCGTGCTGGGCCCCGGCGGCGTCGGCGGCCTCCTCGCCGCCCTCCTGTCCCGCTCCGGCCACCGCGTCATCTGCCTGGCCCGCGAGGACACGGCCGACACCCTGCGCACCGGCGGAATCCAGGTCCGCAGCCGCCAGTTCGGCGACTTCACCGCACCCGTGGAGGCCGACACCGAACTGCGCGAACCGGTGGACGCCTGCCTGATCACCGTCAAGCACACCGGCCTGGACGACGCCCTCACCCGCGTCCCGCCCGCCGCGCTCGGCGACGCCCTCCTCGTACCGCTCCTCAACGGCGTCGAGCACCCCGCGACCCTGCGCGCCCGCTACCGCCCCGACCTCGTGGCCCCGGCGGTGATCCGGGTGGAGACGACCCGGACCGCGCCGGGCGTGCTCGAGCACGACAGCCCCTTCACGGAGATCGACCTGGCGAGCCGCACCGCACCCCGGCCGCGCCTGGACGCGCTCGCCGCGGCCCTGTCCGGCGCCGGCCCCGCCACCCGGGTCGTCGAGGACGAGACGGCGGCGCTGTGGGCGAAGATGGCGTTCCTCGCGCCCCTCGCCCTGCTCACCACGCGGTACGGCCTCCCCCTCGGCGAGGTGCGCACCCGGCACGACGAGGAACTGCGGTCGCTGGTCGCCGAGACGGCCGCGGTCAGCCGCGCCTGCGGCGCCCACGCCGACCCGGCCGGGGCCCTGGCCCGGTACGCCGCCTTCCCGGGCGCCACCAAGTCCTCCATGCAGCGCGACGCCGAGGCGGGCCGTGCGCTCGAACTCGACGCCATCGGCGGGGCGCTGCTGCGCGCCGCGGACCGGCACGGCGTACCGGTGCCGGTGGCGGCCCGCCTTGTCGGGGAGCTGCGCGAGAGCGGCCACTGAGCCGATCACCCGTTCGACTGAACCTCGGGAACGATCTCGCCACCCTAAATCGAACAGGCGTACCATTGCCGCGTGGGTACGTCCTATGACTTTCCGAGTGACCTGCTCGCCGGTCAGGAGGAGCTGCACCAGATACGGGCCGAGCTGTCGGCCCTGCTGAGGCGGCTCCCCTGGTCGGTCGAGCCGCTGGACGGCTTCAGCGACGACAGCGGGTGGCGCAAGATCGAGCGGTCCGCGTCCCCCGGGTGGACGGAGGACGAACAGGCGGAGGTGGAGAAGCTGCGGCAGCGGGAGCACGAGCTCGCGGTGTTCGTCAGCACCCATCGCTACTGGTCGGACCTCACCGGCCCGGACCGCGTGGACGCCCGGAGCAGGCTGAAGCACACACCCGAGACGCCCGAGAAGGAGCGGACGGAGCAGGGCTGACGCGCGCCCCGGGCAGCGGGTGCGCACGGGAGGACCCCGGCGGTCATGCCGCCGGGGTCCTCCGTTCCCGGCCCGGCAGGGTCGAGCCGGGCCGGGTCCGCCGGGCGTCTACGGGCGTCTACGGGCGTCTAGGCGAACACGACGAGATAGCCGTTGCCGCCGTTGCCGCCCCTGGTGCCCGCGCTGCTCGCCGGAACACCGCCGTTGCCGCCGTCGCCCCCGCTGCCGTCCCCCACGGGGGGCGCGACGATGCCGTCGACCGCGGCCCCGCCCGCGCCGCCGGCCGGACCGGAGCCGGACCGCCCGTTCGCGCCGGTCCGGTTCACCGCGACGGCGCTGGTGCAGTAACCGCTGCCGCCGGGACCACCGGCACCCGGTGTGCCGGGGGCGGTCAGGCCGGCCCCGCCGGCGCCGCCGCCCCCACCGCCGGTGGCGGTGAGCAGGGTCGTGTGGCTCGGGGACGTGAAGGTCGTCGAGCCGCCGGCCGAGCCGTTGGTGCCGCTCTGGGTGGCACCGCCCCCGTTGCCGCGAGTGCCACCGACACCCAGGGTCACCCTGTACTGCTGACCGGGGTTGACGTTGAGAACGCACCAGGTGAAGCCGCCGGCACCGCCTCCCCCGCCACCGCCACCGGCCCGCGTCCCGACGGCACCGCCTCCGCCACCGCCACCGCCGCCGGCCCCCCAGGCCTGCACGTGGATCTGGGTCACCCCCCGGGGCGGCGTGAAGGTGCCGTTCGCGGTGTACTCCCGCACCCCGTGGATGACCTCGGGCAGCACCGGCCCGGCACTCGGCGTCGGACCGCCGGCCGCGTGCGCGGCGGGCGAGAGCGCAAGCACCTGACCCGTGAGCGCGGCCGCCATCGCGGCGGAGCTGAAAAGGACCCGGCACCGGACACGGGACCGTCGGGCAGTGACGTTCGGACCGTTCACGTGTTGTCTTCCTTCCCCGCGGCGGGCCCCACAGCTGTCGCGAAGCATGAGAGGGGAGAACTGGGGAGCACTACAGAGCGGCCCGCAAGCCCATCGCACTTCCACCGCGCGGCCCCCGCACCCCGGCGAGGCGCCGATTGACCCGCGCAGGTGATCACCGGGTCCGGCCGGGCGACAGACCCACCCCGATGCCGAAGCCGCGACGCCAAAGCCGAAGGCCCAGCCCCCCCGCGGGGGGCTGGGCCTTCTCAAGTCCACATGGTGGGCGCGGACGGTTTCGAACCGCCGACATCCTGCTTGTAAGGCAGGCGCTCTACCCCTGAGCTACGCACCCTGGAACAGGTCGACAGCCTACATTGTCCCCGCGGCGGCCCGGCAAGCCCGAGCGGGCGTGTGGGCAGGCAGGCCGCACTTTCCGCCCGGTGTGCGTTCCGGGCGCGGTCGGTGAAAGTCCCGGAGTGTGCGGCGAACTGATCGGCTCGTGTGTTCGTCTTCAACAGGTGGGAGAATGACACCAGATAGGGCGGACCACAGCACGGGAGAGGGATGTGAGGGCGACATCGGGCACGCCATCCACGCAGTCGTACCCGCCGTCGCCGACCGGACGAACCCGGCGTGGGTCCGCGGGGGTGCGTGACGTCCTGACGCTGATGAGTGTGCCGGTGATGGTCGCGCTGGTGCTGCCGGCCGCGTTCGCCGGGGGCGGCACCCGGCGGTGGTTCGGCGGGCGTGCCGAGAGTCAGCGGGCCGAGGCGCAGGCCGCGAAGGACGCCGCGGCCGCCGCGTTCTACGAACTGGACACCGCCCAGCGGGATCTGCGGATCTCGGTGGAGACCATCACGGCCGTCGACGACTCCCCCGCCGCCCGGCGCGCGGTCGCCGACTTCGAGGCGCTGGGCGCGCGGATAGACGAGGTCAGTCAGCGCTACATCCAGGCCGTCGACGCCCATGACCTCGACCGCGACGGTCTGGAGGCCGCCACGGCCGCCCGGGCGCGCGGCGAGCTGACCACCGCCAAGGACGAGCTGGTCCGGGTCAAGCAGGAGCTGGACCGTTTCGGCAGCTCGCTGGGGCCGTTGCTGGGCAAGGCCGAGACCCAGCTGGCCCGGCTCGCGCCGGCCGTGGAGCGGGCCCGGCAGGCGCTGCTGGGTGCGAGCAACGCGCTGGACGCCGTTCGTGGGAAGGGTCTGGGGGCGGATGATCTCGCCGCCCGGCTCGCCGCGCTGTCGCCCGAGCTGACCAGGCTGAACCAGGGCGCCGGGCAGCACGGGGTGCCGCAGACGCTGGAGCGGGCCGAGCGGGTGCAGCGGGAGGCCGCCGCGATCCGGGTCGAGGCCGAGCGGCTGCCGGAGCGGGCGGCGGAGATCGATCACCGGCTGGTCAGTCTGCGTACCCGCGCGCAGGCGCTGACCACCAGGGCGGGGCAGGTCGACCCGGTGCTCAGTGAGTTGCGGCGGCGGTTCGCGGCCGCGTGCTGGCAGGATCTGCAGCAGGTGCCCGCGCAGGCCGCGGAGAATGTGCGGCACGCCGAGCTGAAGCTGCGTGAGGCGCAGGCGGCGCGGGAGGCGCAGCGGTGGCCGGACGCCACGTCGCTGCTGTCGACGGTGCGGGCGCTGCTGAACAGCACCGACGAGGCCGTGTCGGCCGCCGGTGACCGGCTCGCCCGGCTGAACGCGGTGCAGAAGGATCCGCAGGCGGAGACGGAGCGGACCCGGTTCGCGATCCGGGATGCCCAGCGGCTGGCCATGACGGGGCGTACGACGCCCGATCCTCGGCATGCGCGTCCGCTGGACGACGCGGTGGGCCGGCTGGAGCGGGCGGTCGGGTCGCTGGAGGGGCGGCACCCGGACTACTGGCACTTCCTGACGGAGCTGGAGGCGGTGCGGCAGACGGTGGCCGGTGTGGTGTCGCGGATCCGCGAGGAGCGCGGGGGCGGCGCGGGCCGCTGAGCCGCCGGGTGTCCGGTGTGGCCCCGGGGCGCTGATCCGTGTGGTGGCGGTTCGGGGTGGGCGGGCGGATGCTGGAGGCACGGATGGCCTCCGCTAGCGCCCGACAGGAGGCGGATATGGCCACACACGCAGTGCACACGAGGCCTCGACGGCAGATCAGGTTCGACGAGCACCTGCCCGTCGACCACCGGCTGAACACGGTCTACCGCATCGGAGCCGGCCTGATCGGCGCGTTCCTGCTCGTCTTCGGCATTCTGGGGCTGATCGACCAGATCGGTTTCTTCAACACCGGCGGTGACAGGGTCATCGGGCTGAACACCAACGGCACGCTGAGTGTGCTGTCCATCGTCGTCGGGGTGATCCTGCTGGCGGGCATGGTGATCGGCGGGAACGTGGCGTCCACGCTGAACATGGTGTTCGGGGTCCTGTTCCTGCTGAACGGCTTCCTGAACCTCGCGCTGCTGGACGGCGACTACAACTTCCTGGCGTTCCGCATCCAGAACGTGATCTTCAGCTTCATCGTGGGTCTGCTGCTGATGACCTTCGGCATGTACGGCCGGGTCGGTTCGACCCTGCCACCCGACAATCCGTACTACCGAGCCCGTCATCCCGATCCGGCCACCGAGCCTCCGGGGCGTGAGCACGAGACCGGCACTCCGCCGGTGACGATGCCGCTGCCGGGTAAGGAGGAGGGCCGGTCCGACCGCCCCGGCCTGCGGTGAGTCCGGGGCGGGTGCCGGTTACTCTGGGCGCATGCCTCGCTATGAGTACCGTTGCCGTACCTGCGGTGACACTTTCGAACTGAGCCGTCCGATGGCGGAGTCCGCCGCCCCCGCCGCCTGCCCGGCGGGCCATGACGACACGGTGAAGCTGCTGTCGACGGTGGCCGTGGGCGGCACGGCCGGCGCCCCGGCCGCGGCGCCGAACCCGGGCGGTGGCGGCGGCTGCTGCGGCGGGGGCTGCTGCGGCGGGGGCTGCTGCGGCTGATCAGCGGGACGGGCCGGCCGGTGTTTCGCCCCGGGCGGCCCGCAGGAACTCCCGGGTGATCCGTTCGCCGGCGAACACGCCCCGTTCCGGCAGGGTGGTGATGGCCGGTGCGGTCCACTGGCTGTCGGCCAGTTCGCCGTGTCCGGGTCGCCAGCCCCGGTCGGCGGCGAGGAGCAGGTCGGCGTCGAGGAGGGAGTCCCCGGCCGCCAGGGTCAGCTCGGCTCCGGTGCGCCGGGCCACTTCGCGTACGGCCGCGCTCTTGGTGAGCGGCTTGGGGACGGCGTAGATCTTGCGGCCCTGGAGGGAGACCGCCCAGCCGCGGTTCTCCGCCCAGGCCGCCAGTTCCTTGACCCAGTCGTCGGGCAGCAGTTCGCGCTCGACGACGAGGTAGGCGAAGAGGTCCTCGGCGATCCGGTGCTTGCGCAGCCAGACGGGGTCGGCGGTCCGCATCAGGTGCTCGCGGATCTCGTCCAGCGGCGCGCACTCGTCGGCGAGGCGTGCCAGTACGCGCGCGTGCCAGTCGTGGTCCGTGACCCCGTCGACCAGCAGATGTCCGCCGTTGGCGCAGATCGCGTAGGCCGGCTGGGGGCCGGGCAGGTTGATGCGCTGGTACTGCTTGCGGGTCCGGGTCGTGGTGGGCACGAAGACGGCCGCGTCGCCGAGGTCGGTGAGCAGCTGGGCCGCCGTCTCGGTCATGTAGGACAGCGGTCTGCTCTCGTGGACCTCCACGCAGAGCAGGCGGGGGGCCCGTGCGTCGGGCATGGTCAGGGCCAGGGCCGCGGCGGAGTAGATCAGCGTGCGGTCGAGGTCGCTCGCCACCAGTACCGGCATCAGGCGCTCACCGCCAGGCCGTCGGCGCCGGTGGCGCCCCGGGTGTACTTGGGGTGGATGAGTCCGACGCAGGTGTAGGGCAGTTCGCCGACCTCCTCGACCGGTACGCCACGCTGTTCGGCGAGCAGGCGTACGTGGTCCAGGTCGGGGCCGGCGCCGGCCTTCGCGAGGATCTTCCAGGGCACGCGGCGCAGCAGTACCCGGGTGGTCTCGCCGACGCCCGGTTTGACGAGGTTCACGTCGTGGATGCCGTACTCCTCGCTGATCCGCTCGACGGCCTGCCAGCCGGCCCAGGTGGGGGTGCGGTCCTCGGTCATGAGTTCCTTCACGGCGCTGTCGACGGTGTCGGTGGTCTCCGGGAAGCGGGCGCAGACGGCGTCGAGGAAGGCCATGGAGGCGTCGGCGCCGGCGAGTTCGCGGTAGAACTTCGCGCCGTGGAAGTCGTCGGGCCCGACCAGGTCGGCGCGCAGGACCGTGCGGGAGATCAGGCCGGAGACCGTGGAGTTGAGGCAGGCGGAGGGGATGAGGAAGTCCTCGCGGGTGCCGTAGGTGCGTACGCAGGAGCCGGGGTCGGCGAGTACGGCGATCTCCGGGTCGAAGCCGGTGACGCCCTCGGCTTTCTCGAACTCCTCTATCGCCTGGGCGAGTTCGCGGGTGATGGCGCCCTTGCCGGTCCAGCCGTCGACGAAGACGACGTCCCGGGGGTCGTGGTGGGCGGCCAGCCAGCGCAGCGCGTTGGCGTCGATGCCGCGGCCGCGGACGATGGAGACGGCGTAGTGGGGGAGGTCGAGGCCGTGCCGGAACTGGGCCCAGCGGCGCATCAGGATGCCCACGGGGGTGCCGGCGCGGGCGAGTGAGACCAGTACGGGGCGTGGCGAGCCCTCGTTGAGGACGGTCTCGGTGACGACTCCGACGGCGTGCGCGATCCGGGCGGCCGAGTCGTCCAGGGCGGCGTGGAACAGCCGCTGGTACTGCTCGCTGGGCTGGTACTCCACGGGGAGCGACTCTGCGTAGTGGGCCCCGCCGCTCTGGATGGCCTCCTCCCGTTCCTCCGTGGGCGCCTCGAGGGTGACGTCCGAGAGGTCCTGCAGCAGCCAGCCGACCTCGTCGGGCGGGTACGAGGAGAAGGCGGGGCCGCGGAGGGGCTCGGGCAGCATGGCCGGCCTTTCGGGGGTGGTGACGGGGGACGTGGGGACGTAGGAGGGGATGACGGCTAGCAGGACGTGCGGGGTGTGGGCGGCGAGGCGGGCCGCCAGGCCGTCGCCGGCGTGCAGTGCGGGGGTGTCGGCGACCGAGTCGACCACGGCGACGACGGCGTCGAAGCCGGCGCCCGCGACGTTGTAGGCGTACCGCTCGCCGGGGCCGTCGGCCGGGTCGTCGTGGGCGGGGAAGACCAGGCGGGTGCGGATCGCGTAGCCGGGGTCGTCGACGGCGAGGACGGGTGAGCGGGTGGTGGTGGAGAAGCGCACCTGGGTCTCCGGGGCGATCTGCTCCACTTCGCGGGCGAGGCGCAGCGGGGCGTACATCAGTTCTTCGAAGCCGAGCACGAGGACGTGCCGGGCACCGGTGGGCAGCGCTTCGGCGACCCGGGCCGCCATGGCGGGCAGGGCGGCTTCCAGGCGGGCGCGGTGCGCGGGTGTGAAGCCGTGCCGGCCGCCGTCGGGCAGGCCGTGGGGCCAGCGCAGGTCGACGCGGGAGATCCGGCCGTGGGGCGGTTCGGGCGTCTCGTCGGGCCTACCGGTCTCGTGCTGTGCGACCAGCTCGCGGCCCTTGTCGAGGACGTCGTCGGGCAGCCGTACGGTGCCGGAGGCGGCGGCGATCAGGTCGACGCGGGCGCCGATGCCGTCCGCGAACCGCTGCAGGCGAGCGGTGTCCTCGGGTGAGCGCATGTCGACGAGGGCGACCACCACGTACCGCTCGCGCGGGTAGCGGGCGTGCAGGTCGCGGATGGTGTTGAGGACCGTGTTGCCGGTGGAGAACTCGTCGTCGACCAGGACCAGCGGGCCGTCGCCGGCCAGCAGGGCGGGGTCCTCCGGGAGCAGCAGGTGGGAGGTGGCGTGGGAGTGGGATTCCTCGAAGCCGCCGGCGGGGGCGATGCCGGTCACGGGGCGGCGGGTGGAGTGCAGGTACGGGGCGAGGCCCAGGCCGTCGGCGACCGCGTGGCCGAGGCCGGTGGCGGTCTCCGCGTAGCCGAGGACGACGGCGGAGGCGGCCGGTGTCTCGCCGAGCAGCGCGCGGACCCGGCGGCCCAGCCGGAATCCGTGGCCGTAGACCACGGACGGCGACTGGGGTACGTGCTTGCCGAGCACGTTGGAGACCAGGAGGTGGGCCCGCTTGGGGTTGCGGCGCAGCGCGAGTCCGAGCAGGGCCGGCAGCCCGTCGTCGCCCTCCAGTCCGACTCCGAGTCGCTCGGCGACCCAGCTGCCGGACCAGACCCCGTCGTTCACTGCGTTGTTCATGCGTTCCTTGGGTTGGGAGGGGTCAGCCGGGTATTCCGGCGGTGAGCAGTTCGACGAAGCCGACGTCCTCGCCGGCCACGCCGAACACCTCGGCACGCTGCAGGGTGCGTTCGGCCCAGGCGCGGTGCGGTTTCACTTCGTTCATCTTGTTCGTGTAGGCCGACCTGAGTACACCCCCGCCGCCGCGTTCCGGCCGGAGGATGTCCGCCGCGTCGCTGAACTCCTCGTGGCTGACCACGGACAGCGCGTGCACGGGCAGGACGTGGGAGGGGTGGATGCAGGTTTTGCCGAGGAGGCCGTTCGCCTGGTCGAGGGAGATCTCCCGGAGCAGTCCGTCCATCGCGTGCTCGATGAGCTTCTCGCGCAGGTGGACGGCCTGCACCTCCAGGAAGGGGCTCTGCCGCAGCTGTGGCTTGAACATGCGCTCGGGGACCCGGAAGTACTCCCAGACGGGGCCGGTGACGGTGAATCCGCTGCCGTCGGCGCGGCCCAGCATGTTGACCACGTCGGCGATCACGGAGGCGACGATCTGGACGTCGTAGGCGGTCATGTCGGGGGCCCGGCGCAGGCCGTAGGAGGAGCAGAAGTCGGTGACGCCGAGGCGCAGGGCGAGGACCCGGTCGCGGGACTTGCCGACCGCGCGGGCGATGCCCTCTAGGGTGTCCACGCGGCTTTCGCGGTAGAGCAGCTCGGGCGATTCGAGGACGGGCATGGCGAAGAGCCGGTGTCCGCTCTCGGTCTCGGCGAGGGCGAGGGCCTCCAGGAAGGGGGTGCCGCGTTCCTCGGTGAACTTGGGCAGGACGAAACCGGACAGCAGCCGTACGGAGGGTCCGAGGCGCCGTACGAGGTCGGGGATCTGTTCGGGGGCCCGCACCCGGATGAACAGCAGGGGCGGTTCGGTGCCCGTGCGGGAGCCGAGGTCGGCGAACTGCCGGACGAGGTTCTCCTCGCCTGCGGCGACGTCCGCGTCGCTGATGGAGTCCTCCAGGCACAGCACCATCGAGACCACGCCGCTGCCGGCCTGTTTGACGATGTCGTCGGCCAGCTGGGGCCGGGTGGCCGGGCTGTACAGCGTGGCGCCCAGGGCCGCGGAGAGCAGCCGGGCCGGGGAGTCGGCAGTGAATTCGCACGGCTCCTGATGGAAGAGGCGCTTCCGCACCTCGGGGGCGATATGCCCGAAATGACGCATACAGCTCCTTGGGGGTCCGGGTCGGACCTCTGGATTCGGTAAAGGGTGGCCGGTAATAGTACGTAGGGATCTATGTCGGAGGTTCCCTCAGGGCATGAACTTCCGGTAACCGGCCCGCGCCGGCGCCACCACACCCCGCATTGTCGTGGCCAGGACCCAGAAGGCAGGATGACCGCATGACGCACGCGATGCTGAAGGGGTCCAACATCCCGCTCGAGGCCACCACGGTGCGCGCCGTGCTGCGCTGGACGCCCGGGCAGGGGGTTCCGGACGTGGACGCCTCGGCGCTGCTGCTGGGCCAGGACGGCCGTGTGCGCTCCGACGAGGACTTCGTGTTCTACAACCAGCCCCGGCATCCGTCGGGGAAGGTCTGGCGGCTGGGCAAGAAGCGGGTCCCGGAGGGCCTGACCGACACCATCCAGTCGGACCTCGCCGGTGTGGAGCCCGGTGTGGGCCGTGTTCTGCTGGTCGCGTCGGCGGACGGTGTCTCCTTCGACCAGGTCCCGGCGCTGTGCATCCTGCTGTACGACGCCGCCGTCGCCGACGGTGAGCCGCTGGCCCATTTCGAGATCAAGCCGGAGACGGGTGCGGAGACCGCCTTGATCTGCGGTGAGCTGTACCGGCGTGGCGAGGGCTGGAAGTTCCGGGCGCTGGGTGAGGGCTATTCGAACGGTCTGCGGGGCCTGGCCACGGACTTCGGCATCTCGGTGGACGAGTCGGAGGTGGAGGAGCCGCGGCAGGCCCCGCCGGAGACGACGTCCCAGCCCCTGCCGCCGGAGCGGCCGACGACGGCGGTGCCGTCCCAGCCGGCGTACGGCTATCCGCAGCCGGCGTCGCCCCGGCAGCCGGCGTACGGCTATCCGCAGCCGGCCTCTGGGCTGCCCGCCTACGGCTATCCGCAGTCGCAGCCGGCCCTGGCGGCTCCGCTGGACCCGGACTTCCGGCTGCCGCCCCAGGGGCCGCAGTTCATCGGCCGGTAGGGGTTACTGCTCCACCTTCGACTTGTAGCCCCGCCCCCAGGTCAGTCCCCATCCGTACAGCCGGTCCAGTTCGCCCTGGAAGCCGTAGACGAACTTCACCTCGCGCCGGACGACCAGTTCCCCCTTCACGTTCTCGATCATCACGACCGCGCAGGACCGGGCCTGTGGATGGCGTTCGTCCAGGCCTATCTCGATGCGTGGCCCGTTGCTGGGGTAGAGCGTGACGATGGCGTGCGTGCGGTCGAAGGCCGGTGTGCGGTCGTAGATGTACACGAACACCAGCAGCCGCTTGATGGCGTCCCGGTGGTCCAGGTTGACGTACATGGTCTCGCCGGACGCCGAACCGAACCGGTCGTCGCCGCTGAGCTTGATGTACGGCGGTGCGTTGACGTCGCCGAGGTAGCCGCCGAGGGGCTGGACGACCCCCTTGGTGCCGTCGGTCAGTTCGTACAGGCAGCCCAGGTCGAGGTCGACGTTGACCATGCTCTGGCCGTGACCGAGCACCTCCGGTGGTTTCAGTGCCCGGAAGGGGTGCCGGAAGAGGCTGGTGCGCTGGGTGACGTCGAAGTCGGAGGTCCGCATCCGCCAGGCCAGGTTGACGCGCAGGTGACCGGTGGCCGCGTCCTGCTTGGTGAGGGACACCTGCTGGTGCCGCCGGGTCAGTTCGATCGCGTTGCTCCCGGCGCTGCCCGAGTCGAACTCGGCTGCGCGTCCGCCGCGCAGCCCGTCGAAGAATCCCATTCCCGCCCCCAGATACTCGTCTCGAACGCCGTCGGGGCGGCCGACCACGTCGGCCGCCCCGATCAGAGCGTTCCTCACGGCGCGGGGCGTCACACCCCGTCACGTCCCTGATCTTGCCCTTAGGAGCCTCACGCCGGCCCGATCCGGACGAAGGGCCCCGGGGCTCACCAGGGGGCTGTCAGACCCCGGAGGAGACCTCCGCCTTCTCGTCGGAGCCCTCGCCCGCGGCCGCGAGGGCGCGGTTGCGGCGGACGGAGGACCAGAAGGACCAGGCGATCAGGACGACGCCGACGAGACCGGTGATGACCTCGTTGATCTCGTACCGGATGGTGACCATGAGGATCACGGCCAGGGCGCCGATGGCGTAGTGGGCGCCGTGCTCGAGGTAGACGTAGTCGTCGAGGGTGCCCTGGCGGACCAGGTACACGGTCAGGGACCGGACGTACATCGCGCCGATGCCGAGGCCGAGCGCCATCAGGACGATGTCGTTGGTGATGGCGAAGGCGCCGATCACACCGTCGAAGGAGAAGGACGCGTCCAGGACCTCGAGGTAGAGGAACATGAAGAACGCCGCCTGGCCGGCCAGGACGACCGGCGAGCGCTTCTTGCCGGTGCGCGCGGCCTCTTCCTCCTCCTCGTGCTCGCGCTCCTCCTGCTCCTCGAGCCGGTCCTCGAAGAAGCCGGAGAGGCCACCGACGATCATGTAGGTGATCAGGCCGGCGATGCCGGCGATCAGGACCGTCTGCGCCTTGTCGACGTGGGCGCCGCCGTGCTGGTGGGCGTGGGTGGCGAAGGTGAAGGCGGTGATGAGCAGGACGATCAGGGCGATGCAGACCGACAGCATGTCGACCTTGCCGAGCTTGGCGAGCGGCCGCTCGATCCAGCGCAGCCACTGGATGTCCCGGTCCTCGAAGATGAAGTCCAGGAAGATCATCAGCAGGAACATGCCACCGAACGCGGCGATCGCCGGGTGGGCGTCGGTGACGAGTTCCTGGTAGCGGTCCTTGTTGTTGAGCGCGAGGTCGACGGCCTCGATCGGGCCCATTTTGGCGGTGATCGCGACGATGACGACGGGGAAGACCAGCCGCATGCCGAAGACCGCGATGAGGACGCCGACGGTGAGGAAGATCTTCTGCCAGAAGGCGCTCATCTTCTTCAGGATTCCGGCGTTGACCACCGCGTTGTCGAACGACAGCGAGATCTCGAGGACGGCGAGGATCGCCACGATGCCGAAGGCGGTCCACCCCCCGTAGAACGCGGCCGCGACCAGGCCGAGCGCGGTGACCGCGAACGACCAGCCGAAGGTTTTCAGAAGCACTGGCTACCCCATCGTGTTGTGGGGGCACCTCCCAGACGATGTCTGGGGGGAGAGTTTCCCCCGCGCCGTACTCGGCTTTGCTAAATGTTGACCACGAGTCTAGAGGGGCACTCCGCCGGAAGGGGCGGCGAGGGGACCTCCGTCACAACGCCGCAGGTCCCCGCCTCGTTCCGTCAGCGCCCCTTGACTCCCTCGAAGATCACGAGGAAGGGAGAGGTGAACCCGGAAGCCTCGACCGGGTTGGCCCGTCCGGAAATGATCAGGACCACGCCGGCGATCAGTACGGCGCAATACACCAGCGCGGAGAGTGCGGGGTCGAGTCGTAGCGGCGGCGTCTGTCCGGGTTCCCGTTTCACGAGCACACTCCGTTCGTCCGAAGGCGGCGACGTGCCAGGGTCTCGCCCGGCCAGGGCGAGGCGGCCGAAGGCCCTCCGCACGCGCCGTGTCCGGCTTCAGGAGACGTTGACTCCGAAATCCAGGGCAATGCCCCGCAGCCCCGACGCGTACCCCTGCCCCACGGCCCGGAACTTCCACTCGCTCTGGTACCGGTACAGCTCGCCGAAGATCATGGCGGTCTCGGTGGAGGCGTCCTCGCTCAGGTCGTAGCGGGCCAGTTCCTGGCCGTCGGCCTGGTTGACCACACGGATGAAGGCGTTGGAGACCTGGCCGAAGGTCTGGCCTCGCTCGTCGGCGGCGTGGATCGAGACGGGGAAGATGATCTTCTCGCACTGGAGGGGGACCTTGGTCAGGTCCACCAGGATCGACTCGTCGTCACCCTCGCCCTCACCGGTGAGGTTGTCGCCGGTGTGCTCGACCGAACCGTCGGGGCTCGTGAGCTGGTTGTAGAACACGAACCAGTCGTCGCCCAGCACCCGGTTCCCGGCGCCGCACAGCAGGGCACTGGCGTCCAGATCGAAGGGGGCGCCGGTGGTGGAGCGCGCGTCCCAGCCGAGCCCGATCATGACGTTGGTGAGGTTCGGTGCGGCCTTGGAGAGGGAGACGTTGCCTCCCTTGGCGAGCGTGACGCCCATGATGCTGGTCCTCCCCTAGTGGTGCTTCTTTGGTTGTCCTGCACGTCCGGCGCCGCCCGTAAACGGTGCGGCGCCGGACGCTGGTGCTGTCGTACGTGTCAGACGTTGACGCCGAAGTCCTGGGCGATGCCACGCAGACCCGAGGCGTACCCCTGGCCGATGGCGCGGAACTTCCACTCCGCGCCGTTGCGGTACAGCTCGCCGAAGACCATGGCGGTCTCGGTGGAGGCGTCCTCGCTCAGGTCGTAGCGTGCGATCTCCTGCTCGCCCGCCTGGTTGACGACGCGGATGAACGCGTTGCGCACCTGGCCGAAGGACTGCTGGCGGTTCTCGGCGTCATAGATCGACACCGGGAAGACGATCTTGTCGACGTCGGCCGGGACACCGGCCAGGTTGACCTTGATCTGTTCGTCGTCACCCTCGCCCTCACCGGTGATGTTGTCACCGGTGTGCTCGACCGAGCCGTCGGGGCTCTTGAGGTTGTTGAAGAAGACGAAGTGCTGGTCGCTCGCGACCTTGCCGGCGTTGTTGAGCAGCAGCGCGCTGGCGTCGAGGTCGAAGTCGGTGCCGGTCGTGGTGCGCACGTCCCACCCGAGTCCGACGATGACGGCGGTCAGGCCCGGGGCCTCCTTCGTCAGCGATACGTTGCCGCCCTTGCTGAGGCTGACTCCCACGGGTCCTCCATGTGGTGTTCAGGGGCGGGAAGCCCCGTCGTGCTTCGGATATGGGATCAACGTGCCGATCCTAGTAACGGGTTCCCGCTCTCCGCAGACCATGGACCCGGCGGATCACAGGGTGTCGAGCGCCTTCACGTACTCGTTCAGGTCCCGGGCGTCCGGCAGTCCGTTGACCACGGTCCACCGCACGACGCCCTCCTTGTCGATGACGAAGGTGCCCCGGACGGCGCAGCCCTTGTCCTCGTCGAAGACGCCGTAGGCGCGCGAGACGTTGCCGTGCGGCCAGAAGTCGCTCAGCAGCGGGTACTCCAGGCCCTCCTGCTCGGCGAAGACGCGCAGGGTGTGGATGGAGTCGTTGGAGACGGCGAGGAGCTGGGTGTCGCGGTCGGCGAACTTCGGCAGGTTGTCGCGCAGCTCGCACAGCTCGCCGGTGCACACGCCGGTGAAGGCGAAGGGGTAGAAGAGCAGCACCACGTTCTTCTCGCCGCGGAAGTCGGCGAGGTTCACGGTGCGGCCGTGGTTGTCCTTGAGCTCGAAATCGGGCGCCTTGTCGCCGACCTGGATCGCCATCGTCGTACATCCCTTCGGTGGGCTGTTCGGGTCAGAGCGCGGCAAGCGCTCGGTTCCACCCTACGCAGCGATCACCGGGGGGCCGGCGGCGGCCGGACCGGACCCTTGGGCCCGGCCCGGCGGCGGTCACTTCTTCGACTTGGCGGCCTTCGGCGTAGCCAGGCGGCTGCCGCTCCAGTCCTTGCCGACGCTGACGCTCTTGGACGCGGTCAGCCCGGCCGTCGTCGCGGCCTCCGAGATGTCGCTCGGCTCCACGTATCCGCTGCGGCCGGTCTTGGGCGTGAGCAGCAGGATGGCGCCGCCCTCCTCGATGTACGTCGTGGCATCGACGAGCGCGTCGGTGAGGTCACCGTCCTCGTCGCGGTGCCACAGCACGACGGCGTCGGCCACGTCGTCATAGTCCTCGTCCATCAGGTCACCCTCGACGGCTTCCTCAATGGCCTCGCGGAGCTCCTGATCGACGTCGTCGTCGTAGCCGATCTCCTGGACCACCTGCCCGGGCTGGAACCCCAGCCTGGCGGCAGGGTTCGTCCGCTCCTCCGCGTGGTCCGCGGTCGCGCTCACGGTTTGCCTCCTGATCATGTCTTGTTGATTATCTCAGCCACGCGCGTGCGCGAAGCATTGGCCGTAGTCCACACGGGCGGGACGGATCGCGCAAGTACCGGGCCGTCCGGACCGCCGAAACGGTGACGATCCCGGCCGTGTCGGCGCAACTCCTGGCACCGTATCCCGATTCGGCCCGACCCACATCACACGCTTGTGCCCGCTTTGTTCCATTCGGAATCATCCAGTCAAGCGACTCTCGAACAAGTTTGGCAAGCCTGTCACACCCCGGGCGTATCGTTGCGTTTTGACCGAGCCCGTGTGCCGGTTACCCCACGGTAGAGATGACGTACGTCTTCCCGAGGTACACGATGGGGAACGGTGTAGGCACGAGTGAAACAGTGGCCCTCCGACAGGTAAGGAACAGCGTGGCTTCCGGATCCGATCGCAATCCGATCATCATTGGCGGCCTTCCGAGTCAGGTTCCTGACTTCGATCCCGAAGAGACCCAGGAGTGGCTCGACTCCCTCGACGCCGCGGTCGACGAGCGCGGCCGGGAGCGGGCCCGGTATCTCATGCTCCGCCTGATCGAGCGGGCCCGCGAGCGGCGCGTGGCCGTGCCCGAGATGCGCAGCACGGACTACGTCAACACGATCCCCACCAGGGCCGAGCCGTTCTTCCCGGGCAACGAGGAGATCGAGCGCAGGATCCTCAACGCCACCCGCTGGAACGCCGCCGTGATGGTGTCGCGCGCCCAGCGCCCCGGCATCGGCGTCGGCGGCCACATCGCCACGTTCGCCTCCTCCGCCTCGCTGTACGACGTGGGCTTCAACCACTTCTTCCGCGGCAAGGACGAGGGCGACGGTGGCGACCAGGTCTTCTTCCAGGGCCACGCCTCCCCTGGCATCTACGCGCGCGCGTACCTGCTCGACCGCCTCACCGAGAAGCAGCTGGACGGCTTCCGGCAGGAGAAGTCGAAGTACCCCGACGGCCTGTCCAGCTACCCGCACCCGCGCTCCATGCCGGACTTCTGGGAGTTCCCGACGGTCTCCATGGGCCTCGGCCCGCTCGGCGCGATCTACCAGGCGCGGATGAACCGCTACATGGAGGCGCGCGGCATCGCCGACACCTCCAAGTCGCACGTGTGGGCGTTCCTCGGCGACGGCGAGATGGACGAGCCGGAGTCACTCGGCCAGCTGAGCATCGCCGCGCGCGAGGGCCTGGACAACCTGACCTTCGTGGTCAACTGCAACCTGCAGCGCCTGGACGGCCCGGTGCGCGGCAACGGGAAGATCATCCAGGAGCTGGAGTCGGTCTTCCGGGGGGCCGGCTGGAACGTGATCAAGCTGATCTGGGACCGCTCCTGGGACCCGCTGCTCGCGCAGGACCGGGACGGCGTGCTGGTCAACAGGATGAACACCACGCCGGACGGCCAGTTCCAGACGTACGCGACCGAGACCGGCGCGTACATCCGCGACCACTTCTTCGGTGACGACCACCGGCTGCGCGCGATGGTCGAGAACATGAGCGACCACCAGATCCTGATGCTGGGCCGCGGCGGTCACGACCACCGGAAGATCTACGCGGCGTTCAAGGCGGCCGTGGAGCACAAGGGCCAGCCGACGGTCATCCTGGCCAAGACGGTCAAGGGGTGGACACTGGGCCCGAACTTCGAGGGCCGCAACGCCACGCACCAGATGAAGAAGCTGACGGCCGACGACCTCAAGCGCTTCCGCGACCGGCTGCACCTGCCGATCGCCGACAAGGAGCTGGAGTCCGGCGCGCCGCCGTACTACCACCCCGGGCGGAACTCCGAGGAGCTCCAGTACATGCACGACCGGCGCCGGCAGTGCGGCGGGTACGTGCCGACCCGGGTCCTCCGCTCGAAGCCGCTGGCGCTGCCGGACGACAAGGCGTACGCGACCGTGAAGAAGGGCACCGGTCAGCAGTCCATCGCCACGACCATGGCGTTCGTGCGGCTGCTGAAGGACCTCATGCGGGACAAGGAGATCGGCAGGCGGTTCGTGCTGATCGCGCCGGACGAGTACCGCACGTTCGGCATGGACTCCTTCTTCCCGAGCGCGAAGATCTACAACCCGCTCGGCCAGCAGTACGAGGCGGTCGACCGTGATCTGCTGCTCGCGTACAAGGAGTCGCCGACCGGCCAGATGCTGCACGACGGCATCTCCGAGGCAGGCTGCACGGCCTCGCTGGTCGCGGCCGGCTCCGCCTACGCCACGCACGGCGAGCCGCTGATCCCGGTGTACGTCTTCTACTCGATGTTCGGTTTCCAGCGCACCGGCGACCAGTTCTGGCAGATGGCCGACCAGCTGGCGCGCGGATTCGTACTGGGCGCGACCGCGGGGCGTACGACCCTGACCGGTGAGGGTCTGCAGCACGCGGACGGCCACTCTCAGCTCCTCGCCTCGACCAACCCGGCGTGCGTGGCCTACGACCCGGCCTACGCCTACGAGATCGCGCACATCGTGCAGGACGGCCTGCGCCGGATGTACGGCAGTGACGCCGAGCACCCGCACGGCGAGGACGTCTTCTACTACCTCACCGTCTACAACGAGCCCATCCGGCACCCGGCCGAGCCGGCGAACGTGGACGTCGAGGGCATCGTCAAGGGCGTGTACAAGCTCAGCGAGGGCACCGGCGGCTCGATCCCGGCGCAGATCATGGCGTCCGGTGTCGCGGTGCCGTGGGCGCTGGAGGCCCAGCGGCTCCTCGCCGAGGAGTGGAACGTCAAGGCGGGCGTGTGGTCGGCGACCTCGTGGAACGAGCTGCGGCGCGAGGCCGTGGCCTGCGAGCAGCACAACCTGCTGCACCCGGAGGAGGAGCAGCGGGTGCCGTACGTGACGCGGAAGCTCAGCGGCTCCGAGGGGCCGTTCGTGGCCGTGTCCGACTGGATGCGGTCGGTGCCGGACCAGATCGCGCGCTGGGTGCCGGGGACGTACCAGTCCCTCGGCGCGGACGGCTTCGGCTTCGCCGACACCCGGGGCGCGGCGCGGCGGTTCTTCCACATCGACGCGCAGTCGATCGTGGTGGGGGTACTGACCGAGCTGGCCCGGGAGGGCAAGGTCGACCGGTCCGTGCTGAAGCAGGCCATCGACCGGTACCAGCTGCTGGACGTGTCGGCGGCGGACCCGGGGGCGGCGGGCGGCGACGCGTAGCGCCGGGCGGCCTGTGACAGGGCTCTGGGCGTGAGGGCGGCGGAGTTGGAGTCTCCGCCGCCCTCACGTCTTCCTTACGATGCGGGCATGGAGACGAATGCGGCGCAGGCGCGGTGGGAGCGGCTCACCCAACGGCCCCTGCTGGCGCTGGCCGTGGCCTTCGCCGTCGCGTACGCCGCGCCCATCGTGGACGGTTCGGCGGGGCACTCGCTGACGGCCCTGTGCACGGGGGTGGAGTGGGTGGTGTGGGGCGCCTTCGCCGTGGACTACCTCATGCGGCTGGCGCTCGCGCCCCGGCGCAGGGAGTTCGTGCGCCGGCACTGGCCCGATCTGTGCGCGGTGGTGCTGCCGGTACTGCAGCCGCTCAGGCTGCTGCGGCTGGTGTCGACGCTGCTGCTGGTGGGGCGGCGGGCGCGGATGGCTCCGCAGATCCGGCTGACGACGTATGTCGTGGGGTCGGTGATCGGGCTGCTGATGTTCGGGTCGCTGGCGGTGCTGTCGGTGGAGCGGGAGTCGCCGGACGGGAACATCCGGACGCTGGGTGACGCCGTGTGGTGGTCCTTCACGACGATGACGACGGTGGGGTACGGGGATCACGCGCCGACCACCGGGCTGGGGCGGATGATCGCGGTCGGGCTGATGCTGTCCGGGATCGCGTTGCTGGGTGTGGTGACGGCGAACATCGCGGCGTGGTTCATCTCGCGGTTCGAGAAGGACGACGTGGAGGAGCGGCGGCAGACCGAGGCGATCGCCGCTCTTGCGGAGGAGGTTCGGCTGCTGCGGGCGGAGGTGGCTCGGCTGGCCGGGGAGCGGGAGGGGCAGCGGCGGTGAGGTTCGGCTCCGCCGGGTTCCGCCGGGGCCGTGGTGCGGTTCGGCCGCGGGCGGTCGGGCTTGGCCGAGCCGGGGTTTGCTGGTTGCCTGGGCCGAGGGGGGCGTGCGGGTGTTTCGCTTGCCCGCGCTTGCGGGGCGCCTCCTCCACTCTCGGCTTCACTCGAGCGGGGCCCCCACCGCCCACTCGTGCCGCCGTGGGGGTCCCCAGGCACTCAAGGCACTGGGGGGAGGCACGCATGCCCGCGGCTACCCGGGCTCGTGCCCGCGGCCACCGGGGCGTGGTCGCCCATGCTGGTGCGGGGCGGGCGCCGTCGCCGGCGGCCCGCATGCCCGCGGCTACCCGGGGTTCGTTGTCCGGAGCCGCGTGGACGCGAATGTGCCCGCAGCTCCGGGGCCTGGGGCCTGGAGCTGCGGGCGTTGGGGGCGGGGTCGGGATCAGAGGAGACCGTGGCCCCAAGTGGCTGCTCCTGCCAGGGCGATGAGGGACAGCAAGGTGTCGATCGCGCCCAGGACCAGGGCGACCACGGCCGGGATGTTGCGGTCGGTGGACCATTTGCGGCCCATGGACTGCCAGCCGCAGAACATCGCCACCGGGCCGAGGATGATGCCCAGTGCGAAGAATCCGGCGACCGCGCAGACGGTTCCGATGATCCCGAGCGTCGCACGGTCCGGCCCGGTCCGCTGCCACGAACGGCCGCGTGACCGGGGGTACCCGCGCGTTCCGTGCCCGAAGCCAGCCATCATCAACTCCCTGGTGGTCATGGACAGTTCGGCCTCACTGGGCGGGTACCCCGGTTTTCCCCGGACAGACCTGGGCGCGCTGCCCCCCTCCGGCAGCGCGCGCCGCGGCCCGGCGGCCCCCGCATGCCCTGCGGAGGACCTGACCCACTGTGACCTGCGGCGCGCGCCCGGAGCGAGGGATCTTGAGCGGAGTCACCCTGATGAGCGAACTCCGCCAGGAACAGGCATGAAACGCGCGGTCAGATGTGACCGACTCCCGCGCCCGCCTCCGCGTTCTCGCCCCGCTTGGTGAGGAACGCGACCAGCACCGCGACCGCCGCCACGCCCGCCGCGACCAGGGAGGCGAGGCTCATGCCGGAGATGAAGGTGTCGTGGGCGACCGTGGTGATCTTCGCGACGAGAGCCTCCGGCATGCCCTTGGCCACCGGCGCCACGCCCACCTGGACCGCCTCGGACGCCTGGTCCAGCTGCTCCGGGGTCATCTTCGGCAGCCCGGCGCCGGTCCAGTTGCCCGGCAGCTCGCTGTCGACCCTGGAGGCCATCACGGCACCCAGCACCGCCGTACCGAGGCTGCCGCCGATCTGCATGGCCGCCTGCTGCAGGCCGCCCGCCACACCGGACAGCTCCATGGGCGCGTTGCCCACGATCACCTCGGTGGCGCCGACCATGACCGGCGCGAGGCCGAAGCCCAGCAGGGCGAACCAGATCGACATCGGACCGCTGCCGGTGTCGGCCTTCAGCGTCGACATGCCGTACATGGCGATCGCGGTGGCCGCCATGCCGCCGGCCAGCGGGATGCGCGGGCCCAGCTTGGTGATCGCGGCGCCCGCCAGCGGGGAGCCGACGATCATCATGCCGGTCAGCGGAAGCAGGTGCAGGCCCGCGTCGATCGGGCTCATGCCGTGGACGTTCTGGAGGTAGAACGTCACGAAGAACAGGCCGCCCATGAAGGCGATCGCCATCAGGACCATCAGGACGACGCCCGCGGACAGCGGGATCGAGCGGAACATGCCCAGCGGGATCAGCGGCTCGGCGACCCTCGTCTCCCAGACCGCGAACAGGACGAACAGCAGCGCCGAGGCGCCGATGAAGCCCCAGGTCTTGACGTCGCCCCAGCCCCAGGTCGGAGCCTTGATGAGCGCCCACACCAGGCAGAACATCGCGCCGGACAGCAGCACGATGCCCGGCAGGTCGAAGGAGCGCGGCGCGTTCTCGGCGCGGTGGTCCAGCAGGATCAGCAGGCCCAGCAGCAGGGCGAGGACGCCGACCGGCACGTTGATGAAGAACACCGACTGCCAGTTGACGTGCTCGACGAGGACGCCGCCGAGGATCGGGCCGCCCGCGGTGGAGGCACCGATGACCATGCCCCAGATGCCGATCGCCATGTTCAGCTTCTCGGCCGGGAAGGTGGCCCGCAGCAGGCCGAGCGCGGCCGGCATCAGCAGTGCGCCGAACAGGCCCTGGAAGACGCGGAAGGTGACGACCGCGGCGATGCTGTTCGACAGGCCGATGGCGCCCGAGGCGGCGGCGAAGCCGGTCACGCCGATCAGGAAGGTCTGCCGGTGGCCGAAGCGGTCACCCAGCTTGCCCGCGGTGATCAGGCAGACCGCGAGGGCGAGGAAGTAGCCGTTGGTGATCCACTGGACGTCGGCGAAGCTCGCGCCGAGGTCCTTCTGGATGGCCGGGTTGGCGATGGCCACGATGGTGCCGTCGAGGGCCACCATCATGACCCCTACGGCGACGGTGATGAGGGTGAGCCATGGGTGGCCGCGCAGCCCCGCGGCCGGGGTCGGCCCCGACGGGTCGGTCGATGCCCGGTCCCCCGGTCCCGTCGTGTCGATGGTGGTCTGACTAGTCATACCTTCGAGGCTAGTGTCAGTCACTGACAGTTGACAAACCAATTCACAAGTCGGTAACTGACACGACACCAGCGCATAGCCTGAGCTGGAAGGACATTTCACCGGGAGAGGTTGATGGAGACGCTGCGCGACCGCAAGAAGCGGCGCACTCGGGAGGCGCTGCTGCGGGCCGCTCTCGAACTGTTCACCACGCAGGGCTACGAGCACACCACCGTGGACGAGATCGCCGAGGCCGTCGACGTCTCGCAGCGCACCTTCTTCCGTTACTTCGCCGGCAAGGAGGAGGTGGCCTTCGCCGTCCAGGAGATGACGGAGGCACTCTTCGTGGAGTCCGTACGGGCGAGGCCGGCGCACGAGGCGCCGATGGAGGCGTTGCGGCAGGCGGTCCTGGAGGGCTGGGAGGCGATACAGGAGACCGTCGAGTCGGCCGTCCCGGTGGAGCTGTACCTGCGCATGTACCGGACCATCGAGTCGACGCCCGCGCTGCTCGCCGCCCATCTGCGGCGCTCCGTGGCCACCGAGGAGACGATCGCGCGGCTGCTCGCCGAACGGGAGGGCGTCGACGTGGAAACCGATCCGCGGCCGCGGCTCGCCGTGGCCGTGTTCGGCGGGGTGATGAGGGTCACCGAGCGGCAGTGGTGCACGGGTGACGACTTCAGTCTGGAGGCGATCCGGCGTCTGACCGCGTCGTACCTGGACCAGTTGGGCTCGGCGCTGACCGGCAACTGGCGCACCGGCTGAGGACGTTACGGGAGCGTTCGACATTTACCGAAACGTGATACCTGTCACTCGGTTACCCCGAGACCCTCTCGTTCTCCTAGTGTGTCCTCCCAGTGACTTCCTTCGACACCTCCCCGCCTCTCAACGTCTGGCGCGCCATGCTCGCGCTGTCCGTGGTGTTCGTGATGCTCGCGACCACCGGCTGGACCGCACTGCGCACCCACCGGGAGTCGACCGCGCTGCAGCTCTCGCTCGACAAGTGGGAGCACGGCACGCTGCGCGGCCTGCACCTGCCGGACCCCGAGGCGGCCCCCGGGCGGCTCACCCGGTTCTTCGCCTCGCTCACCCCGCACGAGCGCGACCGGCTGGCCCACCGCTACTCACTGGCGGTCGGCAACATGAACGGCGCCCCCGCCAAGCTGCGCTACCGCGCCAACCGCATCGCGCTGGGCCAGGCGCGTGAGGTCGAGCGCGAGCGCATGCACGACAACCGGATCAGCAGGGCCGGACAGCAGGACTCGGCCCAGCGGATGGATCGCTACGAGGCGCTCATGCGTCCCGGTCGGCACATCCTCGCCTTCGACCCCGCGGGCTCGGGCCGGGTCGCGGAGGTGTTCGGCAGCCTCACCAAGGCCGACCGGGTCTCCGTGGTCGTCCCCGGTGTCGACACCGACCTGCTCACCTTCCAGCGGACGTACCGCAGGTACAGCGCCCCGGTCGGCATGGCCAAGGCCCTCTACGCGGCCGAGCGGGCGGAGAGCCCCTCGACGCGCACGGCCGTGATCGCCTGGGCCGACTACACCGCACCGGACGGACTCGGCGTGGACGCGGCCACCGGACTGCGCGCCGAGGAGGGCGCCGTCCGTCTGAACGCGCTGCTGCGCGGCCTGCCCGGCCGGGCGCCGGTGTCGATGTTCTGCCACAGCTACGGCTCCGTGGTCTGCGGGGTCGCCGCGCACGGTATGCCGGGCCGGGTGTCCGACCTGGCGGTGGCCGCGAGCCCCGGCATGCGTGCCGCGACCGCCTCCCGTCTGGGCACCTCGGCCCGGGTGTGGGCGATGCGCGACGCCAGCGACTGGGTGCAGGACGTGCCGTATCTGGAGCTCGGCGGGCTGGGCCACGGGGCCGACCCGGTGTCCTCGGCGTTCGGCGCGCGGGTTCTCTCGGCCCATGACGCGCAGGGCCACAGCGGCTACTTCCAGCCGGGCACGGACAGCCTGCGCAACCTCGCGCACGTCGGCGTCGGCGCGTTCGACGCCGTGACGTGCGCACGGGAAGACGATGTCTGCCGGGCGGATCTGCCCCGCACGACGACGGCCGGACGCGCGTAGAAACAGCAGGAAGTGCGGTCTGCGCGGGTGGCGACGGAGGAGCACGTGCCGCATACGATGAGCCGCATGGGTGACGTACTGGCGGGTTTTCATGCCGTCTGGGAGTTCGAGTCCGACTCCGTGCTCATCCGCTACGAACGGGGGATTCGGACACCCAGGCTCTTCCAGGCGCTGGGCGAGCGGCGCATTCCGCTGGCCGCGGTCGAGGAGGTGACCCTCACTCCCGGCAAGCGCGGCTCCGTCGTACTGCGGCTGCGGCCGCGCCCCGGCGCCGATCCGCTGATGGACGCGGCGGCCGGGCAACTGCGGGAGGGCTCCGACCCGTACCGGCTGGTGCTGCCGGCCGAGCGGGCGACCCTCGCCGAGTACTACGCCGACGAGCTGAAACCGCTGCTGACCGAGTCCGGGCCGGAGCCCGCCGAGCGTGGGCTGGTGGCCGCCCCCGAGGCCCCGCTGCAGTTCAAGGCGTACGACGGAAAGGCGTCCTTCGACGGGACCTCCGTGCAGTTCCGCTGGTCCTGGACGGGTGCGTCCTCGGCGAAGTGGAAGGCGGGGGACCAGACTTGGCCGGTCGCCGACCTCAGCGGAGTGGAGTGGCGCTCGCCGGAGGTCTTCGAGGGGCATCTGCGCCTGGTACCCCGCGAAGGCGACTCCACCCGTCCCGCACAGCCCGACCAGGATCCGGCGGCCGTCGTCTTCGGTCTCGGCTACGGGCCGGTGCACGAATCCTTGCCGTTCGCCGCCGCCGTCCTCGCGGCGCTGCGGACCCGGGGGCCGGTGGCACCGGCCCCGCCCCGGCGGGACCCGGCCGACATCGCCGAGCGCATCCGGCATCTCGGGGAGCTGCACCAGGCGGGCCTGGTCACCGACGAGGAGTTCTCCTCGAAGAAGGCCGAGTTGCTGGCCGAGCTGTAGCGGTGCCGCGCGGCCGGCGGGTCAGCGCTCCGTGGCGTAGAAGCTGATCTTCCGGTTCAGTACCGCCAGGGTGTCGTGCAGTTCCGCGATCCGGGCCAGGACGTCCCGGCGGGTCGACTCGAGCAGTTCCTGGCGCTCGGCGTAGGTACTCTCGCCCTCCCGCACCAACTCCGCGTACCGGACCATGTCGGCCACCGGCATGCCGGTCAGCCGGAGCTTGTTCACGAACTCGAGCCAGTCCAGGTCCCGGTTGCTGTAGCGGCGCTGACCGGTGTGCGAACGGTCGACGTGCGGCATCAGGCCGATCCGCTCGTACCAGCGCAGCGTGTGCGCGGTCAGACCGGTGAAGGCGACGACCTCGCTGATCGTGTAGCCGTCCTGGCCTTCCGGGCGGGGGTGGCACCGGGGTGGGGCGGAGCAGATGTCGGCGGGGGCTGCTTGCTCGGCGGCCGCTGGCGTGGTCTGCATCACCGTCATGCCCCCAACGCTATGGCCTTGGAGTGCACTCCAGGCAAGCGACTCCGGCGAGAAAGGGGTGTGGGGAAAACGGCGCGACGGGTCAGGGGTGCGGTGGTTAGCGTGCCCGGCATGAGTCTCGTACGCCGGGCCGAGCCCGAGGACGCCGCGGAAGTGCTGCGGCTGCGCCAGGTCATGATCGACTCGATGGGCCACGCAGACCGGTCCACCGACTGGCACACCGAGTCCCTCCCCACCCTGCGGGCGAGGCTCGCGGAGCCGGAGGGGGGCTTCGCGGCCTTCGTCGTGGACCATCCGGAGCGGCCGGGAGCGCTGGCCGCGCTGGTGGCGGGCACGCTCGACTACCGGATCGGACGGGCGGCCAACCCACTCGGCACCGTCGGGTACGTCTTCAGCGTCGCCACCGACCCGGACGCCCGCCGGCGCGGGTACGCGCGCGCCTGCATGGACACGCTCCTCGGCTGGTTCCGCGAGCGCGGTGCCGACCGGGTGCAGCTCACCACGTCCCTGGAGGGCGCGCCGCTGTACGCCTCGCTCGGCTTCCGGCCCAAGCCCGACCCCTTGCTGGAGCTGTGGCTCTGAGCGCATAGGCTCGGCCTCATGTCGTTGAACAGCCTGGCGTCGATCGAGAACTGGCCGGTCCCCACCGCCGCGGCGGGCGTGGTCCGCGCGGACGGCACCGTCGTGGGCACCCACGGCCCGGCCGGACAACGGTTCCCCCTCGCCTCGGTCACCAAGCCGCTGGCGGCCTACGCCATGCTCGTCGCCTACGAGGAGGGCGCGATCGAGCTGGACGAGTCGGCCGGCCCGCCCGGCGCCACGGTCCGCCATCTGCTCGCGCACACCTCCGGGCTGGCCTTCGACGAGCACCGGGTGATGGCTCCGCCCGGTGAGCGGCGGCTGTACTCCAACGCGGGGTTCGAGCAGCTCGGTGATCATGTCGCCAAAGCGACGGAGATTCCGTTCGCCGAGTATCTGCGGCAGGCGGTGCTGGAGCCGCTGGGGATGACGTCGACGTCGCTGACGGGGTCGCCGGCGAAGGACGGGGTGTCCACGGTGGAGGATCTGCTGCGGTTCGCCGCCGAGATCCAGGCGCCGCGGCTGCTGGATCCTCGTACGGTGGCTGCGGCGATGAGCGTGCAGTATCCCGGGGTGAAGGGCGTCCTGCCGGGATACGGGCACCAGAACCCCAACGACTGGGGGCTGGGGTTCGAGATCCGGGACTCCAAGTCGCCGCACTGGACGGGGTCTTCGTCGTCGCCGCGGACGTTCGGGCACTTCGGGCAGTCCGGTACGTTCCTGTGGATCGACCCTGATGCGGGTGTTGCCGGAGTCGCGCTGACCGATCGGGCGTTCGGGCCCTGGGCGGTGGAGGCGTGGCCGGTGTTCACGGACGCGGTGCTGGCGGAATTGCGGGGCTGAGGTGTGCCGGGGCTGGGGCCAGGGGTCGCGCAGCCCGGCGCTCACGGGGTGCCGCCGCGCCCACAGCACTGGCGGCACGCATGCCCGCAGCTACGTGGGCAGGGCGCAGTCATGACCCTATTTCCCACAGCAGTAGTTCCGAAGGCGTGATGCCCACCGCCTCCAGGGACTTCGAGTCCGTGACGCGGGCCGAGTCGCCCTGGCCCAAGGTCTCCTCCGCCAGCGTGATCTCGCCCCGGACCACGTGGACGTACACATGGGGCGCGTCCGGTACCGCCGTCCGCTCCCCCGCTGTCAGGCGGCGGACGTGGAGCATCGCGCCGGCGGCCGGGAGGGCGTAGGGGGTGGAGTCGGCGATGCCGGGGATGATCTCGTAGGACGGGTCGCCGCCCGGCTCCAGCGGGGCCAGCCACATCTGGACGAAGGTCAGCGGGGTGTCCGCCTCGTTGCGTTCCACGTGGCGGACGCCCGCCGCCGCGGCGAGATGCTGGACGTCGCCGGGGCGTACCGTCGTCTCGTGACCCGTGGAGTCACGGTGGGTCAGTTCGCCCTCGACCACCCACGTGACGATCTCGGTGTGGCTGTGCGGGTGCTCGTCGAAGCCGGCGCCGGGGGCGAGCCGCTCCTCGTTGCAGGCGATCACCGCGCCGAAGCGCAGGTTGCCGGGGTCGTAGTGCGGGCCGAAGGAGAAGGCGTGGCGGGATTCGATCCCCGCCTCCGGATCCCCTCCGCGGTAGCGCTCACCGGCGCGCCGTACATCCATCACAGCCACCACCGTAGACCGCGCACGGCACCCCGCCGACGCATGGTCCCGTCCCGATAAGGCAGTCTTGTCCCCGTGCCCGAACCCGAAACCCATAGCGGCGAACCCGCAGCGCACGCCGTCCACCAGCACACCGCGACCCTGAAGCGGCTGGAGAGGTCCTCCGGGAGTCTCGCCGCGCAGGCCATCGCGCGCATGGACGAGACCCTGCCGTGGTACCGGGCCATGCCACCGGAGAACCGTTCCTGGATCGGGCTCGTGGCGCAGGCGGGCATCGCCGCGTTCACCGAGTGGTTCCGGCACCCGGACGCGCCGCAGGCCATCTCCACGGACGTCTTCGGGACCGCGCCCCGCGAGCTGACCAGGGCCATCACGCTGCGGCAGACCGTGGAGATGGTGCGGACCACCATCGAGGTGATGGAGTCCGCCATCGACGAGGTGGCGGCCCCTGGGGACGAGCGCGTGCTGCGCGAGGCCCTGCTCGTGTACGCCCGGGAGATCGCGTTCGCCACCGCCCAGGTGTACGCCCAGGCCGCCGAGGCACGCGGTGCCTGGGACGCGCGGCTGGAGTCGCTGGTGGTCAACGCCGTGCTGAGCGGGGAGGCAGACGAGGGGGCCGTCAGCCGGGCCGCCGCGCTCGGCTGGAACTCGCCGGACCATGTGTGCGTCGTGCTCGGCACCGCGCCCGACGGGGACAGCGAGCTGACCGTCGAGGCCATCCGGCGGGCCGCGCGCCACGCCAAGCTGCAGGTGCTCACGGGGGTGCTCGGGGACCGGCTGGTGGTGATCGCCGGGGGCAACCCCAATCCGCTCGCCGTCGCCAAGTCGCTGATCGGGCCGTATGCCGCCGGGCCGGTCGTCGCCGGGCCCGTGGTACCCGACCTGCTGGCCGCCACCCGGTCCGCGCAGGCCGCGGCGGCGGGTCTGAAGGCGTGTTTCGCCTGGCAGGACGCGCCGCGGCCGGTGCTGGCGGACGATCTTCTGCCGGAGCGGGCCATCGCGGGCGATCCGGGCGCGCGCGAGCAGTTGGTGGAGGAGATCTACAGACCACTGGAGGAGGCGGGGTCGGCACTCCTGGAGACCTTGAGTGTCTACCTGGAACAGGCGAGCAGCCTGGAGGGCGCGGCCAGGATGCTGTTCGTTCACCCGAACACCGTGCGCTACCGGCTCCGACGTGTGACAGACGTCACCGGATGGTCGCCCTCGGATGTACGATCCGCGTTTACGCTGCGGATCGCGCTGATCCTGGGGCGTCTGGCCGACGGTGAACCCCAGGCCTAGGGTTTTGTGGGGGCCCCACAAAACCCCTACGTGTTCTTCGTCCCTGTCCCCACGGGCGGCTTCGGCCGTCCCCAAGAGAGAGTGTGAGAGTGCTCGTACTCGTCGCTCCCGGCCAGGGCGCCCAGACGCCCGGCTTCCTGACCCCCTGGCTCGAACTCCCCGGTGCCGCGGACCGCGTCGCCGCGTGGTCGGACGCCATCGGCCTCGACCTGGTCCACTACGGCACCCAGGCCGACGCCGACGCCATCCGCGACACCGCGGTGGCCCAGCCGCTGCTGGTCGCCGCCGGGATCCTGTCCGCCATGGCACTGGGTGACATGTCGGAGATCGCGCCGGGCGCGGTCGCCGGCCACAGCGTGGGTGAGATCACCGCCGCCGCCTTCGCGGGCGTCCTGGACGACACCGCGGCTCTCGGCCTCGTCCGCCGTCGTGGGCTCGCGATGGCCGAGGCCGCCGCGATCACCGAGACCGGCATGTCGGCGCTGCTCGGCGGTGACCCCGAGACCTCCGTCGCGCACCTGGAGAAGCTGGGCCTGACCCCGGCCAACATCAACGGCGCGGGCCAGATCGTCGCCGCCGGCACCCTGGAGCAGCTCGCCGCGCTGGCCGAGGACAAGCCCGAGGGTGTCCGCAAGGTCGTCCCGCTGAAGGTGGCCGGTGCCTTCCACACGCGCCACATGGCCCCCGCCGTCGAGGCGCTGGCCGAGGCCGCGGCGCGGCTGGCGCCCGCCGACCCGAAGGTCCCCTACGTCTCCAACAAGGACGGCCGCCAGGTCGCCTCCGGCGCCGAGGTGCTGGACCGGCTGGTCGGACAGGTCGCCAACCCCGTGCGCTGGGACCTGTGCATGGAGACGTTCAAGGCTCTGGGCGTCACCGCGCTCATCGAGGTGTGCCCCGGCGGCACGCTGACCGGTCTGGCCAAGCGCGCGCTGCCCGGTGTGCGCACGCTCGCCCTGAAGACCCCCGACGACCTCGACGCGGCCCGCACGCTCATCGCCGAGACTGCGACACCTGCCGCTGACGCGGCGAGCGCCTGACAAGGAGCCCAAGACCCATGTCGAAGATCAAGCCCAGCAAGGGTGCCCCGCACGCGCGCATCCTCGGCGTCGGCGGCTACCGGCCGACCCGCGTGGTGCCCAACGAGGTGATCCTGGAGAGGATCGACTCGTCCGACGAGTGGATCCGTTCGCGCTCCGGCATCGAGACCCGGCACTGGGCGGGCCCCGAGGAGACGGTCTCCGCGATGTCCGTCGAGGCGGCCGGCAAGGCGATCGCCGACTCCGGCATCGCCGCCGAGCAGATCGGCGCCGTGGTCGTCTCGACCGTCTCGCACTTCAGCCAGACCCCGGCCGTCGCCACCGAGATCGCCGACAAGCTGGGCACGAACAAGGCCGCCGCATTCGACATCTCGGCCGGCTGCGCGGGCTTCGGCTACGGCCTGACCCTCGCCAAGGGCATGGTGGTGGAAGGTTCCGCCGAGTACGTGCTCGTCATCGGTGTGGAGCGGCTCAGCGACCTCACCGATCTGGAGGACCGGGCCACGGCCTTCCTGTTCGGCGACGGCGCCGGCGCGGTCGTCGTCGGCCCCTCCCAGGAGCCGGCCATCGGCCCGACCGTGTGGGGCTCCGAGGGCGACAAGTCCGGCACCATCAAGCAGACGGTCTCCTGGGACCGTTTCCGGGTCGGCGACCTCGCCGAACTGCCCCTCGACAGCGAGGGCAACGTCAAGTTCCCTGCGATCACGCAGGAGGGCCAGGCGGTGTTCCGCTGGGCCGTGTTCGAGATGGCGAAGGTCGCCCAGCAGGCGCTGGACGCGGCCGGAATCAGCCCGGACGACCTGGACGTCTTCATTCCGCACCAGGCCAACATGCGGATCATCGACTCGATGGTGAAGACGCTGAAGCTGCCGGAGCACGTCACGGTCGCCCGTGACATCCGCACCACCGGCAACACCTCGGCCGCCTCGATCCCGCTCGCGATGGAGCGGCTCCTGGCGACCGGGGAGGCGAAGAGCGGCGACACCGCGCTCGTCATCGGATTCGGGGCGGGTCTCGTCTACGCCGCCACGGTCGTTACCCTCCCCTAGGCACTCCGTGCCGGATCTCGCTTCCGGCTCGGTGCAAACTGCCACAAACCGTCTGGATTATCGAAGAAGGAGCGCCTGACATGGCCGCCACTCAGGAAGAGATCGTCGCCGGTCTCGCCGAGATCGTGAACGAGATCGCCGGGATCCCCACCGAGGACGTCCAGCTGGACAAGTCCTTCACCGACGACCTGGACGTCGACTCGCTGTCCATGGTCGAGGTCGTCGTCGCCGCCGAGGAGCGCTTCGACGTGAAGATCCCGGACGAGGACGTCAAGAACCTCAAGACCGTTGGTGACGCCACCAACTACATCCTCAAGCACCAGGCCTGAGTCACCCCTTAGGCCGTCAGGCTGCTAGGCCCCGCCACCCGGCGGTGGCGCCGTCGAATCCCGTTTTCCGTTGGAGAAAGAATTCCCGTGAGCCCGACCAATCACACCGTGGTCGTCACCGGTATCGGCGCAACCACACCGCTGGGTGGCGACGCAGCCTCGTTCTGGGAGGCCCTGGTCGCCGGCAAGTCCGGTGTCGGCCCGCTCGAGCAGGAGTGGGCGGCCGAGCTGCCGGTCCGCATCGCCGCGCGGATCGCCGTCGAGCCCGGCGAGATCATCCCCCGCCCGCAGGCCCGCAAGCTGGACCGGTCCGCGCAGTTCGCGCTGATCGCCGCTCAGGAGGCCTGGAAGGACGCCGGTTTCACCGCCAAGGCCGGTGAGGACGCGTCCGTCAACCCCGACCGTCTCGGTGCGGTCATCGCCTCCGGTATCGGCGGCGTGACGACGCTCCTGGACCAGTACGACGTGCTCAAGGAGAAGGGCGTACGCCGCGTCTCCCCGCACACCGTGCCGATGCTGATGCCCAACTCCCCGGCGGCCAACGTCGGCATCGAGCTGGGTGCCCGCGCCGGTGTGCACACCCCCGTGTCGGCCTGCGCCTCCGGCGCGGAGGCCATCGGGTACGCGATCGAGATGATCCGCACCGGGCGTGCGGACGTGGTCGTGGCCGGTGGTACCGAGGCCGCCATCCACCCGCTTCCCATCGCCGCCTTCGGCAACATGATGGCGATGTCCAAGAACAACGACGACCCCGAGGGCGCGTCGCGTCCCTACGACTCGGGCCGCGACGGCTTCGTGCTCGGTGAGGGCGCCGGTGTGATCGTCCTGGAGTCCGAGGAGCACGCGAAGGCCCGCGGCGCCCGGATCTACGTCGAGGCGGTCGGCCAGGGCATCTCCGCCGACAGCCACCACATCACGCAGCCGGAGCCGTCCGGCAACGGCATCGCGCACGCGCTGCAGAACCTGCTCGACAACACGGACCTGAAACCGGCCGAGGTCGTGCACGTGAACGCGCACGCCACCTCGACGCCGCAGGGTGACGTCGCCGAGATCAAGGCGCTGCGGAAGGTGTTCGGCGACGACGTCGACCACATGGCGATCTCCGCCACCAAGTCGATGACCGGTCACCTGCTCGGCGGCGCGGGCGGTATCGAGACCGTGGCGTCGATCCTGGCGCTGGTGAACCGTACGGCTCCGCCGACCATCAACCTGTCGAACCTCGACCCCGAGGTCAACGCGGACGTGGTGACCGGTGAGGCCCGCGAGCTGCCCGAGGGGCGGATCGCCGTGCTGAACGACTCGTTCGGCTTCGGCGGGCACAACGTGGTCCTGGCCTTCCGGACCGTCTGAGAGCACAAGTGAGGAGCCCCCACCGGCCGGTGGGGGCTCTTTCATGTGTCCTGCGGGTTCTTCCGCGTGTCCTGGAGGTTCTCGGGCGTGTCCTGGAGACTCTCGGGCGTGTCCGGGAGGCTTCTCGCGTGTCCGGGAGGGTTCAGACCACCTGGTGCAGCCAGCGCACCGGTGCTCCCTCGCCCGCGTAGCGGAACGGCTCGAGCTCGTCGTCCCAGGGCTTCCCGAGGAGCTTGGCGATCTCCGCCTCCAGGTCGGTCTCCTCGCGCTGGGAACGCGTCAGCGCCGCGCGCAACCGGTCCTCGGGGATGAGGATGTCGCCGTGGATGCCGGTGACCGCGTGGAAGATGCCGAGGTCGGGGGTGCAGCTGTAGCGCTCGCCCTCGGCGGTGGCGCAGGGCTCGGCGGTGACCTCGAAGCGCAGCAGGTGCCAGCCGCGCAGGGCGGAGGCGAGCTTGGAGGCGGTGCCGGCCTCGCCCTGCCAGGAGAACTCCGAGCGCCAGGTGCCGGGTGCCGCGGGCTGCCGGATCCAGTCGAGGCTGACGCGCGTGCCGAGCACCCCGGCGACGGCCCACTCGACGTGCGGGCACAGCGCGCGCGGCGCGGAGTGCACGTACAGAACTCCACGTGTCGTCACCGGAACCTCCGGGCAGAGCGGGACATCTTGCGGACTGGCTGGGCGGCCCAGGCGCGACGGCCGCGTTTGATGGCGAGGCTACCCTGCGGCGGGGCAAGGAGTGTGACGTACCGTCGGTCCCGGTGCCAGGAAACCCGCGTCATTCACCCAGGGGGACGCTTGTACGGGGGTGCGGCGTTCCCAGGTCCCCGGTCCGGGAACCCTGGCGCGTTGTCATGGGAGGGAGCACCGCACCGTCGAGCGAGGGGAGCAGCCAAGATGCGCGAGCGAGGCCACCGGGCGCGGGGCGCCGTCGCCGTCATGACGGCGACCGTCCTGGCCCTGACGGGGTGTGACGCCTTCGGCGGTGGTGGCGCCGACGGCAAGAAGGACACCGGTACGCCCGCCTCCCGGCCTCCGGCCAGGCCGGCGCCGGTGTGGGACCGCAGTCCGGACTCGATCGCCGCGGTCGGCGACTCCATCACCCGGGGCTTCGACGCGTGCGCCGTGCTCTCCGACTGCCCCGAGGTGTCGTGGGCGACGGGCAGCGACGCCGGGGTCGACAGCCTGGCGGTGCGGCTGCTGGGGGTGCGGGGGGCGGCGGAGCACAGCCGCAACTACGCGGTGACCGGCGCCCGGATGTCGGACCTGCCGCGGCAGATGGCCGGCGCGATCGCCGGGCGGCCCGAACTGGTCACGGTGATGATCGGCGCGAACGACGCCTGCCGCGCGTCGGTCTCGGCGATGACCCCGGTGGCGGACTTCCGGGCGGACTTCGAGGCGTCGCTGGCCAAGCTGCGTACGGCGCTGCCCAGGACGCAGGTGTACGTGGCGAGCGTGCCGAACCTGCTGCGGCTGTGGTCCCAGGGCCGGACGAACCCGCTGGGCAAGCAGGTGTGGAAGCTGGGCATCTGCCCGTCGATGCTGGCCGAGGCCGACGATCTGACCGGCGGGGCCACGCGGCGACGGGAGGAGGTGCAGCGGCGGGTGGAGGACTACAACGCGGCGCTGCGGGCCGTGTGCGCCAAGGACCGCCGCTGCCGCTTCGACGGGAACGCGGTGTTCGACTTCCGCTTCGGCACCGATCAGCTCAGCCGCTGGGACTGGTTCCACCCGAGCCGCGACGGGCAGGCACGGCTGGCCGAGATCGCGTACCGCACTGTCACCGTGCGGAGACCGTGACTAGGGTTTCCCACATGAGCGAACTTTTCTGCACACTTCCCGACGGCGCGCCGGTGCACCGCTGGACGCTGGAGCGGGCCGGGGTGCGGGTGCGGGTGCTGTCGTACGGCGGGATCGTGCAGTCGGTCGAGGTTCCGGACCGGGACGGGCGTACGGCGGACGTGGTGCTGGGGTTTCCCGGGGTGGAGGGCTATCTGGAGCACCCGGAGCCCTACCTCGGCGCCCTGGTGGGCCGGTACGCCAACCGGATCGCGGGCGGGCGCTTCGCGCTGGACGGCCGTACGTACGCGCTGCCGGTGAACGACGGGCCCAACTGCCTGCACGGCGGGAACCGCGGGTTCGACAAGCGGGTGTGGGAGGCGGAGCCGGCCGGGGACGGCGTCCGGCTGCGCCGGGTGAGTCCGGACGGCGAGGAGGGCTTCCCGGGCCGGCTGGAGGTGTCCGTGACGTACACACTGGACGGCTCCGGGGCGCTGCGGATCGCCTACGAGGCCGTGACGGACGCGCCGACCGTCCTCAACCCCACCAATCACTCGTACTGGAACCTGGGCGGTTCAGGTCATACGGGCGGTCACGAACTGCGACTCGCCGCCTCCCGGGTCACCCCGGTGGACGCGGACCTGATCCCCACCGGGGTTCTCCAGGACGTGACCGGTTCCCGCTTCGACTTCCGCGCGGTCCGCGAGGTCGGTTCCGGCTACGACCACAACTTCGTGCTGGACAAGGGCGTGACACACGCCGCCGAGGAGGTGGCCGAGCTGCACGACCCGGTGTCCGGACGGGTGCTCACGGTGGCCACCACCGAGCCCGGGCTGCAGCTCTACACCGCCGACCATCTGGCCGCGCCCTTCTCCCCCGGCGAGGGGATCGCCCTGGAGACCCAGCACTTCCCCGACTCCCCCAACCACCCGGACTTCCCGGGCACCGTGCTGCGGCCGGGCGAGGTGTTCCGGTCCGAGACGGTGTACGGCTTCTCGGCGCGCTGAGAAAGGGACGAGCCCCGGTCCGGAGGTCAGGTTTCCGGACCGGGGCTGCCCACGGGGGACTTGTCCCGGTCCCGACGTTAAACGCCCCGCCCACCCCGGGACCCGCGATGAGCCCCCTCACAGCGATCCCGTACGAACCCTTCACAAACGGCCACGCCTCAGCCGCGTCACGCCTTCCAGGCGTGGGCCAGGCACTTGCTCGCCACGCGCACCAGGGCGAGGGCCACCGCCCAGGCGTGGGCCCCGGTGGCGTACAGCGCGGCGACCCCCGCGCCGAACCAGAGCAGTTCGAAGACGGCGCGGGCCGTGCCGCGGAGTTGGAACCTCGCCCTCGGCGACGCGAACAGCCCCCACAACTCGGCGAGCAGCCCCATCCCGCAGACGCCGACGAGGAAGCCGCCGGCGCCGCCATGGGTGACGCCCCAGTACAGGACGGCCCCGAGGACGGACAGCTCCAGGAGGAAGAGGACGACCGGATTCAGGGCCTTCGCCGTCTTCACGCCCGGCAGTATCGCCCGGCGGTCCGCGGGGCGACAGGGCGGGCGGGGTTCACGAAGGGATCGGTTCGTTCGCTTCGGTGGGGGTCTGGTCGGTGGATTCCTCGTCCAGGAGGTCGCGGGTGAGGAGGGTGGCGCCGGCCACCGCGCCCGGCATCAGGAAGACCGCGACGAACGGGAGCAGGAAGGCCAGGCCGAGCGGGGTGCCGAAGCCCCAGACCAGGGTCTTGCGGGAGCGGAGCAGGGTGAGGCGGGCGCGCAGGTCCACGCCCCGGCGCTGGAGGGCGATGGCGGTCAGTTCCTCGGTGAGGAAGAACCCGGTGACGAAGAAGCCGATCACCGGGACGACCGTCTGGCCGACGAGGGGCAGGAAGCCGGCGGCGAAGAGCAGCACGCCCCACAGCAGGGCCCGGACCAGGATCCGCAGGCTGTCCCGGGCCGAGATCCACAGCTCGCGCCAGAGCGGGAGGCCCGACTCGGGTGCCGTGCCGTCGGGCGAGACGTCCTGGTCGACCTTCTGCGAGAGGCTGTCGTAGAAGGGCTGGCCGATCAGCAGGGTGAGGGCCGTGAAGGTGAGGACGGCCAGCAGCAGGCCCAGGGCGAACAGGACGGCCGTCAGGAAGCCGCGGAAGAGGCCCTGCCAGGGGCTCCCCCAGTCGTCCGCGAACGGGGTGGCCCAGGCGACCCCGTCCTCGCCCCACACGGCGAGCACGACCAGCGCCGCCGCGTAGAGGACCAGCGTGATCAGGCCCGGCAGCAGGCCGAAGCCGAACTGGCGGCCGTGCCGGGCCACCCAGCGCTGGCCCGCCACGAGATAACCGAAACCCACCCCGAGATCGCGCATGGCGAAGACTTTACTGGGACTCAGGCGGCCAGCATCCGCCGCAGCAGGTCCCGCAGGGACCGCCGCTCCTCGGCGGAGAGCCCGGCGAGGGGCTCACGCGCGAAGCGCAGGCCCTCGCGCAGGTCCCGGGCGACCCTGCGGCCCTCGTCGGTGGCGGCGGCCAGCTTCACCCGGCGGTCCGCCGGGTCGGGGCGGCGCTCCGCCAGGCCCCGGGACTCCAGGCGGTCGACTATCCCGGTCACGTTCGAGGGCTCGCACTTCAGCTTGTGCGCGAGCTTGCGCATCGGCAGCGGCTCCAGCGACAGCAGGCTGAGCAGGCGTGCCTGCGGGCCGGTCAGCGCGTGGGCGGCCGCCGCCTCCTCGTAGTCCGCGTAGAAGCGGGCCACGACGTCCCCGATCAGCTCGACGACCTCCATGGTGAGCTCGTCGGGACGGCGGGCATTCGGTGGTGTGGCCATGCCGCTCAGGATACCGGGTTACTTGACATCATGAAATATTCAGGTTCATTGTTGTTTCAGGTACTGAAGTAAATGAAAGGCGACCCCATGATCAACCGCGAGTGGCACCTTCTCAGCCGTCCGGTCGGCTGGCCGAAGCCCGAGGACTTCGCCCTGGTCGAGACGCCCGTCCCGACCCCCGGCGAGGGCCAGGTGCTGGTGCGGAACGAGTACCTCTCCGTGGACCCGTACATGCGCGGCAGGATGTCGGCGGCCAAGTCGTACGCCGCCCCGTTCGAGCTGGACAAGGTCATGCAGGGCGGCGCGGTCGGTGAGGTCGTCGCCTCCAACGCCGAGGGCATCGCGGTCGGCGACCACGTCCTGCACTTCTTCGGCTGGCGCGAGTACGCGGCCGTGGACGCGAAGAACGCCGTCAAGGTCGACCCCCAGGCCGCCCCGCTGTCGACGTACCTCGGCGTGCTCGGCATGACGGGTCTGACCGCGTACGCGGGCCTGCTGCGCACCGCCTCCCTCAAGGAGGGCGACGTCGTCTTCGTGTCCGGCGCGGCGGGCGCGGTCGGCAGCCAGGTCGGGCAGATCGCGAAGCTCAAGGGCGCCTCGCGGGTCATCGGCTCGGCGGGCTCCGCCGAGAAGGTCCGGCTGCTGACGGAGGAGTACGGCTTCGACGCCGCCTTCAACTACAAGGACGGCCCGGTGAGCGAGCAGCTGCGCGCGGCCGCCCCCGACGGGATCGACGTGTACTTCGACAACGTCGGCGGCGAGCACCTGGAGGCCGCCATCGGGTCGCTGAACCAGGGCGGCCGGATCGCCGTCTGCGGCATGATCTCCGTCTACAACAACACCGAGCCCGCCCCCGGCCCGCGCAACCTGGCCCGTCTCATCCAGACCCGCGGCCGAATCGAGGGTTTCCTGGTGGGCGACCACTACGACCTGCAGCCGCAGTTCGTCCAGGAGGTCGGTCCCTGGGTCGCCTCGGGCGCGCTGAAGTACCGCGAGACCGTGGTCGAGGGCATCGAGAACAACCTGGAGGCGTTCCTCGGGGTCCTGCGCGGCGACAACACCGGGAAGATGATCGTCAAGCTCTGACCCTGGCCCGGACTTTCCGGCATGCGGTAACTTCATTCCGAAATCCGCCGTCGATCGTGGGCGCGAGTCGCGGCGGACCGAGGAGGAAGACAACCGCATACCCATTCAGCAGTCCGACGTCCTGTACACGGCCGTCGCCACCGCCGAGAACGGCCGCGACGGCCGTGTCGCCACCGACGACGGGAAGCTCGACGTCGTCGTGAACCCGCCGAAGGAGATGGGCGGCAGCGGCGCCGGCACCAACCCGGAGCAGCTGTTCGCCGCCGGGTACAGCGCCTGCTTCCGGGGCGCGCTCGGCGTGGTCGCCCGGCAGGAGGGCGCCGACGTCTCCGGTTCGACCGTCACCGCCAAGGTCGGGATCGGCCGGAACGAGGACGGCTTCGGGATCGTCGTGGAGATCTCCGCGAACATCCCGAACGTCGACGAGGCCACCGCGCGGGTACTGATCGAGAAGGCGCACCAGGTGTGCCCCTACTCGAAGGCGACGCGCGGCGACATCACCGTGACGCCGGCCCGGTAACGGTCGTTGCGTAGGACGGCGGCCGCATCCTTGGACGTGGGATGCGGCCGCCGTCGTACGCCGTGTCATCCGGCTGCCGGCGCCGCCCGGTGGACGGCCGCCGCCAGCCGGTCGTTCTCCGCGGCCGAGCCGCCCGGGAACGCGAACCGGCGCCTGGTGTAGCCGTAGGCGAGGCCGCTGCGGGGATCGGCGAAGGCCTGGGAGCCGGCGGCGCCGCTGTGGCCGATCGCGCCGGCGCCCAGGAAGGGGTGCCAGGTGTCGGCCGTGTCCTGGAAGCCGAGGCCGTACGACTTGTGGGCCCGGGCCACCAGGTCGTACCCCGTGGAGTGCGGCTGCCCGAACTCCGCGACCGTGTCCTGCTTCAGCAGCGGTGCCTTGCCGTCGACCTCGCTGATCATCGCCGCGTACATCCCGGCCAGACCGCGCGCCGAGGCGACACCCCCCACCGACGCCGGGCCCCGGGCCCGGACCGCGCGCTCGTTCGGCAGCGACTCCAGGTCGGTCGGCTCGGCCGCGTGCCGGTTGAAGGCGATCGAGCCGAGGGTGTGCGGTCCGCTCGGCAGCGCGTCGAGCACCGCCTGCTGCTCGGGGGTGGGCAGCATCGGCAGGGTGGTGCGGAAGCGGCTCTCGCGGGTGGCCGGCAGGCCGAGGTGGAAGTCCAGTCCGTAGGGGGCTCGCACCCGCTCCTCGTAGACCTCCTGGAGCGTACGGCCGGTGGCGCGGCGGACGACCTCGCCGGTGAGCGCGCCGATCACCAGGGCGTGGTAGCCGAAGGCCGTGCCCGGCCGCCAGAACGGCCGCTGGTCGGCGAGGCGTTCGGCCAGTGCCCGGTCGTCGGCCAGCTCGGCCGCGCTGAACCCGGTGTCGGTGCCGATCAGACCGGCCCGGTGCGCGAGCAGCTCGCGCAGGGTCAGCGCGCCCTTGCCCTCGACCCCGAACTCCGGCCAGTAGTAGGTGACCCTGCGGTCCAGCTCCAGCGTGCCGTCCTGCACCAGCAGGGCCACGACGAGGTGCGCGGCGCCCTTGGTGGACGAGAACACGCCGTACAGCGAGTCACCGTCGGCGTCCTCACCCGCCCACAGGTCGACGACCCGCCTGCCGTGCACATGGGCGCACAACTGGCCCTCGTAGTCGTCCCGTTCCTCCGCCACGAAGGCGGCGAACTCCTCGCGCACCGCCTCGTAGCCCTCGGCGACCGTGCCGTGCACGGTGGTTCCCTGCGTCATCCGCTCTCCTCGACCGAGGCGCTCGCGCGTCGCTCCCGCTTGTACACAACGCCCTCTCCACCACCGGGCGTTCCTGGGATCGGTACGGCGAGGTGTACCCGTTCGACTCAACCGTGTCGAGCGCGGCCCGGTTTCTCCGGTCCTACGTGCACCACCACAGGAACCGGTTGCACGTCCTCGTCGGGGACGCGGTGGGTGTCGGGTCCGAGGTCGTCGGGCCGGCCGTCGGGGTGGCGGCGGGCTGGGACGAGGGCTGGGCCGGCGGGGCCGCGGTCGTCGTGCCCGCGCCCGAGGTGGCGGACTGCTCCGCGTCGTCGCCGGCGGCGGGGGACTTGGAGGGCTTGTCCTTCGGGGACTCGGACGCGGACGCCGAGGCCGACGGGTCGGTGGACGAGGAGGCGCTCGGTGCCGCCGTACGGGCGGAGGTGCCGTCGGCGGGGGCCGCCGAGCGGTCCGGGGACCCGGAGGCGCTGTCGTCGTCGGCCGAGGTGTCCCCGGCCGACGCCGAGGTGTCGCCGCCGGTGAAGGGCGCGAAGGGAGCGTCCGTGCCGAGTTCGGCGATGCTCAGCCCGCCGGCGGCCAGCACGAGCCCCGTGGCGATCAGCACCGTACGGCGTCGGCGGCGCCGGTGCGCGGCGGCCTTGCGGTCCCGGCGGCTGGCGTCGGTGGCGCCAGGGTCGCCGGTGGTCTCGCCGCCCCCTGCTCCCCCGCGGCCCCGGCCCCGGCCCCGCGACTGGCGCCGGGCGGCACGGCCCACGGGCTCGTCATGGCCTTCCTGGGCGCTGTACTCGTCCCGGTCGTGGGCCTCGTCCTCGTCACGGTGGTCGTCGCGGTCGTCACCGTGGTCCGCGTGGTCCGCGTGGTCCGCGTAGGCGTCGTACGCGTCGCCCCGGCCACCGTGCCCGCTGTGGTCGCCCGCGGCCACCTGCCCGTCGACGCCCGCGTGGTGCTCGGCCCCGCCCTCGTACGTGTACGCGTCCGGTACCGCCGCGGCGCCGGACTGCTGCGGCACGCGCACGGCCTGCGTCGCGCCCGGGTGGGTGAAACCGCCGGAGTGCTCGGCCGCGTAGGGCGCGGGATACCCGCCCTGACCGGCGTACGCGTGCCCCGCCGGGGCGCCGGTGTGGGCCTCCTGGCCGTACGGACCTGCCACCGCGCCCGCGTACCCGGGCGCGACGTACGCGTCCGCGCGCGGGGCGGAAGGCTGGGCCGGTGCGCCACATCCCGGGCAGGCCAGGGCGCCGTTGAGGTGCCGTTGGCACGGGTGGCAGAAGTCCATGACGCCGGAAGACTAGATTCCCCGCCGGTCACGTAACCAGGCACCTCTGTGAAGGTTTCGTGCGGGACCGAAAAGGTTCTCGAAAGTCATGTCGAAACTGTTACCTGTTCGACCCATTGACACCCCTGCCGCACCGTCCTTACTGTCACGCCAGCATTTCGAACGAGTGACGAAATCTCGAACAGTCTGAGGGGCAACTGCCGTGCGCATCACCGGAATCAGCACGCACGTGGTCGGGACACCATGGCGCAACCTGACCTACGTCCAGGTGCACACCGACGAGGGGCTCACGGGAGTCGGCGAGACCCGGATGCTCGGCCACACCGACGCGCTGATCGGCTATCTGCGCGAGGCCGAGGCCAACCACATTCTCGGATCGGACCCGTTCGCCGTCGAGGACCTCGTGCGGCGGATGAAGTACGGCGACTACGGGCGGGCCGGCGAGATCGTCATGTCCGGTATCGCGGTCGTCGAGATGGCCTGCTGGGACATCAAGGGCAAGGCGCTCGGCGTGCCGGTGTGGCAGCTGCTGGGCGGCAAGGTCACCGACAGGGTCAAGGCGTACGCCAACGGCTGGTACACCACCGAGCGGACGCCGGAGGCGTACCACAAGGCCGCCCAGGGGGTCACGGAGCGCGGCTACAAGGCGCTGAAGATCGACCCCTTCGGCACCGGGCACTTCGAACTGGACCACGAGCAGACCCTGTACGCGGTCTCCCTCATCGAGGCCGTGCGGGACGCCATCGGACCGGACGCCGAGCTGATGCTGGAGATGCACGGCCGCTTCTCCCCCGCCACCGCCGTCCGGCTGGCGAAGGAGATGGCACCCTTCAAGCCGGCCTGGCTCGAGGAGCCGTGCCCGCCGGAGAACCTGAAGGCGCTGGAGAAGGTGGCCGCCAAGGTGGACATCCCGGTCGCCACCGGTGAGCGCATCCACGACCGCATCGAGTTCCGCGAGCTCTTCGACAGCCAGTGCGCCGACATCATCCAGCCCGACGTCGGCCACATCGGCGGCATCTGGGAGACCCGGAAGCTCGCCGCCACCGCCGAGACCCACTACATGCTCGTCGCCCCGCACAACGTGGGCGGGTCCGTGCTGACCGCCGCCTCGCTCCAGGTCGGCTTCACCTCGCCGAACTTCAAGATCCTGGAGCACTTCAACGACTTCGCCGACGCGGACATCAAGAAGGTGGTCAAGGGCGCCCCGGAGGTCGTGGACGGCTACTTCCACCTCTCCGACAGGCCCGGTCTCGGCGTCGAGCTGGACACCGACGCGGCCGCCGAGTTCCCGCAGCAGCAGGCCCGGTTCGACCTGTGGGCCGAGGGCTGGGAGCAGCGCAAGCCGAAGGACACGAAGTGACCTCGCCGGGTTCGCAGGTCCTGATCGAGGCGCCGGGCGTCCACCGGGTCGAGGAGCACACGCCCCGGCAGCCCGGTCCCGGCGAGGCACTGGTCGCGGTGCACGCGGTGGGCATCTGCGGCAGCGACCGCGAGGTGTACCAGGGCAACCGGCCCGAGGGATACGTCCGTTACCCGCTCACGCCCGGCCACGAGTGGTCCGGGACCGTGCGGGCGGTGGGCGCCGGGGTGCCGGACGGCCTGGTCGGGCGCAAGGTCGTCGGTGAGGGCTTCCGCAACTGCCAGGTGTGCGACCGCTGCCACGCGGGCGAGACCACGCTGTGCACGGCCGGGTACGAGGAGACCGGGTTCACCCGGCCGGGCGCCATGGCGGCCACCCTCACCCTGCCGGCCCGGCTGCTGCACCCGCTGCCGGACGGCGCCGACCTCACCGCCGCCGCCCTGCTGGAGCCGGCCGCCTGCATCGCGGCCGCCGCGCTGAAGGCCCGGGCCCTGCCGGGCGAGCGGGTCGCGGTGGTCGGCACGGGCACGCTCGGGATGTTCGCGGTGCAGTTCCTCAAGGCCGTCTCGCCGGCGGAGCTGCTGGTCGTGGGCACCAGGAACGACCGGGAGGCACTGTCCCGGCGGTTCGGGGCGAGCGACTTCCGACTCAGGGACCAGCGGTTGCCCGGCGACTTCGACGTCGTGATCGAGACCGCCGGCTCCGCGTCCGCCGCGCGCACCGCGGCCGCGCTGCTCAGGCGCGGCGGACGGCTGGTCCTGACGGGCATCCCGGCGCCGGGCGCGGACGGGCTCGACCCGACCGATCTGGTCGTACGGCAGCTCGAGGTGCACAGCGTCTTCGGGGCGCCCCCAGACGCCTGGGCGCACGCCGTGCGGGTCTTCGGCGCCGGGCTGCTCGACCCACTGCCCCTGGTCACCCACGAGCTGCCGCTGACCGAGTTCCCGCAGGCCATCGAGCTGGTGGGGGCCGGTGATCCGAAGGTGGGCAAGGTGCTGCTCCGTCCCTGACCGTACGCCGGTCGGGATGTGACCCGACGGCGCCCCGGCCGGCGTACCGCAAGGCCTACGGCCTTTTTCATGCCCCGAGCCGCGAACCTTGTCCGAAATACCGAACACGAAGGACAGCTAGTGACCGACGCTTCCGCTCCGGCAGTCCGCAGGCCCGGCGAGCAGGTGCTCGCCGCACTCGGCCTGGACGCGCCCGCCCTCGACCCCGCCGACACCTCCGCCCACGGCTTCCCGGGCGGCGGCCGCTGGCGCACCGAGATCCCCTCGTGCGAGGGTCCAGAAGCGCTGACGGTCGTGCTGAAGGAGGCCTCGCGCCTCGATGTGCCGATCCACCGGATCAGCCAGGGCAGCGGCGTGTGGATGCTCACCGACGCCGAGATCACCGAGATGGTCGAGGCGGCCGCCGAACGGGACATCGAGCTCTGCCTGTTCACCGGCCCGCGCGGCACCTGGGACATCGGTGGCTCGGTGCGCTCCGACTCGCGGGGGGCCGGACTGCGCGCCCGGGGCCACGACGCCGTCGCCGGCTGTGTCGAGGACGCCGTCCGCGCCACCGAGCTGGGCGTCAAGTGCCTGCTGGTCGCCGACGAGGGCGTGCTGTGGACCCTGCACCGGGCGCGCACGGCCGGGATCATCCCGGCCGACACCACCCTGAAGGTCTCCGCGCTGATCGGCCCGGTCAACCCGGCCTCGTACGCGGTCTACGAGCGGCTCGGCGCCGATTCCGTCAACGTGCCCAGCGATCTGACGCTGGACCACCTCACCGAGATCCGCCGGGTCTCCGGCGCCCCCATGGACATGTACATCGAGGCCCCCGACGACCTCGGCGGCTATGTGCGGATGTACGAGGTCGCCGAGCTGATCCGGCGCGGCGCACCGCTCTACCTGAAGTTCGGCCTGTCCAAGGCTCCCGGCATCTACCCGTGGGGCACCCATCTGCGGGACGTGACCCTGGACACCGCCCGGGAGCGGGTGCGGCGCGGCCGGCTCGCCCTGGACCTGCTCGCCCGGCACGGCGCGGACGGCGACATGGCGCCGCTCGGCTCCCGGCTGCCCGGGACGCTGCACCGCTTCCCCACGGAGCGCTCCGCGGGGTGAAGCCAGAAGCTGCGCGCCGTCCGCGGCCGCGGGCCGGCTGTGGCCGGCCGCGCAGTTCCCCGCGCCCCCTCGGGGCGCTTCGACCGACCTCGCTCACCACTCAACGCCGAGAAGAACAGGGACCGATCACCATGCGCACTCGTAGAAGCGCACTCACCGCCATAGCCGGTGCCGCCTCGCTCGCCCTCGCCCTGACCGCCTGCGGCCAGAGCAGTGAGGGCGGCAGCGACGACAAGGGCGGGGACGCCAAGGGCGGCACGATCGGCATCGCGATGCCGACCAAGTCCTCCGAGCGCTGGATCGCCGACGGCAAGAACGTCGAGAAGAACCTCCAGGCCAAGGGCTACAAGACCAAGCTGGTCTACGGCGAGGACAACCCGGAGACCCAGGTCTCGCAGATCGAGAACCTCATCACGCAGGGCGTGAAGGGCCTGATCGTCGCGGCGATCGACAACAAGTCGCTGAACAACGTGCTCCAGGAGGCCGCGGACGCGGACATCCCGGTCATCGCCTACGACCGTCTGATCCTCGGCAGCAAGAACGTCGACTACTACGCCTCGTTCGACAACGAGAAGGTCGGCAAGCTGCAGGGCCAGTACATCGTGGACCGACTCGGGCTGAGCAAGGGCAAGAAGGGCCCGTTCAACCTCGAGCTGTTCGCCGGGTCCAACGACGACAACAACACCAAGTACTTCTTCGGCGGCGCGATGAGCGTGCTCCAGCCGTACATCGACAAGAAGCAACTGGTCGTCAAGTCCGGGCAGACCAAGATCAACCAGGTGACCACCCTGCGCTGGGACGGCACCACCGCGCAGAAGCGCATGGAGGACATCCTCACCTCCGCCTACAAGAGCGGCCGGGTCGACGCGGTCCTCTCGCCCTACGACGGCATCTCCATCGGCATCCTGTCCGCGCTGAAGTCGGACGGCTACGGCTCCGGCAGCAAGGCGCTGCCCGTCGTCACCGGCCAGGACGCCGAGCTGGCCTCGGTGAAATCGATCATCTCCGGCCAGCAGACGCAGACCGTCTACAAGGACACCCGGCAGCTCGCCAAGGTCGCGGCCACCATGGTCGACGACGTCCTGCAGGGCAAGAAGCCGCAGGTCAACGACACCAAGACCTACGACAACGGCAGCAAGGTCGTGCCCGCCTACCTGCTCCAGCCGGTCAGCGTCGACAAGTCCAACTACAAGCAGGTCCTGGTCGACGGCGGTTACTACACCGAGTCCGAGCTGAAGTAACCCGCCCGCTACCTACGGATTGGAAGGCACGACCATGGCGGGACCCGTCCTGGAAATGCGCTCGATCGTCAAGACCTTTCCCGGCGTCAAGGCGCTGTCGGACGTCACCCTGACCGTCCGGCAGGGCGAGGTCCACGCCATCTGCGGGGAGAACGGCGCCGGCAAGTCGACCCTGATGAAGGTGCTCTCCGGCGTACACCCGTACGGCAGTTACGAGGGAGACGTCCTCTTCGAGTCGGAGGTCTGTCAGTTCAAGGACATCCGGGCCAGCGAGCAGCACGGCATCGTCATCATCCACCAGGAGCTGGCGCTGGTGCCGTACCTCTCCATCGCGGAGAACCTCTTCCTCGGCAACGAGCACGCCAGGCGCGGGCTCATCAACTGGAACGAGACCCTGCGGCACGCCACCGAGCTGCTGCGCCGGGTGGGGCTGGACGAGCACCCGGAGACCCGGGTCGCCGACATCGGCGTCGGCAAGCAGCAGCTGGTGGAGATCGCCAAGGCGCTGTCGAAGCAGGTGAAGCTGCTCATCCTGGATGAGCCGACCGCCGCGCTGAACGACGAGGACAGCGGCAAACTCCTCGATCTCATCCTGGAGTTGAAGAAGCAGGGCATCACCTCGATCATCATCTCCCACAAGCTCAACGAGATCCGCCGGGTCGCCGACTCGGTGACGATCATCCGGGACGGCCGGTCCATCGAGACGCTGGACGTGAAGGCGCCGGAGACCACCGAGGAGCGGATCATCGCGGGGATGGTCGGCCGCGACCTCGACCACCGCTTCCCGGAACGCACCCCGCACCATCCGGAGGAGGGCGCGGCACCGGCGCTGGAGATCCGCGGCTGGACCGTGCACCACCCCATCGACCAGCAGCGCAAGGTCGTGGACGACGTCTCGCTCCAGGTGCGCCGCGGAGAGATCGTCGGCATCGCGGGCCTGATGGGCGCCGGCCGCACCGAACTGGCGATGAGCGTCTTCGGGCGCGCCTACGGCCGGTACGCGGGCGGCACGGTCCTGAAGGACGGCAGGGAGATCCGGACCAAGTCCGTCGCGGAGGCGGTCGGGCACGGGATCGCGTACGTCACCGAGGACCGCAAGCACTACGGCCTCAACCTCATCGACACCATCAACCGCAACATCTCGCTGACCGCCCTGAACAAGGTGGCCAGGCGGGGCATCGTCGACGAGCACGAGGAGCGGAAGGTCTCCGAGGGCTTCCGCAGGACCATGAACATCAAGGCACCGACCGTGTTCGAGCCGGTGGGCAAGCTGTCGGGCGGCAACCAGCAGAAGGTCGTCCTCAGCAAGTGGATCTTCGCCGGCCCCGATGTGCTGATCCTCGACGAACCGACCCGCGGCATCGACGTGGGCGCCAAGTACGAGATCTACACGGTGATCGACCAGCTCGCCGCCCAGGGCAAGGCGGTGGTCTTCATCTCCTCCGAGCTGCCCGAACTGCTCGGCATGTGCGACCGCATCTACACGATGGCCGCCGGGCGGCTGACCGGTGAGGTGCCGCGGGCCGAGGCCACGCAGGAAGTACTGATGCGCCATATGACGAAAGACACGCAGGACCAAGAGGTGACGCGATGAGCACGGATGTGACCGCCAAGAGCCCGGCCCCCGCGCCACCGGGCGGGAGCGGATCGGCCGCCGGCAAGGGGCTGCTCCAGGTGATGCTGGACGGCCTGCGCCGCAACATGCGCCAGTACGGCATGCTGATCGCGCTCGGCCTGATCGTGGTCCTCTTCGCCGTCTGGACGGACGGGGACCTGCTGCTGCCCCGCAACGTCTCCAACCTGGTGCTGCAGAACAGCTACATCCTGGTCCTCGCGATCGGCATGATGCTGGTGATCATCGCCGGGCACATCGATCTGTCGGTCGGCTCGCTGACCGCGTTCGTCGGCGCCTTCGCGGCGGTGCTGACCGTCCAGCACGGTGTCTCCTGGCCGATCGCGCTGGTGCTGTGCCTGCTGGTGGGCGCGGCGGCCGGCTCGGTCCAGGGCTACCTCATCGCCTATCTCGGCATACCCTCGTTCATCGTCACGCTCGCCGGGATGCTGCTCTTCCGCGGTCTGACGGAGATCCTGCTCGAGGGCCAGACCCTCGGCCCGTTCCCCGACGGGCTGCAGAAGCTCGGCAACGGCTTCCTGCCGGAGACCGGCCCAAACACCAACTACCACAACCTCACCCTGCTGCTCGGTCTCGTCCTGATCGCGGCCGTGGTGTGGCAGGAGGTCCGGGACCGGCGCCGCCAGCAGGAGTTCGCGCTGGAGGTGCTGCCCACCCGGCTGTTCCTGCTCAAGCTGACCGCCCTGGTCGCCGCGATCCTGGTGCTCACCCTGCTGCTCGCCAGCTACAAGGGCGCCCCGATCGTGCTGATCATCCTCGGCGCGCTGGTCGTGGGCTACGGCTACGTCATGCGCAACGCGGTCTTCGGCCGTCACATCTACGCGATCGGCGGCAACCTGCCGGCGGCCAAGCTGTCCGGCGTCAAGGACAAGAAGGTCACCTTCCTTGTCTTCCTGAACATGGGCGTGCTCGCGGCCCTGGCGGGTCTGGTGGTCGCCGCCCGGCTGAACGCGGCCTCGCCGAAGGCGGGCGTCAACTTCGAACTCGAGGCGATCGCCTCCTCGTTCATCGGCGGCGCGTCCATGAGCGGCGGTGTCGGCACCGTCCTCGGCGCCATCATCGGCGGTCTCGTCCTCGGCGTGCTGAACAACGGCATGAACCTCCTGAGCGTCGGCACCGACTGGCAGCAGGTCATCAAGGGCCTGGCCCTGCTGGTGGCGGTCGGGTTCGACGTGTGGAACAAGCGCAAGTCCGGTTCGTAAGTCAGCTCGGGCCCTGCCGGTGATCCGGCGGGGCCCCTTCCTTTCACGGGAGCCGCAAGTGGAACTGAACAGACGTACGGTCATTGCAGGAGCAGCGGCGGCGGGCATCGCCGCCACCACCCTCGGGGGCACCGCGCAGGCTGCCGCGGGCCACAAGCCGGCGAGGGAGCCCTTCGGCAGACTCGCGGACGGCACCAAGGTGTACCGCTGGTCGCTGGAGAACGGCGGCATCCGGATGAAGGTGCTGTCGTACGGCGGCGTCGTCCAGACCCTGGAGGTCCCGGACGCCCGCGGCCGGCACGCCAACGTGGTCGCGGGCTTCGACGACATCGACGACTACGTGGCGAAGAGCCCGTACTTCGGCGCGCTGATCGGCCGCTACGGCAACCGCATCGGCAAGGGGCGGTTCACCCTCGACGGCAAGAGCTACCAGCTCTCCGTCAACGACGGCGTGAACAGCCTGCACGGCGGCGCCAAGGGCTTCGACAAGCGGGTGTGGGACGTGGAGCCGTTCACCGACGGCTCCGACGTCGGCCTGCGCCTGTACTACACGAGCGTCGACGGCGAGATGGGCTACCCGGGCACCCTCCGGTCGAAGGTGACGTACACCCTCACCCGGCGCGGCGAGTGGCGCGTCGGCTACGAGGCCACAACCGACCGGGCCACCGTCGTCAACCTCACCAGCCACGTCTACTGGAACCTGGCCGGTGAGGGCAGCGGCACGATCGAGGACCACGAGCTCACGATCGCCGCCGCCCGGTACACCCCCACCGACTCGGGTCTGATCCCGACCGGTGAGCTGGCGGGGGTCGCGGGCACCCCGTTCGACTTCCGCCGCGCCAAGCCGATCGGCCGGGACATCCGGGCCGGCCACGAGCAGCAGGTGCTGGCCAAGGGCTACGACCACAACTGGGTGCTGGACAAGGGCGTCACGGCGCGGCCCGAGCACATCGCCACGCTCCGCGACCCGCGCTCCGGCCGCACCCTGCGGATCGCCACCGACCAGCCTGGCCTGCAGTTCTACTCCGGCAACTTCCTCGACGGCACCCTGACGGGCACCGGCGGCCGCACCTACCGCCAGGGCGACGCGCTGTGCCTGGAGACCCAGCACTTCCCGGACGCCCCGAACCACGCCGCCTTCCCGTCGACCGTGCTCCGGCCCGGGCAGACGTACCGGACGACCACGGTGCACACGTTCGGGGCGTGAGGATCGCGCCGGGCGTGAACCGGCTCACAGCACCGGCGAGTTGAACGCCACTGGCGCTCCCTTCGTATCCATGGGTGGCCCGTGCTCCCCCGCACGGGCCACCCTTCGACGGAGGTCCTCTTGCCTGACAACGTCACCTCGTTGTTCCGCAACACCGCCGCGCACAGCCCTTCGATGGCGGCGCTGACGCGGGAGAGCGACGGGTCGGGCCCGGTGGACTTCTGCATCCCGTGCAACCCGTACTTCCCCACTCCCGCCATGTTCGAGGAGATGGCGGTCCGGTTGCGCGAGATCATCACGTACTACCCGAGCAGCGCCGACACCATCACCGCCGAGCTGTGCGGCCTGCTCCAGCTGCCGCCGCAGTGCGTGGCGATGGGCAACGGCTCGACGGAGCTGATCACCTGGATCGACCACCTCCTGGTCCGGGAGTCGCTGGCCGTGCCGGTGCCCACCTTCGGCCGCTGGACCGACCAGCCGATGGAGACCGGCAAGCGGGTGGACATGTTCCCGCTCCAGGAGGCGAACGGCTTTGGTCTGGACCTGGCGCAGTACGCCGAGTTCATCCGGGCCCGGGGCACCCGTGTGGCGGTCATCTGCAATCCGAACAACCCCGACGGCGGCTATCTGCACAGGCAGCAGATCGTGCAGTTCATGGACGCGATGGCGGACCTGGACCTGGTGGTGATCGACGAGTCCTTCCTGGAGTTCGCCGACGCCGAGGCAGAGCCGAGCGTGGTGCAGGAGGCCATGCTCCGCCCGAACGTGGTCGTCCTGCGCAGCCTCGGCAAGAACTTCGGACTGCACGGCATCCGGTTCGGCTACCTCGTGGCGAACCCGGCGCTGGCCGGCCGGGTCCGCTCGATGCTGCCGAAGTGGAACCTCAACTCCTTCGCCGAGCACGTGGTGTTCATGCTGCGCGAGCACGGCCCGGAGTACGCGCAGAGTCTGCTGCAGGTGCGCCGCGACCGCCTCGACATGGCCAGCCACCTCTCCGCGCTGCCCGGCCTCACCGTCTACCCCTCCCAGGGCAACTTCCTCTTCGTGCGCCTGCCCGTCGGCGCGGAGGGCACCGTGGTCCGGGACCGGCTGCTCACCGAGCACCGGATCCTGGTCCGCGAGTGCGGCAACAAGATCGGTTCGTCCAGCCGCTTCCTGAGACTCGTGGTGCGCCCCCAGGTCGACGTGCGTCGCCTGGTGTCCGGCCTGGAGCAGGTGCTCTACGGGACCAGGAGGGGAGCCGCCGTACCCGAGCTGAGCACCGGGACCAGCTACAGCTCGGGTACGGCGGCCATAGACCGGCTGATGAACGAGACCAACGGAGCCGGTGTGCAGGGACTGGCGGCACAGGCCGCCGCCGCCGGCCCCGCTCCGGCCGCCGGCACCGGTATGCCGCTCCCCGCCGCCACGCCGATGGGCGGCGGGATGCCGATGCCGGCGGCAGCCCAGGTCCCGCCCACGGCACCCGCACCCCAAGCTCCGGCGCCGGTCCCCCTCCCGGCGCCGGTCCCCGCGCCCGCGCCCGCCCCGATGGCCCCGGCCCCGATGGCCCCACCTCCGGTCGCGGTGCCCGCTCCGGCCCCCGTGCCGGCCCCTATGCCCATGCCCATGCCCGTCCCGGCGCCAGCCGCCGCCATGGGGCCCACTCCGCCCGGCGTCCCGGCGCGCGGCGGCCTCACCGCCGCCCAGGTGCGCGGCATGACGGCCCCGGCGCCCCCCACCGGCCTGACCCCGGCCCCGGCGACCGGCTGGCCCAATGCCCAGAGCTGGCCGAACGCGGCGGGGATGGGCCAGACCGGCTAGCTGATGCTCCTCGGCGGGGCCGGTGTCCTTCGCCGTCAGAGGTTCCGGGTGGTCAGGCGCTTGCCGTCCGGGCCGAGGAGGATGAGGTTCCACGCGGTCGAGTCGTCGCCGTCGTCGCCGTCCCACCAGGTCGCGAACGTGCCGGCGAGCCGCTTGGCGTCGGCTTGCGCGCTCCTGCCGGTGCAGGTGGTGGTGAGTTCGACGTCGTAGTCCCGGTCGCCGAGGTGGACGAGGACGACCCGACGCACCTCCTGGGCGGGCTGCTCCCCTCCGTGCGCGGCGGCCCAGGTGCGGAACCGGGCCAGGAGGCCGGGGTCGGACTCGCGACGCGTCACGGGCCGGACGGGCGGATGAGGCTCGGTACCCGACTGCACGGCCTGCTCGCAGCCCCGCACCCAGGCGCCGCGGTCCGTCTCCACCACGTCCCGCGGCTCGGCCGTCAGGGACCGGCGGACACAGCCTCCCCACACCACCTCACGGACCGCGGCGCCCTTGCCGCCGTCCGCGAAGAGCCGTCTACCGGTCCGCCATCCGGCCTCGTAGGCCGATGCGTAGCCACGTTCGGCGTCGGCTCGGGACGGTGCCGGCTCAGGCTTCGCGCCGCTGCCGCTGCCGCGGGACAAGGTGAGCAGGCCCAGCAGAGCCGTCGCGGCCGTGAGCCCGAACGGCCGTGCCCGAGTAGGTGCGTTCATGCCCTGTGTCCCCCTTCGATGTTTCGCGGTCCAATCGGTCCAATCCGGTAGAGCGGTCTCACGAAGCCTTGGCTGCCTGGTTCCGGCGTCTCCGTCCGTCCGCGACGGGACCGACGCCCCATCGCCTCGGCGCACCGGCGGAGGTCAGGTGAGGTTGTGGCGGTGTCGGACCGGTCCGACGAGCAGGGTCAGGGGGACCAGCAGGGCGATGGCGGCGGACAGCACCAGGCCGGTGCGGGGGCCGGAGGCCGAGGCGGTCAGTCCGGCGGTGAGGGCGCCGAGCGGGATCGCGCCCCAGGAAACGAAGCGAACGGTGGCCATCACGCGCGGCAGCAGGTCAGGCGGTGTCACGGACTGGCGGTGCGTACGGGTCAGGATGCTGATGACCACGGTTCCGGCGGAGAACCCGGCGTTGCCGAGGACGAAGAGCGGTACCGCCCACCACGAGGCGGACAGGGGCAGCAGCAACAGGGACAGCGGCAGCAGCACCGAAGCGGCCAGCACCGCCCGGGCGCTGCCCAGTCGGTCGCCGAGCCGGGGCGTGCAGGCCGCGCCGAGCAGACTGCCCGCGCCACCGGAGGCCATCAGCACACCCACCGCGCCCGCCGGGAGGTGCAGGGTGCGCACCAGGAAGACGGGTGTGAGGGCCATCAGCACGCCGCAGACGAAGTTGACCAGCGTGGCGGCGGCGACGCACGAGCGGATCAGCGGATGCCGCACGACGAACCGCCACCCGTCCTTGATGAGTTCGAGCGGCGGATCGTTCTGCTTCCGGGACGGGGGGCTCGAAGGCCGGGGCAGTGCCCACAGCAGGATCGCGGACACCAGATAGCTGAGGGAGTCGAGGAGCAGCGCGGCCGCCGCGCCGACGAGTTGCACCAGCGCGCCGCCGAGGGACGGGCCGCCCAGCTCGGTCGTCGCGTTGGACGCCGATGTCAGGCTGTTGCGCCGGGTCAGCTCCTCCTTGCTCACGATGAAGGGGAGCAGGGTCGCGTTGCCGACGTCGAACACCACGGTGGCCAGCCCCACCATCAGTGCGACCAGGACAAGTTGGGTCATGTGCAGCACGCCCAGCGCGGCGGCGGCCGGCACGGACAGCACGGCCCCCGCGCGCAGCAGATCGAGCGCCACCTGGGTGCCGCGGAGCGGGAGCCGCTGGACGATCACTCCGGCGGGCAGCCCGATGAGCAGCCAGGCCGCGTACCCGGCCGCCGTGATGAGGCTCACCTCGAAGCTGCCGGCGTGCAACGTATCGAGAGCCAGCAGGGGCAGTGCGACCGAGGTGACCGCGTCGCCCGCCCTGCTGACCGTGGAAGCCGTCCAGTACCTCCAGAACGCCCCGGCGGAGCGGGGGGCCGCCGGGGTCCGCCGGTCGTCGATGGTTGCCTGTTCCATGTCCCTCACCTGTCCGGGGTTCTCACTCGTCCGGTGCGCCGGACGGTCACGGCGCGTAGCCGTGTGCGTGCAGTTCCGCGGCTGCCTCCGGATCGTCGAAGGCGCCGAGGTCGTCGAGGTAGCGCCGGGTCTGCCGGGAGGTCGCGCGCATCTGGCGGCCCAGCACCTCGGGCGTGTAGACCTCGCCGAGGACCTGTTCGGCGAGGTCCTCGGTCAGACCGTGGCCGACGAGCTCGGCCCGCATGCCCTCCAGGTCGGGGTGGAGGAAGGCGTCCATGAGTCGCGGTGCGAGCCGTCCGGCCAGGCGCCGCTGCCCGGGGTCCAGGGCGCCCCACAGATGGCGCAGGAACACGGCGAAGTAGGCGTGGTGGCGGCCCTCGTCGAGGGCGTGGTCGCGGATGGACTCGCGGACCGCCGGCACGACGTCGTCCGTACCCGGGATCTCGGCCAGACTGGCCGAGATCAGAGTTTCGGAGACGATGACGAACATCAGTTCCGCCAGTGCGCGTTGCCCGGCCGGCAGTCCGGCCAGGATCTGCCGCAGGCGGCGCAGGAAGAAGGGTTCCGCGGGCAGGCGGGCCGGCACCGCGGTCACGCGCTCCACCTGGCGTCTGAGGTCCACGGCCGCGAGCGCGTGGTAGGCCTCGTCGCAGTACATCTTGAGGGCGTCGAAGCGCATGCTCTCGGGAACGGGCACGCCGACCGAGCCGTGCGCGATGCCGATCACGGCGCGGTTGACGACCAGGTACTCGAGCTTCGCGGTGAAGTCCAGGTAGCGGTAGAGGTGCTGGACGAGCAGGGTGTCGAAGACCGGGCCGGGAAGAGCCCGCACCAGCGGGTGCCGGGCCACCGGGACCAGGTCCGGGGAGAAGAAGCGCAGGGCCGCGTCGGCGTCCGCGACGACCCGGCGGGGTGCGGCACGGACACTCGCGCGGGTGTCCCAGTTCTGGAAGACGCTGCGATAGGCCGGGGGTTCGGAGCCGGCACGGGGGTCCGCCGGAGCGCCGGCGTCCTGGTCCGCCGGAGCCTGGGCACGGGTGCCGGCCGCGCCGCCAGTGGCCGTGGCGGGGCCGGCCGGCGACTGCGGCCGGCCGCGCGTCAGCAGCGACTTGGGGCAGTAGGACAGCGCCGCGCAGCCCAGGAACATCCCCACGGTCCCGCACATCTCAGATCTCCCGGAGCGGACCGTCGGCGACCTGTACGTATCCGCCCATGAGCAGGTCGGTCAGCACCTCGATGCTGTCGGCGGTGGCCTCGTCCACGGGGACCTCGTAGGCGGCGGCGACCGCTTCGCCGATGTCCCGGACCCGGGCCGCTCCGTCCAGCCGCTTGAAGATGAACTCGGTGACGTCGTCCAGTTCCACGGCCTCGTCGTCCAGGGCCACGATCAGGTGGCCGCGGTACTTGCGTACCTGGATGTACGTCGCGTGGCTCAGGACGGCGGAGCCGGTCAGCGCGGGCGTTCCGGCCATCAGACTTCCACCTCCATGCACAGTCGCCGGCACCACTGCACGGTCCGCTCGACCCACCGGTCCGGTGCCGCGGGATCGAGGTCACGCATGGTCTCCAGCGCCCAGTACTGCTCGAACGGGACCTCGGTCGGATCGGCCTCCCGGAACCGCCGGGCCCGCCACTTGGGCTGGGCGGATCCGTAGCAGTCGTGCGACTCCAGCAGGGCGTCGACCACGTGGCCGATCGCGCGCCGGGCGGACAGCACCGCGGACTCGGCGTCGCCGGCGGCGAGTTGCCCGAGGGCGTCCTCGACCGCGGAGTCCATGCCTGCCAGTGAGCGGCTGACCGCGAAGGAGCGGAACGCGGACTCGGCCAGCTCGCGCCGGCGGGCCTCGACCCACTCCTCACCGGTCAGGGTGATGGCGGGGATCAGACGCTCCAGGGCGAGTTCCTCGACATCGATCAGGGCCCGGGAGGCGTGGGTGCCGGCCTCGAACCGCTCCCGGCTGATCTTGGCGAACATCTGGTCCATCTGGGTGTCGAGCCAGTACTTGATCTCCCAGCGGCGCCCGTCCACGCGCAGTCCCACGGTGGGGAGCGTGGCCGGCTGCAGCGGCACGGGCAGGCCGCGTGCCCGGTCGTCGGCGAACGGCTCGCGGGTGACCACGACGAGGTCGTAGTCGCTGCGCTCGTTGGCCCAGCCGCGGGCCACCGAGCCGACGCACAGCACCGCCAGGGTGTCGGTGGGCAGCAGCCCCTCGCCCCGCAGCCGCTCGAGGACGCCGACGAGGTTGTGAGATGTGGACATGCCACGAGTTCCTTTCGTGCGGGAGCCGGGGGCCGGGGGCGGCACCGGTCCGGTCACCGGGTCCCGGCCGCGGTCACCAGGAGCCCGGCCTCCAGCGCTTCGGTGACCAAGGGTTCGAACCGCTTGAGATCGAGGTCGAGAGCGGCCACGAGCTCCCCGACGGGCCGCTCCCCGTCGAACGCCTGGAGCAGGGACGACCAGCCCGCCTCCGCCGTGTCGTCGACGACGTACTCGATGGCGCCGTCGAGCGTGAGGTACCAGACCGTGTCGTCCTCGGGAGCGCGCAACAGCAGCAGTCCGTCCGCGCGGGCGAGCACCGCGGCCGCGTCGACGGGCTCCCGGCGTACGACGAGTGCCTCGATCTCCGGCGCCTGCCGGCTCCAGTCGACGACCGGAACGGAGCGCAGGACCGGCGCCGCGGGCGCGGTCACCAGCGGCCCGGGCAGTTCGCGGGCCATGCCGGCCAGCAGTCCGAGGTTGGCCGCGCGCACCAGGAACTCGACGTGGCCGGCGCCCGGATCCTCCTCCAGCGCGCGCAGCGCGGCACGCATGTGGTCGGCGTCGAGGTACTCCCGGGCGCCCGGTCCGGCGAGCGCCTCGTCCAGCAGCCGGTCGCCCTGCTGGGCCAGCATGCTGGCGAACGTCCGGTAGGTGTGCCGGACACCACTGCCGTAGTAGAAGGGGATCTTCGGGCGGGTCAGCACTTCCCGGGGCAGCACTCCGGCCAGTCCCCGGCGCAGGATCTGCTTGTCCCAGACGAGGGCGGGCCGCAGCGTGTGCGGGATCGCCGCCACGATCTCCACCAGCCGGTGGTCCAGGAACGGCACGCGGGCCTCGATGCCGTTGCCGGCGGCGGTGCGGTCCTCGTGCCAGCAGTTGTAGAGCTGGACGTCGCGGTACTTGGTGCGGAACAGCATCTCGTAGTCGTCGCGCCGCTCCGCGCCGGACGCCGCCCGCAGCGCCTCGGCGCGCAGCAGCGGCGGGCCGGGCTGCTCCCACCAGGCGCCCAGCCCGGGGTGGCGGTGCTGGTGGCGCCGCGTTCCCATGCGGTCGACGTTGGCCATGAAGTCGGACCAGTCCCCGCCGCCTGCCAGGGTGGTGGTGTAGCCGCCGTTGAACTCGTCGGCGCCTCCGCCGAGCAGCATGGCCTTGATCTCCGGGGCCTGGGCGGCGACGTAACGGTAGAGCTCGTACTTGTAGAACGTCTCCGGCCCGGCCAGTGGCGTCTCCATCTGCCACAGGTGCCGCTTCCACTCGTCCACGCCGGGCACGGCCGTGGTGTCATGCAGCACCTGGTGGTTGACCAGGCCCAGGTGGGCCGCGGTGCGGTGCGCCCACTCGGCGTCCCGGTTCTCCAGCGTGCTGCCGTTGAGCATGGTGAAGGTGCGTGGCTCGATGTCGGCGAGCGCGGCCACCGTGGCGGAGTCGATGCCTCCGCTGAGGAAGAGGCCGATCTCCACGTCGGCCATCTGGCAGTCCCGGACGGAGGCGGCCAGCGCGTCCGCGTACGAGCGGACGAGGTCCGCCTCGGAGCCGTCGGTGTCGCCGTCGAAGTCCGGGAACGACCAGTACCGGTGGGTGCTCCGCTCACCGGAGGTGAGGTCGAAGGTGGTGACGGCGCCGGCCGGGGCCAGATCGACGCCCTTGAACCAGGCGTGCGGCGGGGAGTCGCCCAGCACCAGGTCACCGGTGACCGCCGGGTCCGCCAGCGCCCGCTGCCAGTCCAGTTCGCGGGGGCAGGCCGGGTCGTGGAAGAGGGCCTTGATCTCCGACGCGAAGACGATGCGCTCCGCGTCGGCGTGGAAGAACAGCGGCTTGATCCCGAACCGGTCGCGGGCGAACACCAGCCGGTTGCGGGTACGGTCCCACAGGACCAGCGCGAACATTCCCCGGACCCGGTCGAGGAAGTTCAGGCCGTCCCGGCGGTACAGGTGCAGCAGTACCTCGCAGTCCGATCCGGTGCGTAGCCGGGTTCCGGCGGGGAGGCCGGCGGCCAGCTCCCGGTGGTTGTAGATCTCGCCGTTGGCGATCAGTACCAGGGAGCCGTCGTCGGTGCTCAGCGGCTGGCCGCCACCCTCCGGGTCCACCAGGGACAGGCGTACGAAGCCCAGACCGACGGGTCCGGAACGGAAGAACTCCGTCTCGTCCGGGCCGCGGTGGGCGATGGTCCCGGTCATGCTCCGCAGCAGACCGTCCGCCGCGGCGGACAGGGGACGCCCGCCCACTGCCGCTGTTCCCGCCAGGCCGCACATAACTACCTCACTCGTTGCCGTGTTCCGGGGCCGGGGGCCGTGACCGGCCCCCGCTCAGCCCTCGATGTGCCGAAGGATCCGCGCGGTGACCTCTTCGCGGGCCGCCGTGCCGTCGATGTGGATCAGCTCGGAGCCCAGCTCCTCGTAGGTGCGCACGATCGACTCGATCCGCTCGGCGGACTTCTCCTCGTGCTTGAGCCGGTCGCCGTCCCGTTCCCGGAGCCGGCGCAGCAGCTCCTCGGTGGGCAGCTCGAGGTAGAAGGCGTGATCCGGCCGCGGGATCCCCCGGTTGATGTCGGCCAGCAGCCGGAAGTCGACACCGCGGTGCACGAAGACACCGAAGGTCGCGTACACGTACCGGTCGCACAGCACGACCGCGCCGCGCTCCAGGGCGGGGTCGATGACCTCCTGGACGTGCCGGCGGCGGTCGGCGGCCGCCAGCAGGGCGAGGATGTGCGCGGTCTCCACGGAGCCACCCGCGTCGTGGAAGGTCTGGACGTTGGCCAGTTCCCGGTACCAGTCGGTGGGCTGGCGGGTCTCGACCACCTCGCGGCCCTGGGCGCGCAGGGCTTCGGCGACCCGTTCGATCTGCGTGGTCTTGCCGGAGCCGTCGAAGCCGACGACGGACACCAGCAGTCCGCGGTCCGTTCGCTCCGGTCTGAAGAGCCGGGCCATGGCCTCGTCGTCGACCCTGCGCTGTCGCATGTTCTCACCTGTCCGTGTCGTGCTGTATTGCCGTGTCGTGCATGGGTTGGTGGGTCCCGGCCCTGGCGGCGCGCAGCGCCCGGACGCTCTCCATCAGGGCTGCCACCCGGGACTCGTCCACCGGGTTGCGCGGCACCCCGGACGCCTTGAAGTAGCTGCCGACGACGAACCCGTCGGCGCAGTCGTAGACGGACGGCAGGTTCTCCGGAGTGACCCCGCTGCCCACGAACAGCGGGCCGCTGGTCGCCGTGCGGGCGGTCAGCAGGTCCTGGGGGCTCGTCTCCAGCCCGGTCAGCTCCCCGGAGACGATCACCCCGTCCGCGCGCAGTGCCAGGTCCCGGACCTCGGTGGCCAGGTCCGGATAGACGAAGGGCTGGGAGTGCTTCACCCTGGCGTCGGCGAAGACGGCGACGTCGCTGCCCAGCGTCCGGCGCAGCCGGAGCGTCTCGTGGGCCCGGCCGGTGACCAGCCCCTGCTCCGCCAGAACGGCGCCGACGTGCACGTTGACGCGGATGAAGTCGGCGCCGGTGGCGGTGGCGATGGCGAGGGCCGCGGTCGCGTCGTTGCGCAGCACGGCGACACCGGTCGGTACGGAGGCCATCCGCACGATCTCCCGGGTGACCCCGGCGATCGTGGCGGTGGTCTCCGGCGGGACGGTGTGCGGGTGGAAGGGGGTGTCGCGGAAGTTCTCGACGATCAGCGCGTCGACGCCGTGCCGGAGGTAGGTCTCGGTCTCGGCGAGCGCGGTCTCGTAGATGTCCTCCACCTTGCCGCCGTAACCGGGGGAACCGGGGGTGGGCAGCAGGTGCACGCAGGCGATGACGGCTTTGGGCGGCAGGACGACCATCAGGCGGTGGCCTCCCGCAGTTCCCGCAGCACCTCGGCCGCGGCCTGCCTCCGGTCCGCGGCCTGGTTGATCCGCCGGCCCACCACCAGCAGGGACGAGCCGGCGGCCAGTGCCTGGGCATGGGTGCCGGTGCGCTTGTGGTCGTTGCCGCTGCCACCCGGGGACCGGGTGCCGGGGGTGACGTAGAAGAAGTCGTCGGGCAGGTCCGCGCGGATCAGCTCGATCTCGCCCGGGGCGCAGACCACGCCGTCCAGGCCGGCCTCGGCGGCGAGTCGGGCGCGGCGCCGGATCTCGTCCTCGACCGTGCCGGGCACGTTGAGGTCGCCGTTGAGGGTAGCCCGATCGACACTGGTCAGCAGGGTGACGCCGACCAGCTTGGGCCGCTGGACACCCAGTTCGGCGGCGGTCCGGTCGGCGGCGGCGACGGCGGCGCGCATCATCTCCAGGCCGCCGCCGGTGTGCAGGGTGACCAGGTGGACGCCGAGCCGGGTGACGGCATCCCCGTATCCGGCCAGGGTGTTGGGGATGTCGTGCAGCTTGGCGTCCAGGAACACCTTGACGTCCCGGTCGAGGATCTCCCGGACGAGGCCGGGGCCGTGCAGGGTGAACGCCGAGTTCAGTTTGAACCAGCCGATGAGGTCGCGGAGTTCCTCCACGGCCTTGATGATCTCCGCGCGGTCCGTGAGGTCGAGGGCCAGGCAGAGGCGCTCACGGCCGCTCGTGCCGAGGCTGTTACTGCTTGTTGTCACGTCGTGGTCCTGTCCGAATGGGGCTGTGGTCAGCGCTGGTCGCCGACCAGGAGGCGGCGGAAGATGTCGGTGGCGGTGCGGACCTCGTCGAGGTCGACCGACTCGGTCCCGGCATGCGAGTGGCGCGGGTCGCCCGGTCCGAACACCAGGCTCGCCGTGCAGAATTCCGCCAGCACGCCGGCCTCGCTGCCGTAGGAGAAGGCCTCCGGCTCGCAGGCGCCGGTGGACTCCTTCACGGCGGCGAAGAACTCGTCGGCCAGGGGCGACCCGGGCGGCAGGTCGTTGGGCGGGGAGACGAAGTCGACGGATACCGGGGAGAGGTCCACGTGGTCGCCGAGGGCGGCTCGCAGCTCGCCCTCCACGCGGGCGGCGAACTCCTCACCGGTCGTGCCGGGCAGGAAGCGCGCGTCGAAGTGGACGGACACCTCGGTCGCGCCGAGGTTCATCCCTCCGTCGCTGTCCAGCCGCGTCACGGTGACGGTGGCGGCGCCCAGCCGGGGATGGCCCGTCTCCCGTCGCAGCCGCGCGTTCAGCTCTCGTACGGCGGCGATCAGCTCCGACGCCGAGCCGACCGCCGTGATCTCGGCGGGGTAGGCGGCGTGGCTCCTGGGGCCGCGCACCGTGAACGCGCCGCGGACGATGCCCTTCTGGGCGACGACCGGGGCGAGCCGGGTGGGTTCGCCGGTGATGCCGAGGGTGGGCCGCATGCCGTGCCGGGCCAGCTCCCGTACGCCCAGCAGCAGGCACTCCTCGTCCACCGTCGCGGCGAGATACGCCTCTCGGTGGTGCGCGGCGTGCGCCGCCTGGACGAAGGCGGTCATCATGGCCGCGAGCGAGCCCTTGGCGTCCGCGCTGCCGCGGCCGTGCAGGGTGCGGCCCTCCGTGACGGGCCGGTATCCGGCCCTGGGGCCGCCGGCGGGGTAGGTGTCCATGTGGGCGCTGAGCAGTACCACCTGGCCGTCGGCGTCACCGGCGCGCGGCACGTGGGCGATCACGTTGCGGCGCCCGTCCCGCACCTCCCGCATCTCCACGTCCACACCGACCGAGCGCAGCCGTCCGGCGACGAACTCCGCCAGGTCCCGCTCGTCGGCGACGCCCTCCGCGCCGGGCAGGAGGGGATTGACGCTGGGTATGGCGACCAACTCGCGCAGCAGATCCTCGACGTCGTCACCGGAGCCGAACAGGTCGGGATGCGCCGCGGCCGCGCGGTCGTAGGTCTCCTGGAAGGCGGCGAGGACCTCCCGGCCGGCGGCGCTGAAGATCTCGCGGGCGTGCGGGCCGATCAGCCGCAGGTCCCGCAGGTGCCGGCGGGCCACGGAGGTGAGGTGGGCCCGGAACTCGGGGCGTTCCCCGTCGTCGGCCAGCCCGCGTTCCAGGGCGCCGAGGACGATCTGGTACTCCATGTGCTCCGTGAACAGCCCGTGGAAGGCGTCGTACACGGTGCGCGGGTCGTCCCGGCCGATCAGTCCGGACAGCTCCGCCTCGGGGTCGACGCGGAAGAACTCGGCGCGGTGCAGTGTGGCCTCGCTGAAGACCACGTGACCGCCCTGGTGGACGAGTTCCTCGACGAAGTGGTCGACGCCGGCGCCGTCCGGCACGTTCAGGAAGATCATGCCGTGCATGCCCAGCGCGGCGAACGACTCCGCGTCGGGGTGCCGGTAGAGGACGACGGCGCGCAGGGATTCGACGAGCGCGGCGTGGTAGCCGGGGCTGACGGCGGCGATGATGTCCAGCGCGCGTGCCATGCGCGGCAGTTGGGCGGCGCCGTCGGTGAGGAGCGTCAGCCGCTCGGGGTCGTCGATGTGCAGGTCGAGGAAGGCCTTGAGGACGGGGTCGAGCCGGTCGACCAGTTCGATGCGGGTGCCCGGCACCATGAGGCACGGTTCCAGCTCGTACGCCATGGGCTCCCCGTCGACGGTGAGCGTGCGCGCGGCGTCGTCGTAGCGCACCGTCAGCTCGCCGGCGCGCCGTCCGGTGCGGACGCGGCCGAGGCCCGGCAGAACGACGACGCCCTCGTCGTCCGCGGCGACGGTCAGCGGTGCCGGATCCTCCCGGCGGCCGGCCAGCAGGAGCTGGTCCATCGTCATTCCGCTCAGGCCGCCCAGGACCAGCTGGCTGCAGAGCCGGGGCTCGCGGCGTGCGTCGGCCGGCGGCACGGTGGTGCCGGCCTTCTCCGGTGCCTGCTGCGCGTACACCGCCCAGACGGCGTCGGCGAGTTCGGCGCGGGCCCGTCGCCTGCGTGCGCCCAGCAACCCGTCGAAGTCGATGTGCCCGGGTGCGGTCATCGCGCTGCTCCCTCCAGCCGTTCGGTCGTGGTGCGCGGAGTCGGGGGGGGGGGGCGCCCCCCCCCCCCCCCCCGGGGGGGGGTAATTTTTATGGGACACCCCCCGGCACCCCCCCCCGGGCACAAGAAAAAAAAAAAAGACAGAAAAAAATAAAAAAAAAAAAAAAAAAAAAA